>CANKJN010000005.1 GCA_947482345.1 Spartobacteria bacterium
CACTGGGAATACTCAGCCCGGCGGAGTTCGGCGCACGCTGCCTCGCTACGCTTCGGCCTACGGCCTCAGCTCCGCAAGGCAGCAATCAAACCCCAACAACACAACCAAGTCTCTCATAGCACCTGGTACGAAAAACGGGGGCACTCCACCCCAACCTCCGGACTTCGCTCCCGATCCCATAGTTGCTTGGTCTCTGCTATCTCCAACTTCACCACCCCGCTCTCCCGATCAAATTCGCATCCCCTTACCTCCCAACTCATCCCCAAACCAAGCAACTCGTGAAATAGCTTTTCTGGTGTCATCCCACCTTCTTACCAACCTCACCCACTGAAAACAGCGAAGAACCATCTCCGATGCTACCTCCCAGCGATGCTCTTCGCTTGCGCCGCTTCTCGACCAAGCCGGTCTTCTCAAAGACCCGCTTGAAGCTGCTCTCACTCGGTGTCTGCCCATGCCTCCTTCGGTAAATCTCCTGCAACTTGCGTGCTCCCCAGTGCATGTGCTTCATCCGCAACTTCACCATCTCACAGACGATATCCTCATTGAGTTCTTGGGGAGAGGTCTTGGGGCGACGACTACGCTCCTCCATCCTCCCCATCCCCTCTTCAAGAAGGCGGTTCTTCCACTTGTAGCCCACTCTCGGACTGATCCCGTACTCCCGGCACAAGGCTCGAAAGTTGTCTGTTTGAAGCGCTCGAAGCGCGAACTCGGTTCTCTGGCTCATCAGGTCTAGGTGTTGCCACGGCATAGTCTCTTACCCTGCCAGTAAGAGCCCCAAGGTGTTACCTATGTCCTGAACCTATTGTGTTACCCATGTCCTGAACCTGTACCCTGAAAGCTGAAACTTGAAACCTGAAGGATGACCGGCGACTGACACAATCTGCTGACCGCGACAGAACTTGGACTCCAACGGGATGAACCCGTTGGGGGACGGGGAATGGGAAAAGCTGGGGGATCTCAGCAACTCAGATAGGCCGCCATCTTGCTATAAGTCATCTCTTTCGTCTTCGGAGTTCGGGTTAAAACACAGCGATGAGTAATTCCTCGACGCGCAGCCCTCGGGAGGACATGGCATTGTATTGTTTAATACGACGTTTCATGCATGAATGGTAGGAATGTTGCCTCTGATCGGACGAGAGACTCTGCAGGTGGTTTCCGGATTCGGCGATTTCGCCCTCTTTACCGGAAGGTCTTTTCGTTCCGTACTGCATACCAGAAGGATCGGCCGCCGGATCATTCGGTCACTCCATGAGCAGGGAACCGTCTGCCTCCCTGTCATCCTGATCGTCGGGATCTTCACGGGGCTCGTCCTCGGACTGCAGGGATACCATGTCCTGAACCGCTTCGGTTCGGAGGGACTGCTGGGGGCTCTGGTCTCCCTGAGTCTGGTGCGCGAGATGGCTCCGGTCCTTGCAGCCCTCATGCTGGTCGGTCAGGCCGGATCGGCTCTTGCTGCGGAACTCGGGATGCAGCGTAACACGGAGCAGATCGTGGCGCTGGAGACAATGGGTGTGAGCAGTCACGGATACCTGGTGGCCCCGCGCCTGATCGCGTCGGTGCTCTCATTCCCGATCCAGGCGGCTCTCTTCGTGGTTGTCGGACTATGGGGCGGCGCCCTCTCCGGGTCGCTTCTGCTCGGAGTCGATTCGGGGGTCTACTGGTCCTCCGTGGAGCGGGCCGTGGAGTCGCGTGACCTCAGGGAATGCTTCGTGAAGGCGGCATCGTTCGGCCTGCTCTCCGTTGCCATCTGCGCCTATCAGGGCTTCCATGCCGACCGGAACCGCTCGGCAAGCGGAGCCAGGGCCGTCAGCGCCGCCACGACCCGGGCGGTGGTTTATTCCAGCATCATCATTCTGGTGGCCGATTACGTCGTCAGCTCCTTCTTCATCTGATCATGAGTGTCGCTGATCCGGGATGCGTGCTTGAGGTGAAGGGGCTGCGGAAGAGCTTCGGCGGCCGCGTCGTTCTCGACGGCATCGATCTTGCGGTGCCCCGGGGAAGTGTCTTCACCGTGCTGGGACCCAGCGGAACGGGGAAGTCCGTCTTTCTCAAGTGCCTTGCCAATGTCCTCCATCCCGATGCGGGACGGATCAGTTTCGACGGCCGTCCCCTGGGTGCCGATCCCGCCGCCCGTGCCAGCTTCCGGAAGCGCTGCAGCTTCCTGTTCCAGAGCAATGCCCTCTTTGATTCCCTGACCGCCCTGGAGAATGTGGCCCTTCCGCTCGAGCAGACCACGGATCTGGGGGAGAAGGAGATCCGAGAGCGGAGTCGGGAAGCGTTGCGTCAGCTGGAAATGGACGAGCACCGCAATCAGTACCCGGGCCGGTTGTCGGGAGGGATGCAGAAGCGGCTTGCCCTTGCCCGTGCGATCGTGACCCGTCCCGAGCTTGTGCTCTTCGACGAACCGACGGCCGGGCTTGATCCTCTCCGCAGGAACGCGGTCTTCGCCATGATTGCGAAATATCAGAGGCGTTTCAGTTTCACCGCGCTGGTGGTCACCCACGACGTGCCCGAGGCTCTGGTTGCCAGCGACCGGGTGGCCCTGCTTGATCACGGGCGGATCTGCTTCGAGGGAGTCCCCTCGGAGTTCAGCGCCTCCACCCACCCGGTTGTCTCGGCATTCCGTGACAGCGCGGATGCCCTCGCCCGGTCGCTTGCCACGATCCGTCGCGACACAGCGGCCCTCTGACGATTTATGAAAAACACCAAACTTGAACTTTCCGTCGGGATCTTCGTGATCCTGGGGATCGCGGCGATCGCCTACATGACGATCAAGCTGGGGACAGGATCGATGGTCGGCGGCGACACCTATCTGATCGAGACCCGCTTTGCGAATGCGGGCGGCATCCACGCGGGCAGCAGCGTGCTGATGTCCGGAGTCACCGTAGGACGGGTGGAAGGAGTGAGGATGGAACCCTCCGATTACAGTGCCATCGTGACGTTGCGCCTGCTCTCCGGACTGAGGCTTCCCACCGATTCCATGGCTTCCGTCAAAACCTCCGGCCTGATCGGCGACAAATACGTCGCCCTTTCCCCGGGTGCCGAGGAGGAGTATCTCAAACCCGGCGAAAGGATCACCATGACGGAATCGGCGGTGGATCTGGAGTCATTGATCGGAAAAATGGCTTTCGGATCGGTCTCCAAAAACGATAAAGAGACCAAGGAAAAGGATTCCAAAGAGACCAAGGAGAAAGTCAAAAAAAACAACCCATGAACCCACGATCCCTGCTGCTCCTGATTCTGCCGTTCCTGCTGATCCAGGGTGCCCTCCGCGCCTCCACCGAGGAGGCCGAGAAGCGCCTGAAAGCCTCCGTCGACAAGGTGGTTGCCGTAGCGAAGAGCGCCCCCGACCGCAAGGCCCTGATCGCGGGCGTGAAGCCGGTCCTTGAGAATATCCTCAGCTTCGATGCAATGACCCGTCGGGCCGTCGGTCCCGGATGGCGGCAGTTCACGCCCGAGCAGCAGAAGGAGGCGATCGGTCTCTTCACGACCCTCATTCTCCGCACCTACACCGCGAAGTTCACGCCTGGTGAACTCCCTGCCGTGGAATACAAGACGGCCTCCTCCACTGCGCCCAACCGCGTCGAGATCCCCACCACGTTACTCTACAAGGGGAGCCGTTACGACGTGATCTACCGTCTCGAGGAAACGGACGGCGCCCCCTGGAGGATCACCGACGTGGTAATCGAGGGGGTCAGCATGGTTGCCAACTACAGGACGCAGTTCGACTCCCAGTTCAAGCAGGGTGGTGCGGACGCCGTGATTACCGCCCTCAACCGCTCCGTGTCCGAATCAAAGTAGGAGCAACCACGGATGCTATCACGGCATCACCGCTCCTGTGAAAAGGAGGGGAGGTTTTCCAGATTGCACCGCCGGATGAAATGCCCCGGAGTCATCCCCGATGAACCATCCCATCACTAAGGAAGCGCTGATTAAATCCCATGAAGGCCGCTGAAGAGCATTTGCTGATTTTTGAAGGCGCGAGTGCTGGGCGATACCCGCAGCGGTCTCGCCCGAGCAAGCAACGCAGCAAAAATCGACAAATGACTTTAGCCCTGCGGGTTGCGGAGATAACAGGCCGGGGGCTGTGTTGGCTTGGCGGTTACAGCCCACTGCGGGGATGCGCCCACGAAGCCGCCTTGCCCGCGGCCAGTTCTTCCCGCAACGGCCTCTATGCGATTTAATCAACGCTTCCCTAACTGCATCGCGACCGTCGCCGGTCGTGAGAAGTGGATCGTGCTCGGGATGCTCTGGCTTGTCTGCCTGCTCAACTACGCCGACCGTCAGGCGATCAGTAGTCTCTTTCCGCTTCTGGAGCGTGATTTCGGCTTCACTAAGGCGCAACTCGGACTAATCGGCAGCGCCTTCATGTGGGTCTACGCCGCCTCGGCTCCCTTTGCCGGATATGCGGGCGACCGCGGTTCCCGCAAGGGGCTGATCCTGGGAGGATGTCTCTTCTGGAGTCTCATGACCGGGGCGACCGGTTGGTGCGGTCGTCTCTGGCATTTCGTCGCGGCGCGTGCCCTGATCGGGTTGGGGGAGCCGGTTTATTTTCCGGCGGCCGCCTCGATGCTCTCGGACTACCATGGTCCCCGCACCCGCTCGACGGCCCTCTCATTCCACCAGTCGGCGGTCTACATCGGAACGATCGCCGGAGGATGGCTCGGAGCATTGC
This sequence comes from Spartobacteria bacterium, assembly GCA_947482345.1. Taxonomy (GTDB): domain Bacteria; phylum Verrucomicrobiota; class Verrucomicrobiia; order Chthoniobacterales; family UBA6821; genus UBA6821. Next base: position 4,676 of record CANKJN010000005.1, read on the forward strand.
TGGCCGAGCGCTACGGGTGGCAGTGGGCCTTCTACGGATTCGGAGGTGCCGGCATCGTGGTTGCCCTGCTCCTCTGGTGGCGCCTGCGCGAGCCGATCCGCGGGGCATCGGAGGATGTCCCGCTGCAACCGCACGATAAGCATCAAGGGATCCTGCCGACATTCCGGGGATTGCTCGGGCGTCCGGTGGTGCTGCTACTCATGGGGGCCTTTGCCTGTGCGAATGCGGTGGGATCCATTTTCCTGATTTGGGCCCCGACCTTCCTTTTCGAGAAATTCCAACTCGGCTTGGTGGCTGCCGGTTTCTCGGCCGTGGCCGCGATCCAGCTTGCCAGCGCGGTGAGCGCCCCGCTCTCGGGGATGCTTGCCGATCGCTTGTCGCTCACGATCCCGGGAGCGCGGATGCTGGTGCAGGCGGTCGCGCTGATGGCGGGATCATTCTGCGTGGTGCTCGTCGGTCGTGCCCCGACCATGGAGGCACTGATGGGTGCGATGGTCTGCTTCGGCCTCTGCAAGGGAGCGTATGACGGCGGGATCTTCGCCTCGGTCTTTGACTTTGTGAGTCCGCAGGAGAGAGCCTCGGTCGCCGGCCTGATGAATCTCCTCGGATGGGGTGGCGGTGCGCTCGGTCCGGTGGCGATCGGTTTGGCCGCCACCTATGGCGCGGGGCCACAAATGGAACGGATGAGCGGGGCGATCGCCTGGAGCGGTCTCGCCTACCTCGCGGCGGCGGGACTGATCATCACCGCCTTCTCGTGTTACCGGACCAGGTTATTCCCAAGGCCGCACTGACGCGCCATCTCGGCGGGATCGGAGGGCCGGTGCACGAGGGAGGCCAGATAGCTGTCGGTGCGAGAAGGCAGGGTGCGGTTGATGTTCGTGGGATTTTCCAATCGGGAGAAGAGCATGCGGCGGATCTTGGAGCGTGGCACCGATTTCTCGCCGTAGCCGCCGGGGATGTTGCTGGACCAGAAGCGGAGATGGTCGACGCCCTCCTTTGTTTCCGTGCCGAGGTAGATGACGGAGTGGCCGTGCTCGGTGGAGCCGATGGCATCGCTCCAGAAGATCTTCATGAAGTCGCCGGGGAGCGCCGTGCGGAGATCGGTGAAGTTGGGGCCGAGGCCCAGTTCGTGAAACAGTCGGGCGGTGCCGGGACCGTTCGCATTCCAGCGTCCCCAGATGCCGGTACCGTCGGGTTGTCCGGCGGGTCGGAGTACCGCCGCGATCTCCGGCGCGAGGGTGAGTTTTCCCGAGGATTGGAGTCCGGAGAGTGTCTTCAGAAAGACCAGGTAAGTGGCCCCCGAGCAGTAGCTCGGGATGGCGCGGGAGGCATCAACCTTAAGGCTGCCATCAGAAGCGGTGACTGCTTGGTTCAGTGCGCGGTTCGCGGCGGGGGAGGTGGAGTAGCCTCCTTTGACCGGCATCTGCCTCACGGATTCAAGGATAAGGCGATTCATGAGAGGAAGGGTGTTGTCATCCGCGTGCAATGGATTCATGAAACAGGTAGCCATCGCCAGTATCCGCACGACCCGTGAGCTCATCGTCATCATTACCACGAAGCATCGACAAATCACCCCGCTTCGCAAGGGTGATCCTCGTCCCTTGTATCATTCTGCTCCTGCTGATCCTGATCGCATCGTGGCTCTGGTGCCGGCGGGGACCGATCGCGGGATCCGGGGGAATGCCGATCCCGGGCGAGATCGTGATCGGGGTGCCGCAGTTCCATCAGGGTGACGCCAGATGGAGGAACGACCGGTTGGCCGACACTCCCGGCAGTCTCGGAGGGGAAGGATGTGCAGTCTGCTCGGCGTCGATGGTTCTCTCCCACTACGGCATGGATCTCGATCCGCGGCGCCTGAACCGCCTCCTCAGGGAGAACAACGGCTATGAGGGGCGGGGATGGCTGAGGTGGGAGTCGGCGGCGGAGTTCACTCCCGGATTGGTGGAGAAGGCCTATGAGGATCTCCCCTCGTATGCCCTCATCGACTGGAATCTCCTGCGGGGTAATCCGGTGATCATCCGCATCCGCCGCCCCGACGGGATCACCCACTTCGTGGTGATCATGGGAAAGCGAGGGTTCGACTACCTGATCCGTGATCCCGCCGGATCGGGCGGGGGGAGAATTTACCCCCTCAAGGAACTGGGTGTGCCGGTGGAAGCCCTCAGGTATTACAGGAGGCTTTTCAGCTTACGGGAGGTTTCAGTTCGGTCGAGTTGACTGGAAGCTACGGCGAGGACGAAAGATACCCATTCATCCGCATCGAGACGTTCCTCGGCAAGAAGCCCGTTTTCACTAAGAAAGACCAGGCATGTCGCGAGTGCCGTCCGCTTGTTTCCATCGATGAAAGGGTGATTGCGGCAGATATAGAAAAGATATGCAGCAGCGATGTCCACCGGGTCGGTGAAGAGTGGTTGCCCCATCATTGTGGCTTTGGGGGCGGCGATTGCCGATTCCAAGAGTGCCTCGTCTCGGAGGCCTGCCGAACCACCATGTGCCTCCAGCACCGCGAGGTGGATTGATTTCACCGCTTCCACCGTGGGGTGGGCGAGAGGCTCGTTCATGAAAGCCGCTTAAAGAGGTCGGAATTCTTTCCGATCAATTTTTTGGCCGTGGTAGCCGCCGATTTGGGCGTGATGACGGGACGGATCGGAGTCAGGACAATGGATCCCCCCTCATGAATACTGATGGAGATCTGATCCCCGACAGCAAGACGGGCGAGATCCATCAAGGCGGCATCGAACATGACACCCTGAGAGTTACCGATTTTTGAAATCGCCTTGATCATGGAGTAAAACTAAGTTTAACTCCGGCCTCGGTCAAGAGTTAGCTTGAAAAAGCCCTCGGTTCTTATGCCCAGCCGGTCGGTTTCCTTACCGTGAATAGTAGCGCCAGCAGGCTGACCGCCGCCATGATGGCGAGGTAAAGACCGACCGACCAGAGTCCGTGACTGATGGCAAGCGAGGTTGCCGCATAGGGCGCGAGGGAGGCTCCGAGGATGCCGGCCAGATTGAACGCCAGGGAAGAGCCGGTGTAGCGGATCTCCACGGGGAAGAGCTCCGAGAGGAAGGTACCCAGCGGCGCATAGGTCATTCCCATTAGGATGAACCCGATGATCAGGGTGGCCATGACACCCGGGAATCCCGCCGAGAAGAGGGGGCCGAAGCAGAGTCCGAAAACAAGGATCGCTGCGGAAGATACGATGAGCATCACTCTTCGTCCGATCCGCTTGGCCAACCATGCGGAACAGGGAATCGACAACCCGAAGAAGAGGACGCCGACCAACTGGATCACGAGGAAATCTTCCCGGGTGTAGCCCAGGGTGGTGGTCCCCCACGAGAGGCAGAAGACCGTCAGCAGATAGAAGATGACAAAGGTGGCCACGGCTCCGAGTGTGGCCAGAAGGAGGAGGGCCAGGTGACTGCGGAAGACCTCAATCATCGGCACGGCGACATGCCCCCGTCGGGCAGTCACCTCAAGGAACGCGGGGGTCTCGGTGATATGCAACCGGACATAGAGGCCAACAAGGACCAGCAGGCTGCTTGCGAGGAACGGGATCCGCCATCCCCAACTCAGGAAGTGCTCGTTATCGAGGAAGGCGGTGAGAAGGAGGAAGATGCCCCCTGAGCAGAGAAATCCCAACGGAGCACCGAGTTGGGGGAACATCCCGTACCAGTCGCGCTTCCCCGGCGGCGCGTTCTCCGTGGCGAGCAGGATGGCCCCACCCCATTCCCCTCCGAGGCCGAATCCCTGGCCGAAGCGGCAGAGCGCTAGCAGTACGGGAGCCGCCAGTCCGATCGATGCGTAAGTGGGGAGTAGTCCGATCGCGACCGTCGAGAGTCCCATGGTAAGCAGAGCCGCCACCAGGGTTGCCTTCCGGCCGATGCGGTCGCCGAAGTGTCCAAACACGGCCGATCCGACCGGGCGGGCGAAGAAAGCCAAGGCGAAGGTGGCGAGTGATTGTAGCGTCGCCGCCGTGGCATCCGAGGAGGGAAAGAAGAGCTTCGGAAAGACGAGGACCGCCGCCGTGGCATAGATGTAGAAATCAAAGAACTCGATGGCGGTTCCCGCTAGGCTGGCCGTAAGGATCCTGGCCGTGGAATTGGTCGCGGGGGGTGACATGGAAAAGGAGGGAAAAAAGCTGAAACGCTAAAAAGCTGAAATGGAAATCAGGAAAAAGGTCGATGCACCGATCGGTTCCCGCGGCATCCCCCAATTTTTCATTCTCCTCTTAAAAGCGTTTCTGCTGGGCCATGGAGAACCAGTCGCCGCCCCCCGTTCCGGGCTTTCCCGAGTCGTTGCGCATGTAGCGGCTTAAGTCCTCTTTCCTTCCTCCTCGATCGGTGCCAGGGGCTCCCTTCGGCTGGCGCGGCGAGAGATCGACCTTGGTCTTGAGGGAGAGGGCGATGCGCTTGCGCGGCAGGTCGACCTCCATGACGGTGGTCTGGACTTTCTGGCCGACCTTAAGGAACTCCGCGGGGTTCTTCACGAAGTCGTCGCTGATCTGACTGATGTGGACGAGTCCGTCCTGATGGACGCCGATGTCGACGAAGGCGCCGAAGGCCGTGACATTCGTCACGATGCCGGGGAGCTTCATGCCCGGCTGGAGGTCCTCCATCTTCTCAACCCCGTCGGCGAAGCTGAATGCCTCGAACTGCTCGCGCGGGTCGCGGCCGGGCTTGGAAAGCTCGGCGATGATGTCCTTGAGGGTGGGAAGGCCCACCTCCGGGGTGACATAGCGTTCGGGATTGATGGCGGCACGCTTGGCGGGATCACGCAGGAGATCCTGCACCGTGCAGCCGAGATCCGCAGCCATGCGGTCGACGAGTTCGTAGCGCTCGGGATGGACGGCACTGGCATCGAGCGGGTGGGCGCCGTCGCGGATGCGCAGGAAGCCCGCGGCCTGCTCGTAGGCCTTGGGTCCGAGGCCGCTGACCTTGAGGAGTTCCTGGCGTGACTTGAAGGGGCCGCTGGTGTCGCGGTGGGTGACGATGCTGGCGGCGGTGCGGGAGTTGAGCCCCGAGACGTAGGCAAGGAGGTGTCTGGAGGCGGTGTTAAGCTCCACTCCGACCTTGTTCACGCAGGAGATCACGACATCGTCCAGGGAACGCTTCAGCGCGGCCTGATCGACATCGTGCTGGTACTGGCCGACGCCGATTGATTTCGGATCGAGCTTCACCAGCTCGGCGAGCGGATCCATGAGGCGGCGGCCAATGGAGACGGCTCCGCGGACGGTGAGGTCGAGGTCGGGGAACTCCTCGCGGGCAATCTCGCTTGCCGAGTAGATCGAGGCGCCGCTCTCGCTGACGACGACGATCTGGATAGAGGAGGGGAGCTTGAGCTTCTTGACGAATGCCTCGGTCTCGCGCGAGGCGGTGCCGTTGCCGATGGCGATCGCCTCGACCTTGTGCAGGCGGACCATGTTCAGGATGGCCTCAGCTGCCTCGAGTTCCTCGCCGCGGCTTCTGCCCGGATAGATGACCTCGTTGGCGAGGAGCTTTCCCTGACGGTCGAGCAGGACAACCTTGCATCCGGTGCGGAAGCCCGGATCGATGCCGAGGGTGATCTTCTGGCCGAGAGGGGAGGCGAGAAGGAGTTCGCGGAGATTGTCGGCGAAGACACGGATCGCCTCCTCGTCGGCCTTCTTCTTGTAGAAGCCGCGCGCCTCCACCTCCATGGCGAATCCGACAAGTCGCTTGAGGCAGTCGTCGCAGGCGAGTTTCACCTGCTCGGATGCCTTGGAGTTCCCCCGCACGAAGAGTCCGTAGAGGGTGCCAAGCGCCTCGCTCTCAGGAGGTGTCAGCCGGGTGTAGAGGAATCCCTCGGTCTCTCCGCGTCGCATTGCGAGAATCCTGTGGGAAGGGGCCGTGGCGGCCGGTTCGTTCCAGTCGAAGTAGTCCTTAAACTTGGCTCCCTCCTCTTCCTTGCCCGAGACGAGGGTCGATTTGATGACCCCCTTGTTGAGGTAGAGACTTCGGAGTTGGGCGCGGGCGGTGGCATCGTCGTTGATCCGTTCGGCCAGGATGTCGCGTGCTCCGGCGAGGACGGCTGCCACGCTGTCGACCGTCGAGGTCTTGGCATCGACGGTGACGGAGTTCCCGACGTAGGGGGCGGCGAGCGCCTCGGGGTCGGTGGCCGGATCCTGTGCCCAGAGAATTTCGGAAAGCGGCTCCAGACCGAGTTCCTTGGCGATGGTCGCTCGCGTCCTTTTTCTCGGCTTGAATGGGAGGTAGATGTCCTCGAGGGAATTCAGGGTTGCTGCACTCTCGACCTTGGCCCTGAGTTCCTCGGTCAGGAGCTTGCGTTCCTCGAGTGAGGAAATGATCGACTCGCGCCGCTTGTCGAGGGTTTCAAGCTGCTCGAGGCGGTCGCGGATCGCGGTGATCTTCACCTCATCGAGTTCACCTGTCCGCTCCTTGCGGTAACGGGCGATGAAGGGGACGGTGGCCCCCTCCTCAAGAAGGACGGCTGTGGCGGCGACCTGACGGGCCTGAAGCCCGAGTTCCTGGGTAATCTGGACAAGGTGTTTTTCGATCATTGTGAAAGGTGGTTAGGCTGAAGGCGGTTAGACTGTTAGGCAAAAAGACTCACAGGGATGAAGGGGATAAAGGGGATGTAAAATGCTGAATGATGAAGGAAGTAGTCAAAGGTCGGATGGCTGAATCAATCAACAAAAAGGATGATGGGGATTTCCGATTTCAGCTTTTCAGCTTTTCCGGAGAGGGATTGAAGATGCGGAACCAGTTGCCGAAATTCTTTTTCATCGCCTCGGAGAAGGGGAGGTAGTTGGCGTTCAGGGTGCCTCCCTTGGGGATCGTCTGGAGGAGGGCGGCTAGGGAAAGCTCCTGCAGGTCGTAGGCCGTTGAGGAGATCCCTGCCGCCGAGGCATGATGGGCATCGCTGCCCGCCGTGGCGGCGAGACCGCGTCGGGATGCGTAGTCGGCGGCCTCCCTGTTGAAGCGCTTGAAACTGACGGCCGCGTTGAAGGTCTCGAGCGCCGCCAGGTCGAGGTCGTCGAGAACCTCCTCGCGGATTCCGGCCCGGAACCTGTCATAGGGATGGGGCGCGACGGCGACACCCCCGCGCTCCAGGATGGCGGCGACGACTTCGCCGGCCGGTTTTCCCTTCATGTACGGGAGGGTGGTGCCGATGCAGAGAAGGTGGCCGTCGGCCGTGGAGACCTCGACTCCCGGGACGATCAGGAATCCCTCCACGGGTTGGCCGTCGGGTCGGATGAGCCCCTTGCGGGTGAGATGCTCGACCGCCTCGCAGGTATTGTGGTCGGTGAGGGCAATGCCATTCAATCCTCTGCGTTTGGCCGCCCCCACCATTGCCTCGGGCGAACTGCAGGCATCCGCCGAGTAATGGGTGTGCAGGTGAAGATCAAAGGAGTAGAGCATGGGTGGAAGCCGATAATCTCACCCGAATCATGGGTCCCTGAAAAGGGAAACTGGGCCGCGCTACAAGATTCATTTCATTTTGAATTGAAAAATCACAAACTTCTGCTTTGTTGACCCTATGCCTCAGGCTTCAACGGCCAAGGCGAGCACTGCGCCACTAGGACAGAGAAAGGCGAACGGATCTTCGGACCATCCGCCAAGTGCGGCAGCATCGCCGGATGCCTTGGCCGATATCCAAAAGGGGATGGCCGGCATCTTCGCCGACTTAGCGGATCTTCTTGGGAATCCTTCCTCCTTGGGATCCATCTACGGCCTGCTCTTCGCCACACCGGAACCCCTCTCAATGGATGAGATCGTCGAGCGATTGGATATCAGCACCGGAACGGCCAGTCAGGGGCTTCGACGGCTCGTGGAGCTCGACGCCGTGGTTCCAAGCAAGGGCGATGGAGAGCGTGTCACCCGCTACTCGGCCAAGCTGGAGCTCCGGCCATTTGTCTCCATGTTTCTGAACCAGCAACTCCTTCCGCGCCTCGGCAAGTCGTCCGATCGCCTTGCCGATCTGGAACGTGCCTTGGAGGGTCTCAGCCCATCCGATCAGGAAATTCTCCGATTTCGGATCGGGCGTGCCGCGAAATGGCACAGGAGGGCCGGAATGTTCCTTCCCCTCATCCAGAAGTTTCTGAGAGGATAACAGATGCGCGGCCGTTTTCTCATAATTGGAGCAGGGTTTTCGGGATTAGTGTTGGCGGAAAGACTTTGCTCCCAACTCGGAGCAAAGTGCACCATCGTCGATAAGCGGGGACACATCGGCGGCAATGCCCAGGATGAATACGACGCAGCCTGGGTCCTTGTTCACAAATACGGCCCGCACTATTTCCGTACCAATGCCCCGCGCATCGTCGAGTATCTCTCGCAGTTCACCGAGTGGCATCCCGTCGAATACAAGATCCTCAGCTACTCCGACGGACGCTATTGGAATTTTCCGATCAATCTTAACACCTTCGAGCAGTTCCTGGGCCGTGAGAGCACCAGCGAAGAGTTTGAGGCATGGCTCGCATCCAAGCGGGTGCCGATCGAGAACCCCGTCAACTCCGAGGAAGTGATCGTCTCTCAAGTCGGCTGGGAGCTCTATGAGAAGTTCTTCAAGAACTACACCCTTAAGCAGTGGAAGAAGGATCCTAAGGATCTGGATGCCTCCGTTTGCGGCCGCATCCCGATCCGTACCAACCGCGACGACCGCTACCTGAGAGAGGAATTTCAGGCTCTTCCCAAGGAGGGGTATCACCGCATGTTCGAGCGGATGCTTGCCGCGTCACCCGGAGTCGAACTGATCCTCAATACCGACTACCGCGACGTGATAGGAAAGATCCCCCACGATCACCTGATCTACACTGGCCCGATCGACGAGTATTTCGACTACTGCTTTGGCCCGCTTCCCTACAGGTCGCTCCGCTTTGAGAACGAATCCTTCACTCCGGAACAGCTCAAGGGGAGGGAAGCGATCGCCGGTAAGCCCGGCTACTGGCAGCCTGCAATGCAGGTGAATTATCCCAACGACGAGGAATACACCCGCATCGTCGAGATCAAGCACGCCACCGGCCAGGAGACTCCCAATACCACGATCGTCCGCGAATACCCTGACGACTACGCCCCAGGTAAGGAAGCCTACTACCCCATCCCCACACCGGAGACTGCTGCGCTTTATCGTCAGTATGCCGAAAAAGCCGAGGCTCTCAGCAACGTCTCATTCGTCGGCCGCCTCGCCACCTACCGCTACTACAACATGGACCAGGTCGTCGGCATGGCTCTGACTGAGTTCGAGAAACTGAGGAAAGGATAGAGAAGGGAGGATTAAGGAACCGCGCGCTTCCTTAAGGATTGTGCCTTCGACGTTCGTCTCTCGTCCTTAGACATCCTGAGATTGCTGATTGTTAATTGTTGATTTTTTATCCCTCGATTGACGGCACTTTGCGCCCACAAAGCGGTGCCGCCCCCTTGGGGTCCCGCATCCGCGGGATCTGCCGCGTCACCTCCAGGTGACTTGGCTCTCGACCTTCGTCCTTTGACCTCCTGAGATTGTTAATTGTTGATTGTTGATTACTGCCCCCTGACCTCCGACCTCCGACCTCCGACCTCTGATCCCTCCCGATCTCCCATTACCCATCCCCACCCACTCTGCGGGATCCTCCCCCATCAGCTCCTTCCTTCCATTCTCTTCACCAATTGACTTAGTCTGGTCTTAGTCTACCTTGACCTTATGATCGTCACAATCCACGAAGCAAAAACACATCTTTCCCGCCTGCTCCATAGGGTGGAAGAGGGAGAGGAGGTTGTTGTCTGCCGGGGCAAGCATCCGGTGGCCCGCCTTGTGCCGGCCATCGCCACTCCGCGTCAGCGTCCGCGCGTGGGGGAGCCCACATCCGAGCCTTTCAGGATACCTGCCGACGCATTCTCTCCGATGAGCGCTGAAGAGTTGAAGGATTGGGGGATTGCGTGAGGATCCTGCTCGATACATGCACCTTCATCTGGCTGACCAGCGATCCCGGACAACTCGGACCCGCCGCCAAAGCCGCACTTGAGGATCCTCACAAAGAGAGATTTTTGAGCCTGGCCTCCATCTGGGAAACCGTATTGAAGCACAATACCGGCAAACTGCCGCTTCCCCGGTTACCGGAAGAGTGGATCGAGGAACAAGCCCAAATCCAGGACATCACGATACTGAATCTGGAACGAGGTGTTATCTACAGGTCGGGAAAACTCCCCCCCGTCCATCGGGATCCATTCGACAGAATGATCGCTGCCGATTCCCTGATTCACAAAATGCCCATCCTGACACCCGACGGACCATATCGTGAGTATGGATGCGAAGTCATCTGGTAACCTACAACTCAGCCCTGCGCACCTTCAGCCTGAAGATTTCTCGCGCAAAGACGCAGAGAACGCAGAGGGAGAAGCCCAGAGGCTTGGTTCGACCTAGATTTTATCAGCAATAAAAACGCTAGAACTGATTGCGTATTGCATGTAATACGCAAGTTCATATGGCGGATATCAAAAGACTTTTAAGCCTTCCCGTAAGGGAAAAAGAGACGTTTTTTCTCTGGGGAGCTCGCCAGACCGGCAAGAGCACCCTGCTCAGATCAGCATATCCCGAAGCGAGGTGGGTGGACATGCTCAAGGCTGAGACCTTCCGCAGATACTCTACCAATCCGGAATACCTCAGGGAGGAGCTGGAACAGAGTGGGGAGAAGTTTGTCGTCATTGATGAAATCCAGAAAGTTCCCGCACTGCTTGACGAGGTGCAGTGGCTGCATGAGAACCGCCGCATCCAGTTTGCCCTTTGTGGATCAAGTGCCCGCAAACTCAAGCGCGGTCACGGCAACCTTCTCGGAGGTCGTGGTGCACGATTCGAGTTGTTTGGGCTGAGTGCCCGGGAACTGGGGCGGGATTTTGATCTTCACCGGATGTTGAATCACGGCACCCTTCCCAGGATCTACCTCACGGAGACACCCGGACGTCTGCTCAATGCCTACGTGTCCGAATACTTGAAGGAGGAAGTCATGGCCGAGGGATTGGTGCGGCACCTGCCTCCATTCTCCAATTTCCTGAACGCCGCCGCCCTCTCGGACACCGAACAGGTGAACTACACCAACATAGCCCGCGAACTCGGCGTCTCACGCGAGACCGTAAGCGGGTATTTCGGGATCCTCGAGGATACCCTGATCGGTCACCTGGTACCCTCATACCGCAAGCGCCCCAAACGCCGCGTCGTCTCCGCGGACAGGTTCTATTTTTCCGACGTCGGAGTGGCAAACTTTCTTGCTCGGAGGGGCAAGGTCGTTCCGGGATCGGAACTCTACGGAAAGGCCTTTGAGAATTGGGTCTTTCATGAGTTGAGATGCTACGACTCCTACCGGGAACGATTCGCGGGGTTCTCCTACTGGCGTCTCAGTTCGGGAATCGAGGTGGACTTCGTGATCAATGATCTGGAGTGCGCCATCGAGTGCAAGTCCGCAGCCGTGGTTACTGATAAACACCTCAAAGGCCTCCGCGAATTGGCCAAAGACTACCCCAAGATCAAACGTCGCATCCTCATTGCACAGGAGCCACATTCCCGCCGCACCCCGGATGGTATCGAAATCCTGAACATCGAATCATTCCTCGATGAGCTCTGGGAGGGAAAGCTTTTCTAAAATAGACCTTCGACTTTGGTCTCTCGTCCCTTGACCTCCTGAGATTGCTGATTTTTTACCCCTCGACTATCGACCTTCGTCCTTCGACTCACATGATTGCTGATTGCTCCCCGCAGATCCCCCTTCTGAATCAACAATTACCAATGATGAATTAGCAATTTCACCCACCTTCGCACTTAGCCACCTTTAGCCTTTCCACTTTTTACTTCCCCCTGATCTCCGACCTCTGACCTCCGACCTCCGACCTTCGACAACGGAGATTGCTGATTGTAGATTGCTGATTTTTTATCTCTCGACTATCGACCTTCGTCCTTCGCCTTAAGCGCTACCTCCTGGCTACCAACTCCTACGCCGACGGCACCCTCTTTCCGTGAGTAATCTCAATACCCAGCGACTCGGCCTTTTTCTTGTGATGGGGCTGGGCATACTTTTTGCGCTCTTTGCAGGGAATTACGTGGCCGAAGAGGATTACACTCCCATTGCCATCGTGTTCGGAGGACTAGTGGCTATCACTCTGGTCTTCAGTGTCGGTACCAATGCCTATCTGCTTATACCGATGTGCTGGCCCTTGATAGGCACTATTCATCTTCTGCCGCTGCCGTTTAATGTGCGACAGATCGCCATGATCTTTGCCAGTCTCATCTTTGTTTCCGGCGTCATTTTCAAGAGGGCTGGGGGTAAAAAAGTCCCGTTTGATATCCTCGATCTCTGGGTTTGGATCAATGTGGGATACTTAGTGACAGTCTTTTTTAGAAACCCTGTCGGGATCAATGCCTTGGGGGGGGATCGTGTCGGAGGGAGGCCATACGTTGATGTCGCACTTGGATTCATGGCCTATCTAATCCTGAGGCGGGAGACCATTTCCCCAAAGATGGCACGGCTGATTCCTTTAGTTTGGCTATCGGGCGAGATTATTAATGGAATGGGTGGACTAGTCGGTCTTTACTTTCCTTCCATTGGTTCACAAATAGGAATGCTTTACAGCAGCTTCCTTCCAGGCTTTGGTAAAGAGCAGGTGGGGGCCATTGTCGGAGAAGATCGTTTAGTTTCGTTGCAAGGGGCAGGTGCAACTTTGGCTCTGTACATTATCTGCAGTGTAAATCCGACGCATCTGATCCGCCCTCAAAACATGGTGAAGTTGTTTGGATATTTGCTAGGAGTCCTTCTCGTCATGCTTAGCGGGTTCAGAAATGCGCTCTTTAACGTTTTTCTCATGACGGCCTTTGGTGCCATGATGGGAGATCGCTTTATCGGTATCCTTAAGGTTATTGTAATTGTATTTTTGGGGGCATTAGCAGGTGTTCTATTCAGTTACAGCAGCATCAATCTTCCATGGACCTTCCAGCGCACCCTCTCATTTCTGCCTGGCAACTGGGATCCGACGGCCGTTGAGGCGGCAAAGGGCAGTTCAGAATGGCGCTATGAGATGTGGAGGTCAGCGCTGAGTACCGACAGATATATCCACAACAAGCTCTTGGGCGATGGGTTCGGAATGTCCCGTCAGGACTATGAGCGCGTTCTGGACGCCAGTCTTGGTGGAGTCGGCTTCATCGGTGAGAGTGCTACACAGGAGCAATTCATGGTCAGCGGCCAGTTTCATAGCGGCCCGGTCTCTTCAATACGATTTGTAGGCTATGTTGGATTAGCGCTTTTTCTCATCCTCTTATTCATGTTGGCACAGACTGCATACCGCATGACTCTGAAATCTCGCGAAACTCCTTATCTTTTTATATCAATGTTTATAGGTATTCCTGTAATTATTTATCCTATCTTTTTCCTATTTGTCTTTGGTGCCTATGAGCATGATATCATCAATATGTTATTTTTTGTAGGAATGATCAAAATGATCAATGCCTCACTGAGGAAATATCATGAAGATTCGGAAAAAAGTAACATGATCCCTCCAGCACCAAGTCTCTCGCTCTAATGGTTACACGATCCAAGCGATTTGCTACAGGAGTCGTCACGTCCTATGGAGCGATCTTGATCAATGTCTTCTACACGGTTTTTAGTGTCCGGTTGGCTCTGCACTATCTGGGCAAGGAGGAGTTTGGGCTCTGGGCGCTCGCCCTACAGATCTCCGGGTATATGGTATTACTCGAGTTAGGTATGTCATCTGCTATCAGCCGATTCCTTGCCGATCATAAGGATGATGTGAATGGAGACGAGTATGGTAGCCTGCTACTGACAGGTAGCATAGTTTTTGCGCTCCAGGGGGGCATAATAGCGATTGCGGGAGCAGCATTCTCCTTTGTCGCACCGGCCTTATTCCATGTTCCCCCCGCTCTGGCATCGGACTTCAGGTGGGTGCTGGTGATCAGCACCTCCCTCTCCGGATTCACCATTGCTACGCGCAGTGTTGGAGGGCCTCTCTGGGCCTTTCAGCGGATGGATATCACCAATCTCCTGGCGATCATGACGCTCGTACTCGGCTATGGAGCGCTGTGGTTGGGATTCAGGGCGGGATATGGAATCTACAGCCTGGCTTATGCCGGCATTCCAACCGCAATATTATCGCCAGTCATTATCTGCATCGTCTGTATAAGAAAAGGCTATTACCCAGCACGCGGCTCCTGGGGGAGGCCGCAGTGGGGGCTCTTCAAGAAACTTTTTTCTTTTGGCAAGGACGTGCTTCTGATGTCGATTGGATCTCAATTGGTGAATGCCTCGCAGATCATGATCCTGAGCCGTTTTGTCGGTCTCGATGCGGCGGCGACCTTCTCCGTCGGGACGAAGTTCTACACGATGGGGCAGCAGTTTGTTGGGAAGGTTTTGGAGAATTCAGCACCTGCTCTTACGGAGATTTTTGTCAGGGGGGACAGGATTAGATTTAACGAACGGTTCTGGAATGTCGTGAGCGTGACGGCATTTCTAGCAACAATTGGTGCGGCAGGACTTATGATGGGGAATCAGATACTGGTCACCTTCTGGACATCGGGAGTCATACACTGGAGTCTCGGCGCGGATGTGATTCTTGTAGCCCTTCTGCTAGTCACCTCACTCTCTCGCTGTTTTGTGAGCATCTTTGGTCTGGTTAGGGATCTCAGACCTGTACGATACATTTACTTCCTTGAAGGGTGCGTGTTCATCCTGCTCGCTCTTCCTGCCGTTAGGCAATTTGGAGTGATCGGTGTCTTGGCATCATCCCTCGTAGCCCATCTCTCCGTTACAATGGTCATCTCGAGTCGGGTTGCTACCGCATGGCTGGATTCGATGAGACCACTCGTACACATAATATGGAGCACTCTAGTGATCACTCTTGTGGTTCTTGTAGTGGCTGTTGCTATCAATTATTTTCATCCTTCAACAATCGTTGTCATTCCTCTCTCACTCCTCATCATCCTCTCCGTTACCGTAGCAGTTTGGTTGATAATCCTCCCCAAAAAAATAAGGCAGGACATCTTCATTAGAATAAAAAACGCATGAACAAATCAATACGGCTAGAACCAAGCACTTTTTTAACAACATAATTAAAACGTGGCCAAGACAATCTCTAAACCAAAATTGCTCTATGTGGTCGATCCACCATTATCAGTTCCTGGCGGAATCAGCGTTTTGGCCCAAGTTTTTATTGAAGAGTTCGCAAATGATTATCAGATATATATACTATCAAGCGATCCTCCAGATTTCTTGAGGACCCATAAAATCGGGATTTTAATTGCTGATCATATTGAATGGAAACCTGCATCAGCCTCTCCAAGCTTCAGATATTTTAATTATGTGAAAGAAATCGCTTTGGAGGCTTTTAAGCTTGGAATTGACTTGGCTCATTTCCAAACAAATCTCTACAACTTCGGGAATCGATTCTTGGGAATGTCCCTTTCCCGCCAACTTCGCAAAAGAGGAATTCCTAGCATTTGGACAAATCATGCCATTGTTTCTCCGCTTGATGGATACGGCGGATTCACTCAATCACAGCTTGAAAAATGCTTGTTATTTCCTGTAGCATGGGTTGGGAAGTTCAACCAATTACAAAATACCGTGTATGAGATCCAAGTCTCAGAATTCAACCTGCGCACAATGCGCCGTGTCTGGTTTCCTTTCCGAGAGAAATTTCTTAAGATCTACCATTCAAAGATTAATTCAGCTGATGCGAACTACCTTCCTAGAAAACACACAATCTTAAATGTGGGCTACATTTCATTCATCAAACGTCAAGACCTACTTGTTAAAGCATTTCTTAAGATTGCTGCAAGCTTCCCAAGTTGGGAATTACACTTGGCGGGACACGATACCAATGACGGATGCCGATCGGAGATTTTAAAGTTAATTGAAAAATCCCCTTTGAAGGAAAAGATCCACTTCCTAGGTTCAGTATCTGACCCAGGTCCTGCCATGAAATCTTGTGGCATCTACGCCCATTGTTCAGACTTTGAAAGCCTAGGCCTTGCGCTCCAAGAAGCCATGTCTTATGGCTGCCCAATCGTGGCATCTAATATTCCAGCCAATCGTGAGTTGCTCGCCCTACCAGACAGCGGACTACTATTTGAACATGGCAATGAGGATGATCTGGCGGTGCAATTAGAAACACTGATTGCTAGCACCGATCTAAGACTAAATATTGGACGCCAAGCGAGAAAACGATTTTTAGAATCGGGTATGAACCGTTCAACAATGCTTGATAAATACAAGTCTTTATATCAAAACATTCTAAACTAATACAAGTACAAATCTAACACCATGCCAACGAGTCACCCAAATCAACTAAATCAGATTTTAGAAGTTGTTCTTAAAATACGCCCGAATTCCGTCCTTGATGTCGGGGTAGGATTCGGAAAATATGGTGTTCTAGCGCGGGAGTATCTCGAATTCTGGGATGGCACCCAAGATTATAAAAACTGGAGACATAAAATTGACGGGGTGGAAGTTTTTGAACATTACCTCACTCCTTTACATCACTTCATCTATAATAAAATTTATATTGGAGAAGCCACTCAAGTCCTGCCGGAGTTAACAGAAAAATACGATTTATTATTAATCATCGACGTCATCGAGCATTTTACAGAGGCTGATGGTTTGGCTCTTCTCGATCTTTGCTTCAAGCGTGCGAAAAATGTACTTATCTCCACACCGCGGCAAATGAATTCCCAAGGAGATGCTTTTGACAATTCGTACGAAACGCACTTATTTCAATGGACTCAAAAACATTTTAATGCTTATCCAAATAGTGTCCGTTTGGACACAAACAACGATTCTTTAATTTTTCTCATTGGAGAAGATTCGAAAAAGGTTCGATTGGACGCCAAAGACCGCTTCGAACGACAGTGGCCATCTCTGCATCGGTTTCTTCTTCGCATCAAGCGTACACTCATAGGCTAAATCATTTGTGGGGACTAAAAAAATGTGCGCTCGTAGTAGTATCCGAAAAACTAAATATTTGCGTCGAGCGCTAAACAATAGATATGCAATCTCAGGCTGACTTAACCTTATCTTCCATGAGTCAGTTCACCCATTACAAACAAGTAATTGACCTGTCCCCCTTTTGAATGGGACAGTTGAAAAATGAAGTTCTGCTGGGCAATACGGAAAGCAGAACAACATGAAATAAAACTGATCCGGACCAGCGGACACCGCAATTCTCGCATATCAATTCAATCTCCCCATGAGTCATTTCATGCGTTACAGTGCGGCCACTAAGACCGCATTCTTCAGTCACCTGACTGCATTCAAGCTGAAACTTGATGTCAAACGGCGACCCACCAGCCGATTCTTGCTCAGCGGCATTAAGCACGGGTTGGATAGATGCACCCGGGTTTGCAAGACCAAGATAACTCACAACCCTTGTCCAGAATCACTCAAATGTGCGGTGGTCAGCGAGATCGACCGCTGAGATTGTTATGCGTCTGCAAACATGATGCATCGACTTGGACTCAAGCACGAGCATCTCGTGGTATCTCGAGCTCTTGATTAACAAAACCCAAATATTGCCGCAATGAATACATCAGATCATATAATGTCTTGATTAGAAGAATCCTTCCTCATCAGGTGATGATTTCATGAACACATTTCTCCATCCAAAAAGGGTCGTACAGGCTTTATACTATGGCTTCAAGTGGCGGTTGAAAAAGCTACTACGTCTGCCGGAAAAACCTAGACTACCCGTGGTCAGTGGGGATCTTGACGCCGCATTGTATCACCACAGAAAAATAGCAACCCTTGTTTCCGCGCATTTGTCGGATATGCAAATGAAAGAAGGATTAACCGGATGCGAAATTGGATCTGGGGATTGTTTGGTAATTGCCGATCTGCTCCTTGGAAAGGGGTATCAAAAAGTCTATCTTGTGGAGAAGCAACGCATCGTCGTCAACAAACGTCAGATTGAAATCCTGGAACGTCTTCGGGAGAGTGGACTCCCAAACAAGCTTGAAGCGGTGATTGCTGGAACTTCACCCTCACTCAACACGGAGAAAGTCACAGTCATTCCGGAATATTTTGAAAATGCAGTACTGACAGATAAAGTTGATTTTATCTTTTCACATGACGTGATTGAGCATGTGGAGGATCTAAAGGGTTTTTTCCTTAAGTGTGCCTCGATTCTTTCTCCAGATGGACTTATGGTTCACAAGTTCGATCTTTCAGGTCACGAGTTCTTCGAATATCCGATACCTCACCTTGATTTTCAGACCTATTCCGATTGGCTCTATGATCTGATGTTCCCCAAATACCGGAGATCGTGCAGGTGGTTTCTGGATGAAATTACCGATGCGGTTCGATCCGCCGGTTTCACGTGCATTGAAGCTATAACGCTGACTTCCGAGGATGCCGATTATGCACGAAAGCTGTATCCTCAGCTTCGCACTAAGGCTAGGCGGCGCACATTGGAACAGATTCTTCCGATGGATGTGCTGCTAACAGCACGTCTAACTCGAACTGATCTTCAATAACGTGACCTCGAGGATTTGAGCCAAGACGTGATTTAGTCTTTGGGACAACTAACAATGCAAATTAACCCTCAGGGACTAACCCTCAGTCTGGATCGAAATTCCAACCCCTCTTAATATCCCCTTTGTTCATCATATTTAAAATGGATTAGTGAGATTCAGCATCTGTTTCAAAAACTTAAGCCAAATCATTATATAATATTTTATTTTTATCAAATAATCTAATCTATAAAATCAATTACCAAAATAGAAAACTCTAATGTATTGCGATGAAATTATTGTTGTGGAGCCAGGTGCTGATAGTGTTGTATCTCATCAACTTGAGAAACTGGAATTATTCTTAGAGGGATTTAATAGTTTAGGAATAAAGTGTAATATATTCTGCAACAAGAATCCCAAAAAGGATTTTGGAAGAAATAGTGTAAGTTGTAATAAGTTATGGGTTAATCGACTGCGGGGTATTTTACCCGGGAAAATATATGTATGGTTTTTAGAATTCTTATGTTATTATCGAGCTTTTGTTAGTGCAAATAAAAAGCAGATGATGGTTTTAGGGCTTACTGTTTCAGCCCCGTATGGAGTTCTCATTGCCTACTTGCTATCCCGTCCTAAATATGGCGTAACTATTCGTGTTCTTAATTTTGGACTAATTTCTAGTTCTGCTGGGTCTTATCAGGTCAACAAGAAGTGTATTAATTCATGGAAAATTCTAATTTCCAATGGAGTTAATATTGTCAAGTTAACAAGCACTGGAAATAGCCTTCTGTGTACTAATGTAACAAATAAAGTGGGATCAATTAATACAATTCCGGAAATAGTGAGTTGTCCAAATATTGGTGTCAGGATAAAATCTGCTCCCTTAAGTCTTCTTGTAGTAGGATGCGATGATGGTCATAGAAGAAACGCTCTCATGGCTCTTGTTAGAGGAGGTTATTTAAGAGGCCTGAAGGAGTTGCACATCCATGCACCGGGGCATTCATATGCCAGGCTAGCTGATGGAAGTAAGTATTTGCCGCCGCTAGGAGTAAAAGTTAAATTTACTAATAATTATATAACAGGAGAGGAGCTCACGACTATGGTCCGGAGCTCATCTGCTTGTCTTATTGGATACCAGCAAGGTTTCTGCAACCCAAGCAGTGTACTCTATTTATCTGTGATGGCTGGCGTTCCTGTTCTTTCTAGCAACTTCCCTGATGGTATTTACTCATTTGACACTTGTGGAAAGTTAGGGGAAATGTTCAAAATGGAGACTGAGGGAGACCTGTCCCGTGCATGGGGCCGTTTTCTTGAATGGGGGGACCTTGAATATGGTAAGTTTTCCGAGGCGCGTGAAAAACTTAGAGCTATGGTAAATCCATTAACTGTAGCCAGACGACACCTTGAAGTGTATTAACGTAGAGGATAATGAAAATTATTAGTGCCATCCCGATCTCGTACTCAAGCAGAGGATCATTTTGGGAAAGAGACCTCGGTCTCGTGACACTGGGTCTAAGGTCATGCGGTGCAGATGCGTGGTTTACCTCGCTACCGGGCGACGATGTTCCTTATGGGATGCCTTACATTCCCGCCACACGAAAAAATCTATCGGATCCCAGTTGGTGGAGGGAACAGCGACCTGATGCCATCATTCTGAACACATGGTCGGCTCCTAGGCATGATGACATCAGGAAAGCCGCCCTCTCCTTAGGGTGTCCGCTAATTGAGAAGCTTGACACGGACGGAGTTAAATCTCCGCGTATTTATCCCTGGCACAGTCTCCGTAGAACATGGGTGAACTATGACCTGCGGCATCCAGTCTCAAGCGGCATTCCACGCAAGGCAGAGGCGATCATGAGATTTCTGACCACATACCTTTTTCCCTCGCTACTCGACAAGAAGATGGTGAGATGTATGGAGCGTGTCCCTGTTTATGCCGCCGAAACCCCGGTTGCATCTGCCCGGGTCAGAAGGTTCTTGCGAATGTATAATGCTAACCCGATGCCGCGCGTGTTCACGGTTCCCCATCCGGTCAATACCGCACAGATGGGTTTTTCGCCAGCCGACTCAAAACGGAATCAGGTTATAGCCATAGGTCGTTGGGATGACGCCGTCAAGGGATGGCCTCTCTTAAAAGTAGTAGCGGAACGGTTTCTGCAAAACTGCACTGAATGGAGCCTTGTTGTGGCCGGAATAGGGGCTGAAACAGAGGGGAAAAAGATGGAGGAGAGATTTCCTGGGCGCTTCTCGATGATCGGCAGGGTAGGGCACGAGGAACTCAACAAGTTGCTTAGATCTTCTAAGATCTACATGCTAACATCTCATTCCGAGACATTCAATATAGCAGGGGCAGAAGCACTCTGTTGCGGTTGTTCTATCGTTGGCCCCGCTCAGATACCCAGCAGCGCGTACTTCGCTGGGAAAAATTCAGGAACTGTTTCGTACCTGCGCAACGCTTCGCACATGAGCGATGCCTTAATGGCGGAAGTGGATGAATGGAATAATCAACGACGTGATCCGGAAAGCATATCGACGCAGTGGATTGCAGAATTGGGTGCTGAAGCCGTCGCAAAAAGGTATCTTGAGATCTTTTCAAAGATGTGAAAATAGCCTTTCTGGTTCCCGACAACCGGGAAAACTTTCGCAGGTATGAGCTGGCTGATCCTTATTTCGGAACGGCCCCCGCAGCCTTGCTTGATGGCTTTGCAAGTTTGGCGAACCAAGCTGATGCACCCGAGATCCATGTGATTTCCTGCGCCCAAAAAAGGATTCCCGCCCCCAAAAAGCTCGCGTCCAACATCTGGTTTCACTCGCTCCATGTTCCTAAGGCGGGATGGCTGAGATCGGGTTATCTGGGATGTGCATTCGCCGTGAGAAAAAAACTTCGGGAGATTCATCCCGACTTAGTTCATGCTCAGGGAACCGAACGGGACTGCGCGATCAGTGCGATCCTATCGCCTTATCCAAAGATACTCACGATTCACGGAAACCTGAGACTCATCAAAAAGCAGGTGGGATTCCGGCCGTTTTCAGCAATGTGGTTGCAGTCGTATCTAGAGGGATTTTCAGTTCCCCGATTCGACGGGGTCATCTGCATCACCAACTACACCAAGAATGCCATAGAACATGAGGTTCCAAAAACATGGGTGGTGCCCAATGCCGTCGATCCATCGTTTCTCGCTCTAGGTGAGAAAAGAATGCGAAGGCATGAAGTAAAAAGTTCTGAAATAAATGACTCAGGTTTCAGGTCTCAGGTTTCAGGTTTAGAATCTCCCCCCGTCATCCTCTGCGTCGCTAATGTGGATCACAGGAAGAATCAAAATGCTTTCATCAAAGCCTTGGATCCTTTGGCTCAATCCATGAGTTTTGAGGTTCGTTTTTTCGGTTCCTGTCCAGACGATGAATACGGTCGGGAATTCCAAAGGATGGTTTCCGAGCGCCCATGGTGCCATTATGGTGGGATGATTGGTAGAGGGGAGCTCAAGCAGGAGATGGGGGGCGCAAGCCTACTGATGCTTCCCACCCTGGAGGACAATTGTCCCATGGTTGTGTTGGAGGCGATGGCTGCAGGTGTACCCGTGATCGCCTCTAAGGTGGGTGGGATTCCTGACCTGATTGAAGATGGAATTAGCGGCCTTCTGTGCACCCCCGCTCGCCCCAAGGAATTCGCGGCCGCTTTGGCGAGGATACTAGATGACCCCCGTTATCGAAAAGAGATGGCGGGGCGTGCGGCGCACGAGGCCACAGTGAAATTCCACCCCTTATTGATTGCAAAAAAGCATATGGAAATCTACTCCGAGATCGCAGGATATGTTTCACCTGCTAAGGTTGACGCCTGTTGAACAACCCCCTTCCGCGTCTTAGTCAAACCAATTAAGGAGTCTTATGAATCCTAGCAATCCATTATTAGAACCACAATGAAGGTGGTGATCGACCATGCCAGTCCTTTCTTGCTTGCTCATGGGGGTTTTCAGACCCAGATCGAGCAGACCAGGAACGGTCTTCTCGAGCTCGGAATTGATGTCGAATGGCTCAGGTGGTGGGATGATAGTCAGGGGGCGGACTTAATCCATTATTTCGGGATCCCCCCGCTTTCATACCTCCGGCAGGCCGCCTCGAAAGGAATTCCCGTTGTAGTCACCTATCTGCTGACAGAGCAATGCAACCGAAGTGAGTCTGCACTTGCGATGCAGGGTGCAGTAATACGCTTGATCCGAAGCATTCCGGGGGGTAAAGGCTTTGCTGGAAGATTGGGCTGGGAAAGTCTCAGGACCGCATCCAGGCTTGTTGTTGGCCTCGAGTGCGAGAAGAAGGCGCTGGAGCATCTCTTTGAGGTGGATGGCGGCAAAATCAGCCTTGTTCCGCTGGGCCTTCACCGGGCCTTCCTGGACAACCCTCGAACGATTTCCCCAAAAGGAGACTTCCTCATCTCCACCGGAACCATCACAGAGCGCAAAAGAAGCGTAGAGCTCGCTGAGATGGCCTGTGAAGCCGGAGTTTCGATCCTTTTTGTGGGCAAACCCTATTCGGAAAAAGATCCTTACTGGATTAGATTCCTGAAATTAGTGGACGGCCGAACAATCCGATACAAGTCTCATGTGGAGACTCCCGAGGAGATGGCGGCACTGCTCTCTTCGGCCCAAGGCTTTGTTCTTTTCAGCGCTTACGAAAACTGGTGCCTTTCTGCCCACGAGGCCGCGGCATGCGGTCTGCCGCTCTGTCTTCCCGACATGCGTTGGTCTAGGGAGTGCTTTCCTGGGGGGGGATCCTACCTTGATCCATACCCGTCACCAAGGAACCCTGCGCTCCTGAAGGCCTTTCACGCTGCCTGCGCCGGCACGCTGCCACAAGCCCGTTGCACCTTGGTAGGATGGCGCGAAGTGGCTACTCGGTTGCTGGCCGTTTACAAGGAGACCTTGTCAAGATCCTGACTTCCGATCCGCTGCGGAGATCACCTGAACTCCTTCCGCGGATACCCCTCCAATGAAAGTCCTTATTGCAGCGATAGCCTGCCATCCCACAGCGGGATCCGAAGCATATGTAGGGTGGCAGGCCGTAAACATTCTTAGGCGGGAACATGAACTCAGTGTGCTAACGAGCCTCTGGTGCCGTGAAGCCATTGAGAAGGCAGTGAAAGCAGGTGAGGGATGGGAGCGCGTGCGCTTCGTCTACGTGGATGAAAAACGGGGCGAAAAACCGTGTCACCCCAACCGTTTGATCGCCCGACTTCATAGTTGGATCGACTATCGTCGCTGGTGTAAGGATGCCTGCGAGATTGCCCGACAGTTGATCAAGCAGGAGCAATTTGTTCTTGCACACCACGTAACCTACGCAAGTTGGAGAATGGGTTCGCCGCTGGCCGGTCTCGGCATACCATGGATCTGGGGGCCTATCGGGGGAGGGGAACGATTTCCGTGGAAGCTTGCTGGAATCCTGAGTCCGGTTGCGGCTCTCTTTGAGATCGTCAGATCAGTTGACGACTGGATATCTAAACGGGCGAGCAAAGTGAAAAAAGCAGCAACTGATGCATCACTCATTATTGCAAGTAACCAAGAGACCAAAGACCTTATCGTCGAGTTAGGCACCCCATCCAAAAAAGTTTACATACTCTCGCAGGCATTTCTCGGAAGCGCAAAAATTCACTCTCTTCAAGCTCCAGAAAAGCAATCGCCACACGAAATAGGGTATCTTAAAATACTTGCAGGCGGAAACTTGGAAGGAAGAAAAGGAGCTGCCATTACTCTTCATGGATTAGCGTTAGCAAAAAGAATCGGAGTTCCTTTCCGATACAGCTATTTGGGAAGGGGTCCCGAGTTGGTAAAACTTGTAAGACTTACAGAGGAACTCGGAATTACATCGCACGTTTCATTTATTGATTCACTGCGGGGGGATGCCTACGTAGATAAGCTAAAAAGCGGCCATATCTTTCTACAACCTAGCCTGCGAGAGTCGGCCGGGTTGACCCTCATCGAAGCAATGGCCGCTGGCTGTGTGCCTGTTGTTGCGAACTGTGGCGGGCCTTGGGACATAGTAAGTGCGGCAGGTGTACATGCGATTTCAGTCGGCTCTGTAAATGAGATGGCAAAGATGATAGCCGAAAGATTGGCCGAACTTTGGAAGCTCCCGCTTAGCTGGAGTACTCAATCAGAGAGCTCGGCGAAAGCAATCCGCGAGAAATACTCTGCAGAATACTACGGGACTGAAATCAACAGATATTACAGGATAGCCGTGGCACGCGCGGAAGTGATTTAAAACTAACGACAGGCCCATCTTATAAACCCTACGATTTCGGATTGAAGCGTGTAGTCCAATATAATAGGAAGCAAACAGTATCCGAAACAGATCCTTTCACCGAAGAGCGTTATGGGCAGATGATCCGATCGTAATCTTGCAGTTTCATTACCTAGAAGAAGGTCCGTATCATCCGAACATTCTAGCCAAGCTTTTTGAGGTGATCAGCCAGCCTGAGTGACATCGCCACGATCATCAGAGTAGGGTTGGCATGACTGCTGGTTGGAAACACCGATGATCCCGCCACATAGAGATTATCAACTCTGTGGATATGGCTGTCTGGATTGACCACGCCCTGGGAGGGATCCTTCGACATTCTCGTGGTGCCGATATTATGGGCGTTGCTATTGAACCCCTGAAGATTACCTCCTTTGAGTCGATCTTGATCCTCTTGGGATAAGACGAAAGATCCAAGGCCGGCTTTTTCCATTCGCTCCCCGAAGAGGGTGATGAGGGTACGTACTGTGCGTTGATCTGTTTCCGAGAATCTGATCTGGGCCTCCAGTCTGGGCATGCCGTATTCGTCGGAGGACGATGGGTTGAGAATGACGCGGCTTTCCGCATCGGGAATATGCTCTGTCTGGAAGAAGAGGTGAAATCTATTCGTTGATTTCGGAGAGAGAATCATTGGTAGTCGGCGCTTCTGGAAAAAGCGGGTGTATGCTACGGCGGCTAGTTGGCCGAAGACGGCTGGACCGTCTTTCAGCACAATCCCTAGATGGGTCAGCAGGTCCTTTTTCTGCTCCATGACGATCTGTATAAGCCGTCGTGGTCCTTTGCGCGCGCCTCCGAGAAGAGTTTTTGCAAGCATGATTGATGAGACCATGGCATTACGATGCTCCGATGCACCGGAAACAGGCCTGAAGAAAAAACCCACGGCATTGCCTACCCCATGTTTGCGCTGGGCCCCGGGGGTAAGCCAGAAGCGCCTCCGACAATAAATACCCTCATGATCCTTCTCGAAATCGTAGTTGAAATCTTTCTTGGGGTTATTCAGTGTCACATGGCCGCAGACGCCGAACAGGTGTGATTGGTAAAACCTTCCCACTAGGTCGCATTCGTTGCCAATTCCTGCGGGAAGTATGTCCCGTGCGGCAAGAAGTAGCCGCGCGTTTTCAAGGGCTCCACAGGCAAGGACGGTTTTTTTGGCCTCCACGATAAAGTTTCGCCCCGGAGTGCAGGCCGCCATAACATGACTCAGGGTGCAGCCACCCACGTCCATCTGGAGATGGACGGCGTTTGCATGGAGGAGTACTCGCAGGTTGGGGGCGGCTTCCAACTCCTTGGCATACCGTCTGCTGAAGTCGGTGGGGATGCTCCAGCGTTCCAAGGGCCACGATGCAAAGTCCTCGTTATCGAAACCGCCCAGAATCTCTCCTTGCCTGTCAGGGAAGACGGAGCGGGCGTCAAAATCAGCCTCCCCTGCCTCACAAAGGGCGCATGCCCGCGCAATATATGGATTTAGTTCCTCTTGGGTGATTGGCCAGCCGCTATGTGGAATCCATGAACGGTCCTCAAAATCAACTGGGTCAAAGGGGATGCACCTTCCTCCCCAGACCGTGGTTGTCCCTCCCCACATCCTGAGGCGGTTCTCTTCCAGGGGCTCGTGGCTTCGCGGGGGGGAGACCCCTCCCCGGTAGAGATCAATCCCGTCAGCTGTTTGATTGGGGCCACCACCGGGTATAAGAATGACATCCTTACCGGATTTAATGTACTCAAGTGCGAGGCAAATGCCCGCCGCGCCTCCGCCCACGACGCAGAGATCTGTCTCGATGCGTGTTCCCGGATCAATCTTTCGTGCATCTTCAATCATGATGTTGTAGGGAGGGTTATCTGTAGGCTGTTCAACACATCATCTGGGAGGTCGAGATGCACTGCTTCAGCATTGGATTTCAGATGTTCTGCGCGGCCTGTACCGCTCAATACGCAACGAACGCCGGGTTGCGCTGCTGCGTAGGCGATCAGGATGTGGCTTGCTGATTTTCCATAGGTGCGAGCAACGGCTTCGATCCTTAGGGTGAGTTCCATCCCGTCCTTCAGATATGAGCCTGCGCCGAAAACATGATTTGCCAACACCGGAAGTCGATGGTCACGTGGAGGAGCCTGACCTGGGTTCAAGGGCATTTGCAGCAGTTCGATGAGAGGATCCTCGGATGCGATTTGATGAAGCTCTCTGTTTGAGGTCGATATTCCGAAGTGGTGGATCTTGCCCGCTGCTTTCGCTTGCTCAATGACCCTTCTCAAGGAGTCATCCTCCCAGACCGGGGAAGCCGGATCGTGAAGAAAGAAAAAATCCAATCTTTCCCTCCGAAGTCTCCTGAGAGAGCCGTCGATGCTTTTCCTCACGTAATCGGCATTGAAGCAGGGTTTTGCCCCCATGCGGGAAATGGTTTTTTTTCCAAATTGGTTGAGCAATCCAAGTGGTCCCGGAAAATCACAAAATGGGTAGCCTGTTTTGGTTGCAATCAGGAAATGATCGTTGAAACGACGAATGAGTTTACCCAAAAGTTTTTCGCAATCTGCAGACCCATAAGTGTCTGCGGTGTCGATTAGGTTCACCCCGATCTCGGCCGCTGCTTCCAGCAGACGAAGGGCATCATTGGCTGAGTACCCGGCCCCGAGGGATGCCAGGCGCCCCGTGCCGATCCCAAGACGGTGGATCTTGTGCCCGCAGAAGTCAGAGAATGAATGGGGAAGATTCACAGCAAGATCAAAACCTACCCGCGATGTTGAATCAATGGAATAGGCGCACTCCCTAGACTGAGCCTCTGACAGATGGACGATGGTATCCCAGATGGATATTGTTTCTTGGCATTCAGGAGAGTCAACTAAGTTTCAATCAGTTATGGCATGCTTTTTAACACTTGGACATTCCTGGTTTTCCTAGCGGTGACTTATTCCCTAAAATATTCCGAGGCATTAGGCAGTAGCGCTAAGGGCTAGCGGGAATCGACTCTGAATCTTTGTAAGGGATTGAGGAACGGGATGAGATTCCGTGTTCTCTGTTCCATGGCTTCCGCTCTTAGGTGGGACGGGGTATCTGCGAAGGATTGCAGGTCGGTCTGTACTCCCATCGCGGGATCAGGGACCACGGTCATGATGCTTCGTAATCTTTCTAAAAAGATGCGGTTCGCTGCCGAAGCGGCTTCAGCATCTTGTGGGGGAACATAGGATTGGGAAATCAGATAGGCGGTGCTGCAATCAATCTCGGCCAACCCGCTATTCATGGCGGAGATCCATGCCGGGGTGATGCTATCAGGAAGTATTTGCTTGATGGATGAAGTGGGCATGGGGCGTATTTCATCGGTGGTGATGGCGCCTCCCGCGCGGATGAACTTTTCCTTGTACCTGTAGAGCGGGTGTCCCAAGGCAACTTTGGCCAGCATGACAGCGCAGTGATCCAACCCTGGGCGGAGTGCATTCAGAACATTGACCGGGTCGATGCCCTGAAGTGCCAGTTGCTGGGGGCCTGAGTGAAAGATGACTCCGGTGGCGACCAATGCCTGGTAACCAAGGGGATCGAGTTCGGGTTCCTTGGTAAGTCGGTCTTTCTCAAATGCCCAGATCACGGTGTCTCCGCGTGCCACTGCTGAGAGGCCGAAAGCTGCCGTGGCACGGATCCCCATCCCTGCATGCATCCCCATATTCACCGAGGGAATGCCAGCGCGGGTAAGGATCCCGGCGTCTATTTGGAAGGCCGTACTTGAGCCTCCGATGAATACGAACTTGGGCTTTCCCTCAGTGGTCAGTATGCGTGCCCAATCTATTTTCCGCTTATAGGCTTCTTTCCAGAATCTGACTTCGGGGTTGATCAGGATAGAGTAGATGACTGCCAGTAGATAGCTCAGGATTAAGGCTGTGAGTAACGCAGCCATAGCGCTGCCATGCGCCCTCTGGTCGGGAGGGCTAGAAGGAGAAGTAAATGAAGTCATTGCCTTTGGAAGATCCGAACCAGACTGTGAGAGTCACCAGAAGGGCGATGACCAGTGGATGACGTGCAAACTGGTAGTAGGTATCGCGCCGAGAGGAGATCCCCTCCACGATGAGAATCGCCGTGCAGAGTGTCAGTAGCAGCAGCAAGGGGAAGAGATGCCAGGTGTCAAAGGATGCAGCATACTGTTGCAGGAGTGACGGAGCATAGGATGAGGGGTGGGAGAGGATGGAAAGTTTGAGGGAGAGGATATCCCCTCGTGTCTCGTAAAAGGGGAGCCATGCCGCAAAAACCAGAACCATGGTGATGGTCCATCCGATGGGAGATGGGAGTCTGATGTGATCTTTGGTGACATGGCTGACCACGCAATAAATGCCATGCAATGCTCCCCAGAGCAGGAAGCACCAACCCGCGCCGTGCCAGATTCCTGATAAGAGGAATACCAAGAGGAGGCCTGCCCACCAGTATCTTGTTCTGCTGCCGCCAAGCGGTATGTAAACATAGTCTCGAAACCAGTAGCTGAGGCTGACGTGCCATCGCCTCCAGAAGTCGCGGATATTGGCGGAAAGGTATGGGCTTCGGAAGTTCAGGGTGAGGGTCACTCCGAGAAGGCGGGCCAACCCTAGGGCAATGAGGCTGTAGCCGCAAAAGTCGAAGTAGATCTTCAGGCCGAAGAGAAAGGTGGTGAACAGGATCGGCCATGCAGAGGCCATGTCATCCCGGTTGATGAATGGGGAGAGATTGTCGGCAAGGCAGAGTTTGTAGAAAAACCCCAATGCCAGCCAAGGGGCGGCGGCATTAAGATTATCCCAATTACAGGTGAAACGAAAACGCTCCATCTGCGGCATCAGTTCCTCCTTGCGCTCAATGGGGCCGGCCACGACCTGGGGAAAGAAGCTGGCGAAGTTCGCGAAATCGAGGAACCTGGGTCGGTAGGAGTCGAGTCGCGCCGCATCAACAAGGATGGCGATCTTCTGAAATGTATAAAATGAGATCCCCGCAGGGATGAGGATGGCGTCAAAGGTGTCCTTAGACCATCCCAAGATCTCCTCGGCGACAAAAGAGCGGTATTTGTAATAGATCAGTGGGATCAGAAGCACTGGTATGTAGAGGCTGAGGAAGAGCCATCGCTTCTCTTTGGGAATCACCGAGATGAGATGGATGCCGATGTAGGCAAGCGAGGCCAGCAGCAGAAAGATGCCGAAGGTGAGGGCGCCAACGCTCGCCAGAAGATAGAGACTGATGGAGGCTAACGCCACCCGGTCAAACCATCCAGGCAGCTCCTTCTTAAGGAGTGAAGCCGCCCCCTTGATGATCCATACAACGGCCAGACAGATCAGGAACCGAGGCCAGAATCCAAAGTCGGTAAAATTCATGGAGGTAAGGGATCCTTGAACGCTGAAGTCTCCCCCATTATTCCCCGTGTTCAAGCAAGAATGAAGGGAGGAGTGAGGGGGCAAATGAAAAATGAAAAATGGAAAATGAAAAAGGGGTGAGGCAAGTAAAGGCAAAAGGCGTAGGATGCGGAGGGGAACAACCTGAAACTTGAAAAGCTGATGACTGAAGGGGCGTAGGGCGTTGGTCAGGACATAGGTAACACATGTGGTTCAGGACATGGGTAACACATGCCGTGAGTGATTGGTGATGTTGTGGACGGCGTTTATTGACTTGAACCATAAATATGGGAATATGGAGGAATGAAGACCACTCTGGAGTTGCCGGATAATCTGTTACGGAAGGTGAAATCAACCGTTGCATCCTCAGGGAAGACGATGAAAGCCTTTATGATCGATGCCATTCAGGATAAGCTGGCGGCTCAGGAAGCGGCCGCATCCAAGCCCTGGCTGATGCACTTTGGGGCACTGCGTCATCTTGGTGGAGAGCGGCAGGCGATTGAGGCCAGGATCCGAGAGGAATTTGACGTCGTGGATTCCAACCAGTGGAAGTAATACTCGATACGAACGCTCTCTCGGCGTTGCTCGACGGAGATGAGGATCTTCGTGTCATTCTAAGCAAGGTCTCGCAGGTTCTGCTTTCCCCGATTGTTCTTGGTGAATACCGCTTCGGGATCCTTGCATCAAGGCACCGACAGGAGTACGAGAAGGAACTGAGGCTTCTGGAGAAATGTCTTCATGTCCTGATTTTGGATGCCAGAACCGCGGTCGAATATGCGGCGGTGAGGAATGAGTTGAAGTCAGCCGGGACCCCAATTCCATGGCACGATATCTGGATTGCCGCGCAGGCTAGGCAGCACGATGTCAGGATTTTATCCAAGGGTAGCCATTTTGATGTCGTTGATGGTGTGAAAAGAGTGAGTTGGGGATGAGGATTAAGGATTAAGAATGGAGGATGGAGGATGGAGGACAAAGTCGACAGACGAGAACCAATCCGCTGGGAATCGGCGCGGTGGATCCCGCTTTAGCGGGACCCGTAAGGGTGTCACCGCTTTGCGGGAGCAAAGTGACATCAATCGACAGTCGAGTGCCGAGGGAGAGCGGAAGGAGGTCAGAGGTCAGGGGTCAGAAGCCTCATTCAGCAGTCAGAACCAAGCCTGTGATCACAGGCGCGGTAGACTACGACGCAGTCGTAGCCCCAACGGGGCGCCGCGGCTTCCGGGGGGAAGTGGCGTCAAATCAACAATCAGCAGTCAGCAGTCAGCAGTCAGCAGTCGCTGATATTGTCAATTGAGCGGCGATGTCATAAATTTGAGGTGATGGAAAGTGTTGTCCAAGTTGAAAAAGCTCCCGAGCGCGTGCCGGTTTCCCCCGAGGTGGCAGAGCGTGCGGCGGATCTTGTGCGCCGTTTTTCTGAGTGTTTTTGGTTCCGTCACCCGAAGGCGGCGATTCGCTTCACCGACGATGTGAGGTTGGTGATAGAGCACCTGCGTGACTACGGTGACAAGAGGGCGTGGGCCGCCGCAGCAGAGTTGCAGCGCTGTCTGTAACTTCCAAAGGAATGCCGCTAACGCCTTTTCAAAAAGAGGTTCTGAAGGTTCTGGTCTCCAATCGTTCGGAGCAGAGTCATGTGGCCGGAGGATTGGTGCTGAATGCGCCGGAGAATTCGTCACGTTATTCGCGTGATTTTGATTTCTTTCACGAGGCGGTGGAGGATTTGGTCATCGCAAGCGAGCAGGATGTCCTCTCGCTTGAGAAAGCGGGTTTTCTTGTGCAAAAGGTCGAGCGTGACGGCGAGTGGTCGAAGCTGGTTTCCTTTAGGAAGGCCTATGTCATCGAGAATGGTGAGAGGGTTGAGTTGGACTGGGCTCATGATTCAGCGTTCCGGTTTTTCCCGATCGTTCCCGACGAGTTATTGGGTTGGAGGCTGCATCTCTTTGATATGGCGACGAACAAGGCGCTTGCGTTGTCCGCCCGTATGGAGACGCGTGATTATGTGGATATGGTTGAGCTTTCACGGCGTTTTCCCCTTGAGGCCATCATCTGGGCGGCTTGCGGCAAGGATCCGGGATTCAATCCCCTGTCTCTGTTCAGGATGATGATGAGGTTTGCCCGGATCGACCCAGCAAAACTTGAGGAGATTCAGGCACGCAGACTGGATCCAGTCGCCCTGAAGGAGGAGTGGATCATGGTTTCCGACAAGGCCCGGGAGGAAATAACGCTTTTAGCGGATGAGCGTCCGGAGATTCCGATCGGGGTGGCCTTCGTGGATGAGCAAGGGAATCCCGGATGGATCCGCTCGAACCCTTCCCTAAAGATTCACCATCCTTCTCTTAGAGGATGCTGGCCATCGTGGTCAGGAGTGAACTCCTTCAGGAGGCCACCAACCGGTGATGGTTGATTCAGAGGGGCCAGGGGCGTCTCATGGATTCGAATTTTGTAAAAAGACGATATAAATAAAGCGATGTTCTCGCGCCTCCTCGGCTTTTACGGTAGAAAAGTCTTTGGCAAAGCCGTTTGTCCGTATTCTGTTTGAAGCTGGAATAATCGGAAGTCTTCCTCGATCTGTCTTCTGGTCCCGAAACCCATGACCATCTCCATCATCACTCCAAGTTACGGCCAGCTCGACTGGCTGAAGCTGTGTGTTGCTTCAGTGGCTGATCAGAATCAGCCACTGAAGCAAGGGAGCTGGGAGCTGGAAGCTGGAAGTTTGGGGGGAGATGCACCTGCGGGGCAGGGGGTGCGAGTGGCTGAGTCAAAGGTGGGTAAAATTGCTAATTCATCATTGGAAATTGTTGATTTAGAAGAGGGATCCGCAGGGAACCCTCAGCAATCAGTAATTAGAAATCAGGAATCACCAATCGCCTCCCCGCTTCGCGTGGAGCACATCATCCAGGATGGGGGGACTCCGGGGATCGAGGAATTCGCCAGGGAGTTGGGTGAGGATCTCAAGTCGCGGTATGGTGGAGATTTTGTTTCAGACCTTCAAACCTTCGAACTTTTGCACCTTCGCACTGCGTCCGGTTACACGCTCCGCGTGTTCAAGGAACCGGACGCCGGCATGTACGATGCGATCAACAAGGGGATCGCCAAAATGAGTGGCGATCTCTGGGCATGGATCAACAGCGACGAGCAGTATCTTCCCGGGACGCTGGCCTATGTGGTGCGGTGGTTTGAAGGACGCCGCGATGCCGACATTCTCTGCGGCGATGCCCTGCTCACGGATGACTCCGGCAAAGCACTCTCCTACCGCAGGATTGTGACTCCGTGGTGGAATCATACACGGTTGGTGCATCTTTCCTCACTGAGTTGCGCGAGTTTTTACCGGCGTTCCATCGTGGAGAGGGGAGGTGTTTTTGACACGGTTTGGCGCTCCATCGGGGATGCCGAGTGGATGGCCCGGATGATGAAAGACGGTGTCCGGATCGAGGCTTGCGGGAAGCTCTTCTCGACTTTCGCCTTCACGGGTCAGAACACGAGCGAGTCTCCGCTTGCCAGGAAAGAATCCGACGAATGGAAGAAGGCGGCTGACGCCCCCTCCGCATGGATGATGCTGCCGGTGATCGGAGTGCATCGTTGCCGGAAATTTCTCGCAGGCGCCTATCGTCGCCGCGATGTGAGTTATGCGATCCACCGTCAGGGCGAAGGGCGGAAGGAATTTCGTGCCGAGGGGATCGGTTGGGACTGGCCCTCCGCCCTATCCTCGATCCAGTCGGCTGTTTCCAAGATGGTTCCCAACCCTCATGTGCCTTATGTCGACTCTACGAGAGTCTTAGGCACATCCCTCATGGAGACAACCTATGAGGGTCTCTCCACGGTTCTCCTGGATGCGGGATCAAGTGGTGGGGGAGTGCTCGCCGTTGATTTTGCGAACACCCATGTCGTGACCATGCGGCGTCATGATCCCAAGTTCATGAATCTCACGGCGTGCATCGACCTGATCGCTCCGGATGGGATGCCCTTGGTGTGGGCAATGAATGCCAAGGGTGCGAATCTTGAGGATCGGGTTTACGGGCCGACCTTCACGCGGCGTTTCCTTGCATCATGTCCCGCGGATAAAACCCACTACCTGGTGGGAGGCTCGGAGGAGTGCGGTCGCAAATTCCGGGAGCAGATGCTGGCGTTGAACCCTTCGCTGAATTTCGTGGGCGGGTATCATGGTCGCTGTTCCGGTGATGGTGAATTGGACGATCAGAAGAAGGTGAAGGCCGAGATTCTCGAAAAACGCCCCGATTTCATCTGGGTGGGCTTGGGGACACCCAAGCAGTATGCATGGATCCATCGGATCAAGCTGCAGCTCGATCACGGGGTGCTGTTGGCGGTCGGCTTTGCCTTTGATGTGAATGCGGGGATGAAACCCGATGCTCCCGCATGGATGCAGCGGCTTGGTCTCACCTGGATCCACAGGATGGCCTCCGAGCCGGGGCGGCTGGCAGGACGGTATCTGAAATGGAATACGCTCTTTATCAGCTATTGGATTGCCGAATTCGTCGGCGGAGGGGTTCGCTCGGTGAAACTTCATCTCCGCAACGCATTCCTGCGCTTCGTGGATCTCCTTTCGCGGGAGATCTTCGATCTGGAGGATGGTCGCCCTCTGGGCCGTGCCCTCCTATTCGGACAGGGTGGTGGAGTCCGCGTCATCGGGCATGAGGGGCTGCCACCGCTCATTCCCAGATTCATCCCTCAGGAGCGCCTGACCTACTGGAAGCAGTCGATCGGTTTCACGACCCCTCCTAGGCCGGACTTTCCAAGGCTCGAGGGGGTGTCCGCCGCCCCTGTACCCTCATCACCCCGCGTGCTGAATGTGGTGCTCACCCACTTGGACGGAGACCGGTTGGTCCGCACCAGGGAGCGCTGGAGGGATGTCTGCAGGGAAGAGGATCTCTGGATCGCCTTTGGTGGGAAACAACGGAACTTCCGCAATCTCGGGATGGAAAGATCCGTCTTCATCGGGGATGCGGGTCTGAGAAGGGAGGACAACCAGAGGGAGAAGCAATCTTACACCGGCATCTTTCACGCCATGGCACCCGTGGTCGAGAGGGAGAGGCCCGATTACATTTATCTCTGTGAGTATGATCATGTGTCCCTGCGCTCTGATCTGAATGCCCTTCAGGTGGCCGAGATCACCGCCGAGGGAGCCGATGTGATGGGGCACTGGCTCTACCGTGTGGACGGGACCAGCCACTACCACATGCTCTATCATCAATCCGATCCGGGCTTCCTGCGTTACTGGCAGTCCGTTTCACGCCGGGAGGAGAAGGGTGTCGTGCTCTCGATGTTCGGAAGCGGATCGCTCTGGTCGAGGGAGGCCTTTCTGGCCATCGCCTCAAGGACACAGCAGATCCCCTGTTATCTGGAGCTGTACCTCCCCACGCTGGCCCATCACCTCGGCTACCGGGTGAGATGCTGGGATGAGTCGCGCCACATGATCTCCAATCTACCCTCGAGGAAATGGACGATTGACGAGGCCATGAACAGGGATTGCCTGACCATTCATCCCGTGAAATGAAAACTAGGGAACCTAGAGGGGCGAGAATCGGATTGATGATCTCCCTGCGGCGGGTGAGATTGGGCAATCGTACGACATGATGAAAAACAGCGCCATTTCAGCCAGTAATCCCTTTTTCCGCGTTGCGGTCGTAGTCCTGCTGTCCGTCGTGACGGTTGTCTCCTTCCGGTTTGCCGCCATGCCAACCTCTGCCGGTGGGGCAGGTGTCATCATGAGTCTTCCCTCATCGGTCGGTGCCTTCTCGGGACGTGATCAGGAGACATCCGAGGGGGAGCGAACGGTGCTCCCCAAGGACACGGAGATCATCAAGAAAGTCTACACCAACCCCGTTGGCGAAATCATCAATGCCCAGATCGTGCTGTCCGGTGCCGAGAAGCGCAGCATTCACCGTCCCGAGCTCTGCCTGCCGGCCCAAGGGTGGTCGATCACTGGCCGGCAGTATCTTTCTGTCAAGCTGGCCGACGGGCGAACCATCACCGTGATGTGTGATGCGATCACCAGGCAGGTCGAGGTCGCGCCCGGGGTCAGCAGGCCCCTGACCAGCCTTTTCTGTTATTGGTTTGTCGGCGACGGGGCCACTACGGCCTCCCATGTGAAGAGAATTCTGCTCACAAGTTGGGATCGCGTCGTCCATCACAAGAATCACCGCTGGGCCTACATCGCGGTGAGTGCCCCGGTGCTCGAAGGGTTCCTTCCCGGAGGGAAAAGTGTGAGAGGCACTGAGGTCATGATTTCGGATTTTATCGCTCAGATTGCACCGGGGATCATGAAGCGCTGAGCGGTTCATGAAGAATTGTTGATTGTTAATTGTTAATTGCTTCCGCCCCCAACTGAAACCAACGGATTCATGCCTAGCTATCGATGGCCTGAGGAACTGCCCTGCTATCAGGAAGCGCGCAGATTTCGTATTGCGGTCGCTGACTTATGCATGCTGTTACCAAAAACAGAGGAATACCGTCTTAAAGATCAGATGCTTCGTGCAGCCCGCTCCGTGACGGCAAATATTGCCGAGGGTTTTGGGAGGCATCATCATCAGGAAAATATCCAATTTTGTCGGCAGGCGAGGGGATCGCTGATTGAAATGAGGGATCATCTCAATACTGCCGCAGATGAGGGTTTTGTGGAGAACGTGCAAGTTGGTGATGTTCTCAAGATGCTTGAATCATCCCTTGCATCCCTGAATGGATATCTTGTCTATCTCAAGAATTGCGCTTCTGATTCCAAACTCAAACAATCACCAATTAACAATTAACAATCTCCTCCTTTTGCCGATGCCCTTTCCCAATCAGCAATCAGCAATCAGCAATCAAAAGTCGTTTGCGCCGACAATTCTTGCTGCGGGTGTCGTCTCCCTGTTGATCACCTCTCTCTTCCTGTCGGTCCAGTACAGCTACGGGATAGGAACGACCACGTACTCTCTGGCCCAGTATATCTGGCGGACTTGGAATGAGAGCGAGGACATGGGACACGGCATGATCGTCGTGCCGGCCGCCCTGTTCCTGATCTACCATGATCGGGAAAGGCTTCTTTCAATCACTCCCAAGCCGGGATGGGGAGGATTGGTGCTCCTGATCACAGGGTTGATGATCTACTGGTGCGGTCATTTGGCCGACGTCACCTTTGCAGGACTTTTCAGCCTGATCGTCATCCTGGCCGGAACCATCTGGTGGTTGCTCGGTTGGGAGTTCCTGAAGGCGCTTTCCTTTCCCATCGCCTTCCTGATTTTTGCGATCCCCTTTCCCGGCATCGACTCCATGGTGGCGCTTCCCCTGCGCTATCTGATGTCGAAGCTCGGGGTGGTGATCTTGAATCTCCTCGGAGTACCCGTGGTGCTGGTGGGTACGGGCATCCTCTCGGCTCCCGATGCGGCGCAGCACCTTGCAACGGGGCAGAAATTCGCCGTCGATGTGGCCAATCCGTGTAGCGGGATCCGTTCGCTCTTCGCTCTGATGATGGTGGGGGCGCTTTTCGCCCATTTCACGCTCAAGGGTGCCTGGAGGAAGTGGATTCTCTTTCTCTGCACGCCGCCGCTGGCCGTGCTCGGCAATCTGGTGCGAATCCTGATGCTCACGCTCGGAACGGTTGCCTTCGGAAGCGAATTCGCGTTAGGGAAAAACCCTCTGGAGCATCCCTCCTGGTTCCACATGCTGGCCGGTTATCTGGTCTTCATGGTGGCGCTTGCCGGAATGATGGGGGTTGCCTCCCTGCTCGGGCGTCTCCCCGGTGGTGTCCGAAGCAGCGCACCGTCGCCTGCGGCGCGGCCGAACCAAGGGGTTCCCGAATCGGATTCCGTCGATCGCTACTGATTGGTGTGATCCCTAAGGAAGCGCTGATTAAATCCCATGAAGGCCGCTGAAGAGCATTTGCTGATTTTTGAAGGCGCGAGTGCTGGGCGATACCCGCAGCGGTCTCGCCCGAGCGAGCAACGCCACAAAAATCGACAAATGGCTTCAGCCCTTCGGGTTGCGGAGATCCAAGCCAAAGGCCACAAAGCCTTTGGCTTCGTGCCGTGGCACGGGGGCCAACTGTGTTGGCTTGGCACTTTGCTTGCCCGGCCGTTGCTTCGCATCCGTTACGGCAGCCCGCAGAGGGGATGCTCGTGCCAAGCCGCCTTACCCACGGCCCATGGCTTGCCCGGTCGTTGCTTTGCATCCGCTACGGCTTCCCGCAACGGCCTCTATGCGATTTAATCAGCGTTTCCCTAAGTCCCTCCCTGATCCGCCTGCAAGATGAATTCCCCCGCAGCGAGCCAGGAAAGGGAGCATCACAGACCCCGGATCCTGCAGATTTTCTCACGCTATCGGGAGTATGGCGGCGAGGAGGGGAGTGTCTACCGGATCGGTGATGCGCTGCATCGAGATTTCGACATCGGCTTCTTCCTGGCATCGAGCGGGGATGCCTTTTCCGGCGGGGTTCTCAAGAAGGGCCTCTCTACGATCAAGGCATTCTCCAATTGGACCATCGTGGATCAGTTGCGCCGTTACCAGCAGCTCGGGCGGTATGATTGCTGGCTGATTCACAATGTCTTCCCGGTCATGTCTCCGGCTGTCTACGAGCTGGCCTTCACCTTGAGGATTCCGATCATTCATTATCTGCATAATTACCGGATGGGGTGCGTCAACGGTTTCTTTATGAATCATGGAGAGCCGTGCCAGCGGTGCATGCACGGGAGCTTCCTTCCCGCATTCCAGACCGCATGCTGGCATGGGAGTCACGTTCAGAGCGGCATCATGGGTGCCGTCACTAGCCGTGCACGGGGCATGGATCTCTTTCACCGGGTGCACCACTGGGTTGCGATCAGCAGTGCGCAGAAAAAAGAGCACGTGGAGATGGGGATCCCCGCTGACCGGATCTCCGTCATTCCTCATTTTTTTGAATCAAAGGGGGAGGCGCCCGATTATCCGGATCAGGGAGATGTGCTCTTTGTCGGAAGACTCTCCGCCGAGAAGGGAGTGGATCGTCTTCTCATGGCATGGGAGGCCATTCAGGATTGCGGGAGAACCCTCTGGATCGTGGGTGACGGGCCCGAACGCAGTAAACTCGAGGAGATGGTACGAAGCAGAAGTCTCCGGAGTGTCCGCTTCACCGGCTTTCTGGAACGGGAGGCGATGGCATCAATCTGGGAAAAAGCGGCCTGTTCGATCGTCCCCTCGGTCTGGAAGGAGCCGTTCGGCATGGTGGTGCTGGAATCATGGGCCAAGGGGCGCCCCGTCATCGCCCACCGGATCGGTGCGCTCGAGGAGATTGTCTCCGATGGAACCGACGGCCTTCTCGTCCCCGTGGATGAACCCGGGGCATTGGCGGAAGCGATCCTCTCGATCCTTAATGACCCTGCTCGCGGGAAAGCCATGGGGCGTGCCGGAGCAGAGAAGCTTAGACACCAATATTCCAAGCAGGTTTGGCAGGATGCGATACAAGGGATTTTTGCGCACTTGCCATCACGCAATTCGTTCCATGAAAAGTCGAAGGTCGAAGGTCGAAAGACGAGTGTCGATTAGCAGTCGTGATTGCTGATTGTTGGTTGTTGGTTGTTGCTGACCATAGAGATTGTTGATTGTTAATTGCTGATTGCTGTTCCCTGTTCCCTGTTCCCACTTTCCGCTTTCAGGTTTC
This sequence comes from Spartobacteria bacterium, assembly GCA_947482345.1. Classification (GTDB taxonomy): domain Bacteria; phylum Verrucomicrobiota; class Verrucomicrobiia; order Chthoniobacterales; family UBA6821; genus UBA6821. The sequence continues at coordinate 44,358 of CANKJN010000005.1, forward strand.
AGGTTTCATCCCTCATAATTGACACCACTTCCTCCCGGAAGCCGTGGCGCCCCGTTGGGGCTACGACTGCGTCGTAGTCTACCGCGTGCCATCCCAGGCGCTTGGTTCATCCTTCATAATTTCCTCGTCCTCCCCAACCCATGAATCGCCTCTCTAAGTATAAAATCGATCCGGTAGGCGAAGCCATGCTGCCGTTCGGTTATCTTCTGCTCGTCCTCACCCTCGACTTTATCACCCCCAAGGCGGTGCTCACACCCCTCTTTGGAATCGTGGGGTTGCTGGTCTTCGCTTACTGCCTGACACCTGGTTGGATGACATTTTGGTCATCGGTCTATGCCGTCGTGGTGACGGCGCTTTTTATCTCTCCGGGCATTTACATGTTCTTCCACAAAGAGGCTCCCCAGGCGGATTTCCTCACGCCCTATGCGAGAAGCGGCACATTCATCGCCGGCGCCGCGCTCTCTGCATCCCTTTGTGCCGCGCTCTCGAGGGCACTGGCCATGAACGATGATTTCAGGGACATGCTCGAGAAGCTCACGCTCCCCGTGATCACCTCGAACCATGATGGTAGGATCATCTTTCTCAATCGCGCCGCCATGGATGCTCTGGGATGGGGGGGCGATCATAACTTGGCGATTTCCTATTTCGACGCACTGGCACCGAAGGGAGTGCAGGGCGAGTTGATAGCGTCTTATCTGAGACGTTTTGACCAAGGGAATGCCGGGGAGATGCCCCCTCTCAATCTGGAGTGTCGCGGGCGGCGCTGTCTCGGATCCACGCGAATGATGGAATCTAAATCCCCCCGATTATTGCTGACCATGCTCGATTTTGAAAGCGCCACCGTATCGGAAAAGAGAGCATGAATGGTAAATCGCCCCGCCTGCTTCTTGTCGACGGGCACTACTATCTCTACCGATCCTTTTTCGCAATCCGGGGACTGACGAATTCCAAGGGGGAGCCGACGAATGCAATCTACGGATTCGTGAAGGCCCTTCGGAGGATGCTGAAGGATCTCAGGCCAGATTATGCCGCGGTGATCTGGGATGCCGGTCTGCCCGAGCGTAGGACGCAACTTCAACCCGACTACAAGCAGCACCGCGACGAGATGCCTGACGATCTGGAGGTCCAGCAGGAACCGATCCAAGAGATCGTCCCGCTTCTGGGGGTCGCCAGCGTTTTTCTCGAGAACCATGAGGCGGACGACCTGATCGCCTCCTATGTCGTGAAGGCCCGAAAGGAGGGCATCGAGTGTGTGGTGGCGACCAATGACAAGGATATCCTCCAGATGGTCCGCGACGGGGTCTCCATCTACTCCACGGCCAAGGCGGACGTGGGGGAGGGGAACGGGGGATTCAAACTTCTTGGGATTCCCGAGGTGACGGCGAAGTGGGGGGTCGAGCCCTCCCTCATCGCCGATGTCCTGGCCCTCACTGGAGACTCGGCCGACAATATTCCCGGAGTCCCGGGAGTGGGGGGCAAGACCGCCGCGAAGTGGATCAACCAGTACGGGTCGCTCGATGCCATCCTGGTGGGGTCGGGACTTGATCCCAAGGTGCGTGAGAAAGTGGAGGCCTCCCGTGCTCAGATCGAGAGCAACCGGGCCATGGTGGCCTTGGATCTGGATCTGCCTCTGCCACTCCCGATTCACGGGATGAAGGTATCGCCGCAATATCCGGAGCTGGTCGAGGCATTGAGGCGGTGTGAGTTTCGTTCGCTGACGGCCGAGGTGGAGAGGGAAGCTGCGGAGATGAAACCTGAAGTTGGAAACCTGAAACCTGAGTCGGCGGAGGGAGTGAAAAGTGAAAAGTCGGGAGAGCGACAGAAGTCGGAGGTCGGAGCTCAGGGGTCAGGAAGCACCAGCCAGAGTCCGAAAACAGAATACCCGGATGTGGCGGAGCGATTAAAAATTGCTGACTCTTCATTGCTGATCGAAGAAAGAAACGGCGGAGCGAGCGCGCCTGATGAGGGCGGGTGTCTCGAACCAGCAATGAGCAATAATCAATCAACAATTCCTGCCCCGAGGCCTTCCGCCGCCGAGCAGGGGGAGCTTTTCTGATGAGAACCTCGCTTGTTCTGGGAGCCGGCCGCGGCCCTCGTCTGGAGGTGCTGGAGTTGATCCGTCGCTCGCTCGATGGGATGAGCGTGAAGGCGCTCTCCTCGGAACTTGGGATGAGCTACATGGGGGTGAAGGCTCACTGCATCGCTCTCACCTCATCCGGATACCTGACCACCTGGAGGCAGCCTTCTGTAAAGGGGCGCCCCTTGATGCTCTATCGGCTAACCGAATCCGGTGAACAGCTCTTCGCCGAGTCGGGACAGGATCTCGCAGTAGAGTTGCTCGGGGAAGCCGCCGGCCTCTTCGGTGCAACAGCCCCTCAGAAGTTGCTGATGATGCATTTTCGGAAGATCGCGACCGGATACCGCGGACTGATCGACTCAGAGGACGGGCTCGGCAAAGTGCGTGCTTTCGTCCGGATCCGTGATGCCGAGGGGAGGATCTCAACTTTGCACGAGGGACAGACTCTCGAGATCCGGGAATGTCACAATCCTCTCTCCTCAGTCATGAGGAACTACTCCGGAGCAACGGCCATGGAAGAAAGCATGATTGCCGAGGTGCTGGGCATCCCGGTCCGCCGCCGCGAAGAGGGAGGGGTGGTAGTCTTCTCCCTGGGTCCGGATGGCTTGAAGATGCCAGTTTACTGATCAGCCTGCCAGGCGGGCTTGTTCTTGAAGACCCACTTGTAGTACTCGGCGCGTTCGAGTGCCCCGGCAGAGGGTTCATCGAGGTAAAACTTCGCGTCGGGATGCATCTGGAGGATCGATGCGGGATTGCTGGCGGTGATGGGGCCCTCAGCGGCACCGGCAACCGCATCAGCCTTTCCCGCCCCAAAGGCGAGCAGGACCACGGAGCGGCTCTCCATGATCGTGCCGATCCCCATGGTGATGACATGGTGGGGGACATCCTCCAGCTTGTCGAAGAAGCGGGCATTATCCTCGCGGGTGCGTTCGGTGAGCGTCTTGATGCGGGTGCGGGAAGCGAGCGAGGAGCCGTGCTCGTTGAAGCCGATATGTCCATCGGAGCCGATCCCGAGAACCTGCAGGTCGATCCCTCCCGCGTCTCGGATCTCCTGTTCGTAGTCCGCGCAATGGGCCGGCACATCCTTGGCAAGTCCGTCGGGGAGGCGGATGTTGCCGCGCGGGATATTCACCCCTTGGAAGAAGTTCTCCTCCATGAAGCGGTGGTAGGAGGCGGCATGGTCGGGCGCCAGGCCGAGGTATTCGTCGAGGTTGAAGGTACTTACCCGGGAGAAGTCGAGGCCCCCCTCGCGGTGCATCCGGATGAGTTCCTTGTAGAGGGTCACGGGCGTGCTTCCCGTTGCCAGCCCCAGGACGGCGTCGGGTTTCTCCCGTATCAGGCGTGCGATGCGGCGGGCGGCAAGGTGTGAGGCGGCTGCGGGATCGGGCGTGATGATGATTTCCATGATGAACGGTGTGCTTGGGATTCCGGGAATCGGGTGAGGTTACTTGGTCAGGGTGCGTTCGAGCTTGGTCCGGATGTCTTCGCGAAAGCGGTCGACGTGACCCAGTGTGAAATCGACGAGATCGGAGGATGCCACGCCGATCAGGGGGGAGAGATCCATGACAAAGGCGGCCTCGGTGAGGGCGTCACCCGAGTGGGAGTCGAGGAGGGTTGCATTGGCCCGGCGCCGGCCGGCCACCGCGAGATCGTAGCGCTTCCCTCCGGCGATCTGGGAGTCGAAGAGCCCGTTCAGCGCTGATGCCAGATGACCGTGACCTCCGAGATCCTGGACGACCTTGTCGCCATCCTCCATCCAGTCGAGACTGCGCCACATTTCGCAGCCTAACAGCTTCGCCGGACGGTGTGCCGGGGGAACTTCCCTGAGCGCCTCGAGGACTGCCACAAGGACGCGCAGATGAGTCTCGTGCTTGTCGGCAGGATTGTGCGTATAGATGATGGAGGGCTTCATTCGGCAGAACAGTGAGACCAGATCGGAGACCAGAGGGCTTCCGATCGGACGGGTGATCTCGTTGCTGGGATAGCAAAGTTGGGACATGAAGGAATACCTTCCGGCAAGGGCCGCCGTGCGCTGCTCCTGCATCCGGATCGCGGACAGCTCGGAGGGCGAGACCCCGGCATAGGGGCCGTCATGGGAGCTGCCCGCCCCATCGGTGCAGGTGATCCCCCCGAACCATTTCTCCGTGGAATAAAAGCACTCTGCGATCCCGTGGAATGCCATGAACTCGAGGTCATCCTGATGGGCGCCGATCCCGAGATGCGTCGTGCGGCCGATCGCCTCATCCTCGGCGAGACCGTCAGGGATGAAGAGATCGTGTTTGCGGGAGGTCGTGTTCATGAATCCCTAGATTCTTCAGATAATGGTCAAAAAGCCAGACCGCAGAAAGGGGAGCGGCCGAACCCAAAGGCAAAATGAAAAAAAGGGTGCGGTTAAAATCTGAACAGAGCTTCTGGTAAGGGGTGCTGTAGATTGCGACTTAGTCGTAGCTCCAAGGGAGCGGCACGGCTTACCGAGCGGCAATTGACGTCAAAGCTCAGGGTTGAAAGCTGATTGCCGCCCCCAACGGGCTCTCCCGGTTAGGAGTTGAAGTTGAAGAACCGACCTCCGACCTCCGTCGATAAGTGGGGGATGGAAAACCGTCGGGGGGATTACTTTTTCCTCCTGCGGTTGGCTGCAGCGGGAGCTTTCCTCCGGGTCGCCCGGGCTGCACGGGCTGCCTTGTGGACGGCGGGATCGGGCGTTGCCAAGCGATCGGCAGGGCCTTCCCACATCCGGAATCCTCCCTCGAAGGCGTTGGCATTGTTTCCCTCGATGCAGGCTGGCGGGAGTGCCTTGAGTTTCTTCACATTCCCACCGCCAAGCACGACGTAGTCGGGAAGGATGGCTGCGGTGAGGAGTTCGACGGCCTCGAAGACATGCTTCTTCCACTTCCCCTTGCCGTTCTTCTCGAGACCCCTGATTCCGACATAATCCTCAAAGGTCTTTTTCTTGAAGGGGAGGTGGCCGAGTTCCAGGGGCAGGAGGACATGATCGGTGACCACGGCGCTGCCGAGTCCCGTGCCTAGTCCGAGGAAGAGCATCTTGCCCCCTTTGTAGCTGCCGAGTGCCTGCATGGCGGCGTCATTGATCATCTTGACCGGCGTGCCGAAGGCCTTCTCGTACTCGAAGCCGACCCAACCCGGGCCGAGATTGAATGGTTCGGCCACGGGTTGGTTGTTGTGGACCGGTGAAGGGAAGCCGATCGAGACGACATCGAAATCCCATCCCTTGGCGAGCGCTTTCACGTCACTGACCATTTGCGCGGGTGTGAACTCATGGCCGGAGACGGCCTTGCGCGGTTCCTTCTCCCCGCTAAGGAGGATTTTAACATGGGTGCCGCCGATATCGATGGAGAGGACTTTCATGGGGAAGGGATGGTGCGTCTTGTGGTGTGTTGAGGCTGGGGAGCTTCTTCCAATGAGAACACTCCCCGAGGGGGGGTCAAGGTGGATCGCATCCAAGCTGAGGATTTCAGGGTGGAGGGAGGGCTAAGGAAGCGCTGATTAAATCGCATAGAGGCCGTTGCGGAAAGAGTGGGCCGCGGGCAAGGCGGCTTCGCGGGCGCATCCCCGCAGTGGGCTGTAACCGCGAAGCCAACGAAGCACCCGGCCTGTTATGGCGTTGCTTGCTCGGGCGAGACCACTGCGGGTATTGACTCGCTCGCTCCCGCGAGGCTCGCCCTGTCGGGTTTGCCTGCGGCAAATCTACCCAAGCAGCCCCCGCAGCTACGTGTTGCCCAGCGCTCGCGCCTTCAAAAATCAGCAACTGCCCTTCAGCGGCCATCATGGGATTTAATCAGCGTTTCCCTAAAGGGGAGACAAATGAAAAATTGAACCGAGACGAAGTTCGGGAAGGCTGAAGTAGTAAAAGGAGCGAAGGTTAGGGCTGAAAGGAGGGAGGATTATGGGGAACCTGGTTGCTGATTGCTGATTGATGGAACCCGAACTCTGACCTCTGAACTCTGATCTAACGGCACTTGTACCCCCGTTCAGGGTGGAGCACTGACAGTGAAGAATCGCAGGATCTCCCCGAGTGCCTGATCCCTGATCGGATCACGCTCCATGAGTATCTCATGACGTGCATCGGGAAAGGTGAGGGTACTGATATTCGGACCCTGTGGAGGCGGCTCGTTGATCACGAGCCGGTCTTGTCCTGACCGAAGGATGAGTGTTGGCGATTGCAGGGAGGAGGCCGCTTCCCGGATGCGAGGGGTGGTGAGCAGGGTTTGCAGGACCCAATCGCTTGAGGGGCCCCCGACAACGGCCTCCGGGTGCTTGTTCCAAATGTCCTGGATGGCCTGCCAGCGAGCACGGCTTGTGGTGATACGGTTCATCTCAAATGGTTCCTCAGGATCCCTGTCATGCTCTCCGGGTGCGTAGGCGGCCCCGAGTCCGACCGAATGAAGAAGACGGACCGCCAGAGTGGCGACCGCTTCGGGGTAGGGGGATGTATTGATCCGGAGCATCGGAGCAGTGAATGCGGCGGCACGGAAGGCAGCCGGGTGTTCCCTGAGATAATCGATGGCGACTGCGGCTCCCATCGATTGGGCCAGCAGGAAGGTCTTTCCGTGGTGCGTCAGACTAAGATTCTTCAGGCACTTCAGGAAGGCCCCGAGGTCACGGGAATATTCATCAAAGCTATCGATCTCCCCGATCCGAGGCTTCTGCGGCAGTAGGTGGGGAGAGAGACCCTGGCCCCTGTGATCGTAAGAGGCGATGCTGTATCCCTTCCCGTAGAGATCATGAAATAACTCCCCGTATTTCAGCCATGACTCGGAGCGGCCGTTCACGACGACAATCAGTCCTTTCCCTTCGGGATTTCGGAAACAGATGCCGCTGAGTTGATGGCGACCATCGGCGCTCGGGAATGTGAACCTCTCACCCTTTTCCATGAATGGGGCAATCTGGCTTAGGGACCTTTGCTCATAGTCTCCTTCCGGAATCGCATGTGCCCAAGTGATTGTCACCAAGACAACCAGTGCTCCAGTCATGGATTTCAAAGGCATGATACCAAACTAAACCATTTTCCATCGGTGCTGAAAAGTTCAGGTAAGAGGGAAAAGTATGAAGGATGAAATTCCACTAGTATGAAATGGAATAGGCCCGAGCTCCGAAGTTGAGCAGAGCGATTTAATCAGCGCTTCCTTAGCTGTGAGCATGAAAGTCTGGCTTACGGAAAGGTGTTTCGGTTAAAACCCCCCCGCTACTTCATCACATGAGTATCCGATCACGACTCCTTCCCCTCCTTTTGCTTCTCCTCCCGCTGGCGCTCCCGGCGACACGCCTCACGGCCGCTCCCGCACCGACCCCCACGCTCGAGCAGCGAGTCGCCTATTCCGAGGCCGAGCGGAGCAACTCCGACCCCGCACCGACCGGCATCGCCCCCTCGGCCTCACCCTCGCACACCGCCTGGATGATGGTCTCGGCGGCCCTGGTGCTCTTCATGACACTGCCTGGTCTCGTCCTCTTCTACGGCGGCCTCGTCCGCCAGAAGAATGTCCTCTCGATGGCCGCCCTCTGCCTTGGCATCACGGCGCTGGTCGGGGTTATCTGGTGGGCCTTCGGATACAGCCTCGTCTTCGGCAAGAGCTTCGCCTCAAGCGATGCGGGCCCGATGGCCAACGCGCTGAGCCCCTTCCTCGCGGGAACGGAGTTCCTTTTCCTCAAGGATGTCGGCAACGCGCCGAACACCGACTACGCCTTCTGGATCCCGCAGAATGTCTTCTGCATCTTCGAGCTCACCTTCGCGATCATCACGCCGGTGCTGATCTTCGGCGCCTCCGCCGAGAGGATGAAGTTCACCTCGGTCATCCTCTTCGCCTTCCTCTGGTTCCTGATCGTCTACATCCCGCTCACCCACATGGTCTGGGGCGCCACCGGTCTTCTCAACGGCGTCTGGAACCCGAAGGCCCCGATCCCGGCCATCGACTTCGCCGGCGGCATGGTGGTGGAGATGGCCTGCGGCTGGTCGGCCCTCGTCCTCTGCCTGATCCTCGGCAGGCGCAACGGCTTCGGCCGCGAGCCGATGATGCCTCACAGCATGGTGCTCGCCTCCGTCGGCACGGGGATCCTCTGGGTCGGCTGGTACGGCTTCAACGCCGGCAGCGCCCTCGCCGCCGACGGCATCGCCGCCAACGCCTTCCTGACCACGACCCTCGCCGGCGCGACAGCCAGCCTGGTGTGGCCCCTCATTGAGTTCCTGCAGCGCGGCAAGCCGAGCGTGCTCGGCTTCTGCTCGGGGGCCGTTGCGGGTCTCGTCGGCATCACGCCCGCTTGCGGGTTCGTCGATGCGGGCGGGGCGGTCATCGTCGGAGCCGTCGCCGGCCTGGTCTCCTTCATCGCCTGCACGACCATCAAGAGGGCCTTCCGCTACGACGACACGCTCGACGTCTTCGGCGTCCACGGCGTCTCCGGCACGGTCGGCCTGATCCTCACGGGCATCCTCGCCACCGCCGCCGCCAATCCGAATCTCCTTGGAGCCCCTGCCGCGGCCAACGGCCTGAAGGCAGCTCTGGAGGGACACGCCCTCTGGCTTGTCCAGCTCAAGGCGATCGGCGTCACGCTCCTGCTCGTTCTTCCCGCCAGCCTCCTCATCGCCGTGGTGGTTCGCCTGCTGGTCGGGCTACGACCCGGCGGTGAAATCGAATCACAAGGGCTGGACATCCACGACCATGGCGAGGAAGGATACACCCTGAACGGGTAATCTCGAGCTTTTCACCCAACCCATCCCAACTCACCCGAATCCAAGCACCAAGCGACATGAAAAAAATCGAAGCCATCATCAAGCCCTTCAAGATCGAGGAAGTGAAGGACGCCCTCAGCGAACTCGGCATCGAGGGCATGACGGTGACCGAGGTCAAGGGCTTCGGCCGCCAGAAGGGCCACACCGAGATCTACCGCGGCAGCGAGTACACGGTAGACTTCCTGCCCAAGATCAAGCTCGAGGTCATCCTGGCCGACAGCGCCGTCGACGGCGCCATCAAGGCGATCGTCGCCGCCGCCAAGACCGGCAAGATCGGCGACGGCAAGGTCTTCGTCCTCCCGGTGGAGAACGCGATCCGCATCCGCACCGAGGAGACCGGGGAACAGGCGGTTTGATCCGGTCGCATGCCATCCGAGGAAAGCGGAGGCCGAGGTATCCGCTTTTTTGTGCGGGCATCCGTTGACTTGTTAGATTTTATGAAAGCATTCGTTAGATTCCATCTAATGGATCAAAGATCTCTTCCACTGTAGGTTCATTCTCCAACCTCACATGTCCCACGCTCGCCACCACGCCGACGAAGGCTCCTGGAAACGCCTCAGGAAAGCCCTCGATCTCGATCCCCAGGACGTGGGGATGATCCTGATCTTCGCGCTTGCCGTCGGCCTCCTCTCGATCGCGGGGCCGGCGGCCATCGAGACGCTGGTGAACACCGTCGCCTTCGGCGTCCTGTTCTGGCCGGTGGTCGCCCTGGCGCTGGTGATGCTGGCCCTGCTCCTGATCGCGGCCACGATGAAGTGCTTGCAGATCCTGTTGGCGGAGTATCTCCAGCGCCGCCTCTTCGTCCGCTATGCGGAGAAGTTCGCGGCAAATTTCTCGCGGGCCGAGCCCTCCTCCTACGAGGGGCGCAACGCCGGCGACCTGGCCGACAGATTCTTCGAGATCAGCTCGGTGCAGAAGTCCCTGGCAGGGCTTCTGGTAGAGGGGATCGGCGTGGTCATGATCACGCTGGTGGGGCTCATGCTGCTCTCTTGCTACCACCCCTTCCTTCTCTCCTACGCCGTCATCCTCGTCGTTTCGGTGGTTGTGGTCACCCTCACCCTCGGAACCGGCGCCGTCTCCACCCGCATCGAGGAGAGCTATGCCAAGTTCGACCTTGCCGGATGGATCGGAGAGATCGCCCGCTCGCCCTCCCTCTTCCGCACCGGATCCATGCAGGGTCTGGCCCTCGACCGGGCACGCTCCCTGAGTGCCGACTACATCAGGGCACGCAAGGATCACTTCAGGATCTTCTGGCGGCAGAACCTCTTCATGATTTATCTGGAGGCTGTGGGGAGCACCTTCCTGCTCGGCCTGGGCGGCTGGCTCGTCATCAACCGTCAGCTCACCCTCGGCCAACTGGTCGCTTCCGAACTGATCGTCACCCTGGTGCTCTCGGCCCTGGCCAAGAGCGGAAAGCATCTGCAGTCCTTCTACGACCTGGAGGCCTCGCTCGACAAACTCGGCGTCATCGAGAGCTTCACGCTGGAACCGGAGGGAGGAGAGGTGCTCCTTCCTGCGGGAAAGCCCCTGTCCGTGCAGGCGTTCTGCCCCGCACCCGGCGGGGAGATTTCCCTGGAAGCTCCCGCAGGCTCGCGGATCGCCCTTCTAGGTCCGCCGGGAAGCGGGAAGACGCGTTTGCTGGAGACCCTCTCGCTGCTCCGCTCCCCCGAAGGGTCGCGTGTTTTCTTCGACGGCATCGGATCCACCACGCTGAACCGCTCCGCGGCACGCGCGCTCATCGCGCACGCCGGCCGCGGGGAGGTCTTTTCCGGAACGATCCTCGAGAACCTCCGTGCCGGGAACGACAAGATCGGGGTCGAGGAGATCCGGCAGGCCCTTCAGGATGCGGGTCTGGAGGAACGCATCTCGTCCCTCCCCCAGGGACTCTCCACGCCTCTCTCCTCAACGGGATGGCCCCTTTCGGCCTCCGAGTTGGTGCTCCTGGGTATCGCCAGGGCCATCCTTGCCAAGCCCCGCCTGCTACTGCTCGACGGAACGCTCGATCTCCTTGACCCGGAGCTTCACCCGGCGCTCATCACCAGACTCTCCGCCCCGGACGCGCCCTGGACCCTGATCGTCGGAACCACCCGGCGCGATGTCGCTGAGCGCATCGGCACCATCGTCACCATCCCATGAGCAGCAGCGAATCACACGACGAACCCCGCCCTGCGCCCGTGACCTGGGAGGATCTGACCCGCGCGACGGAAACCCCGTCGGTCGTTCGGCGCTTCTCCCGGATCGTGCTCTGGTGCATGGCCGCCTCCCCGTTCGTGCTGGCCTTTGTCCCGTGGCAGCAGACCGTGCAGGGGCGCGGCACCGTGATCGCGTATTCGCCCGTCGAGCGCTCCCAGGTACTGACCGCCCGGATCCCGGGCCAGGTCCGCAAGTGGCATGTCGTCGAGGGTTCCCATGTGAAGAAAGGGGAACCCGTGGTCGATCTGGAGGACAACGACCCCGATCTCGGCACGCGTCTCACCGCACAGCTGGAGTTCCTGCGCGGACGCCTTGCGGCCGCCAAGGAGGAGGTTCTGGAACTCCGTGCCGCGGCCACGGCCACGGAGGCGGCCCGTGAATCGGCGGTCAACGCCGCCAAGGCGAACCAGGAATCCGCCCGGAAGGCCGTCGAGGTGGCGGATCACGTGCTTTCCAACGCCAAGTTCTCGCGCGACTTCGAGCAGACCCGCTTCGACATGATCGACAAGCTCCACTCCGGAGGCACGCTCGGCGCAATCGAGAGCAAGCTCTCTCGCGAAGAGGCTCGCCTGCGGATCGACCGTGCGGGCATCGACCGCGAGCGGGCCGCCGCTGAACTGGAACGCTCGAAGGCCGCCTACCTCACCCAGCAGGCCCAGGTCCTCCAGACGGATGCCGCCGGGATTTCCTCGATCGCCGTCGCAAGGAGCAACCTTCGCAAGGGTGAACAGAGCCTCTTCGGAACGGAACGCGAACTCCAGGACATCGAGAACCGGATCGAACGGTTCAAGGCGCGCCACGTGGTGGCGCCGTGCGACGGCGTCGTCTTCCGCGTCCATGCCAACGTCGGCGGGGGCGGCCAGTACCTCAAGGAAGGGGACGAACTCTGCACCATCATTCCCGACACCAACGACCGCGTCGTCGAGCTGACCCTGACCGGACGCGATGCCCCGCTTGTGCTGGCCTACGCCCATCGCAAGGGAACCCTTCCGCAGGCGCGCCTCCAGTTCGAGGGGTGGCCGGCCATCCTCTTCTCCGGATTTCCGGATGTCTCGATCGGAACCTTCGGGGGCAAGATCCGCCAGATCGATTATGCCAGCGACGCCTCCGGAAACTTCCGTGTCCTCATCGAGCCGGAACAGCATGTCCGCGGCGATGAGTGGCCTGACAAGAAGTTCCTCCGCCAGGGCAACCAGGTGATCGGGTGGGTCTTCCTCAACCGTGTGCCGCTCGGCTTCGAGATCTGGCGCCGCCTGAACGGCTTCCCGCCCGTCCTCCCTCCCACATCGAAGGAGAAGGACCAGAAATCGGGAACGCCGGGGGGCAAGGAGGAGGCCCCGAAGGCTCCCAAGGTCAAGGTTGGTTGATGATTCGGCTTTCACGCGACGGCGCGTGATTTTAAGCTGAAGGCATGAAAACCATCCTGGTCACCGGCGGAGCCGGCTACATCGGCAGCGTCTGCGTCGAGCAACTCCTGAATGCCGGCTACACCGTGGCCGTTTTTGACAACCTCACCGAGGGGCACCGGCTCGCCATCGACCCGAGGGCGACCTTCTTCCAGGGGGATCTCGCCGACATCGAGGCGATCAAGCTGGCCCTGCATGAGTCGAAGGCGGAGGCCGTCATGCACTTCGCCGCCAACGCGCTCGTCGGCGAGTCGATGACCAATCCGGGCAAGTACTTCCGCAACAACGTGGCGAACGGCGTGAACCTGCTTGAGGCCATGGTGGCCGAGGGGGTGAAGCGCTTCGTCTTCTCCTCGACCTGCGCCACCTTCGGCATCCCCGAGTCGATGCCCATCGACGAGACGCTGCCCCAGAAGCCGATCAATCCTTACGGCGAGTCGAAGCTCATGTTCGAGAAGGTCCTGCGCTGGTACGGCGAGATTCACGGCATCACCTTCGTCGCGCTCCGTTACTTCAATGCGGCCGGCGCCACCGAGCAGTTCGGGGAGGATCACCGCATCGAGACCCACCTCATCCCGAATATCCTCAAGGTCGCCCTCGGCCAGAAGGAGTCGGTCGAGATCTACGGGACCGACTACCCGACTCCCGACGGCAGCTGCGTCCGCGACTACATCCACATCGTCGACCTGGCACAGGCGCACCTGCTCGCGCTCACGGCCAAGGAGAGCGCCTTCTACAACCTCGGCACCGGGGGAGGCACCTCGGTGAAGGAAGTCATCGACTGCTGCCGCGCCGTCACCGGCAGGGAGATCAAGGCCGTCGAGAAGCCGCGCCGCGCGGGCGATCCTCCACGCCTCATCGCCGGATCGGACAAGGTCCGCCGCGAACTTGGCTGGCAGCCGAAGTACCAGGACATCCGCACCATCATCGAAAGCGCCTGGGCCTGGCACGTGAAGCACCCCAACGGCTACGGTGATTAGGAGGAAGTGAAAAAGCTGAAAGCTAAAGGATAAAAAAGGAATCCCAATGCAGGCTACGCGAGGCTGAAGGAACATTACCTGCTCGCGGGTTTTCGTTGCCCAACTTTTCATTCTTCATTCTGCCTTTTTCCTTTTCTTGCAATGAATCTGATCGAGACGCATGCCCATCTCGACTATCCCGATTTCGCACCGGATCTCGAGGGGGTCATTGCCCGTGCCGCCGAGGAGGGCGTCACCCGCATCATCTCAATCGGCACGGGTCTGGAGAGCAGTCGTCGCGCCGTGGCGCTGGCGGAGCGTTTCCCGAATGTCCATGCCGTCGTCGGCATCCATCCCACCAATGTCACCGAGGAGGGCCTCGATTTCCTTCCTGCGCTGGGCGAGCTGGCGCGCCATCCCAAGGTTGTCGCCATCGGGGAGACCGGCATCGATTATCATCATGTGCCGGAGGAGTTGCAGGCGCCGAAGGTTGCGGACGTTGACTCGGCACTGCTCGCCCAAAGTCACGGTGATCAGGAACGCCTGATTGCCGAGGGCGCCTGGAAGTCCTCCCAGGCGGACGCCTTCCGGATGCAGCTCGATCTCGCCTTGGAGCTCGGGCTCAATGTCGTGATCCATCAGCGATCGGCGTGGATGGACACTCTCGAGGTGCTGCGGCCGTACACCGGCAAGCTGCGCGGTGTCTTCCACTGCTTCGGGGGAACGCCGGAGGAGGCTGCCGAGGTGGAAGCACTCGGCCATCTGGTCTCCTTCACCGGCATCATCACGTTCAAGAACGCCGAACAGGTGCGCCTCACCGCGGCGGCGGTCTCGGCGGACGGCTACATGGTCGAGACCGACTGTCCTTATCTCGCCCCCGTGCCTTATCGCGGCAAGCGCGCGGAACCGGCCCACACCCGGCTGGTCGCGGAGAAGATCGCCGAAGTCCGGGGCATCACGCTCGAAGAAGTCGCCGAGGCGACCACCCTCACCGCCGAGGGATTTTTCCGATTCAGTCGTTGAATCCATGAAGCCGGCTTCCTTCCTCTCTGTTTTTGTGGAGTCGCCGGAGAATCCCTCACCCGGATGGCTCAAGGGATCGTGGCTCGTACTGATCCTCTTTGTGGCCTCCCTGCTCTGCTCACTCGTCATGGGTGGCGCGGCGGGTGTGACTCGTGGGGGATGGGAAGCTGTTTGGAATTATCGGGGCGTTTTTCTGGAGGGATGGCTCCTCACTATCCTGATCTCCCTCCTGTCGCTGCTCCTGAGCGGCGCGATCGGCGTGGCGGTCGCCCTGTCACGGCGTTCCCGCATCCTGCCCCTGCGTTCCATGGCCCTTCTCTACGTGGAAGTGATTCGGGGAACACCGCTCCTGGCCCAGATCCTTTTCCTCTTCTATGTCGTGGCCAACGGCATCGGCCTGCAGGACCGCCTTGCGGCTGGCATCCTGATCCTCTCGCTCTTCAGCGGCGCCTATCTCTCCGAGATGATCCGCGCCGGGATCGACTCGGTTCCCGCCTCCCAACTGGAATCCGCCCGTGCCCTCGGCCTGACCTCCCTCCAGACTTACCGCTTTGTCATTGCTCCGCAGGCGCTGCGTCAGATCCTTCCGCCGCTGGCCGGGCAGTTCGCGTCGCTGATCAAGGACTCATCGCTTCTCTCGATCATCGGCATCGGGGAGTTCACACTCGCCGCCCAGCAGGTCAACTCGGCCACCTACCGGACGCTCGAGAGCTATCTCCCCCTCGCCATCGGCTACCTGGCGCTCACACTCCCCATATCACTGCTCGCCAAGATGCTCGAGCGGCGCCTTCGCTTTGAATCCTGAATCATGAGACTCGAGGTTCACGGCATCACCAAATCCTTCTCACCCGGGAGAGACCCCGCCGTGCGACGCACGGTGCTCGACGGTCTCTCTCTCGATGTGGAGTTCCCCCATGTCCTCGCACTGCTGGGGCCGAGCGGCGGCGGGAAGTCGACACTCCTGCGCGTGATCGCCGGACTGGAGCGTCCCGATTCCGGCGCCGTGGTGATCAACGGCGAGAAGGTGCCCGATCGAGAGCCCGCGCTCCGGGATTACCGCCGGACACTCGGCGTGGTCTTTCAGGCGTTCAACCTCTTCCCCCACATGACGGTTCTGCGGAACGTCATGCTCCCCCTTGTCGAGGTTCACGGGATCGATCGATCCACCGCGCAGGATCGCTCGATGGAGGTGATGGAACGGCTCGGCATCGCCGATCAGGCGGCGAAGCTCCCGGCTCAACTCTCGGGTGGCCAGCGCCAGCGCGTTGCCATCGCGCGCGCCCTCGCCGCGAAGCCCCGCTTTCTCCTGTTCGACGAGCCGACCTCGGCCCTCGATCCCGAGATGACGGCCGAGGTCCTCTCCCTCATCGCCGACCTTCGGGAGTCGAACACACCGATGCTCCTGGTCACCCACGAGATGGGTTTCGCGCGCAAGATCGCCGACCGCGTGGCCTTCCTCTCAGCGGGACGTGTGCTGGAAGAGGGTTCTGCGGCGGAGTTCTTTGCCAGCCCGCGGACCGTCGAAGCGCAACGCTTTCTGGCAAAGGTCCTGGCGTACTGACGGAAATGGACTCGCGCTGGGGCGCAGAGACACAGGGTTGCCGAGGATAAGATTGACCCAAGATTTTGCAATGGAACCCTGACAACAGGTCTGGAGTGTGAACCAAGATGGTGAAGACGAAGCAAGTGAGGGAGAACCACGCCGTAACGGATGCGCAGCAACGGCCGGGCATGACAAAACGCGAAAGTCACGAAATGCCGAGGGGTGAGAGAAGGAAAAACGAAGTCTAATGGCTTCCTTCATTTCGTGCTTTATGTGTGTTTCGTGGTTCCTTCGGTGTTCAATCCCAGCCCGCCTGCCAAGTTCCCTCCATTCTTGTTTTTGCTAGCCCGGCCGTTGCTTCGCATCCGTTACGGCTGATTTCCTGACAAAAATTCTTTGCACATCACCTTCTAATGCAATTTTTGGGATTATCTCATAGAAAGCGGGATACATTCACGCAAAGGTCGCCACGAGCGCCAAGGAGTGTTCAGACGAGAGTCGTACTTCAGGGATGGGAAGAACGAGGTGTGTACCAGTCTTTTGGGCAAGTTCAGAAGCGCGTTTCAAGAAAACATGCGGCAGTGGTTAGCACTGGGTCCGGTAGAGCAGTTTCCCTTTCGTTCTCCTTTGCGTCCGTTGCGTGAAATGCTCCTCTCCTTGAGCGACAAAACATCTTATCCGAAACTCTCACCCGCTCTCGACTTCAAAGAAAAGGCCCCGCCGTTCCCGGCGGGGCCCTCCTTGTCAGTAACCAACTCGAAGTTTAGAATGAGTAGCTGATGCTACCGCCGGCGTAAGCCTTGCTGATCGGGGTGGACGTCATCGAGACGGAGTTCATGAGGTCGGGCTGATAGGTGTAGGCGATGTATCCGGTCAGAGCGATGCTGCTGGTGATCTTCCAAGTGATGGGAGCAACGAGCTGCCAGTTGTTGAATCCGAATACCTTCTTGCCCTGGTTATCAATGTTGTAACCGAAGGAGAAGTTGTACTGGGTCACGGGATTGAAGCTCACGATGTCCTTGTAGAGGGGCACCGAGGCGGCAAGCGCCGGGCTGAGGAAACTCGAACCGGCGTTGATGCTGGCGTAGTTGTTCGGAGCGGCTTGGCCGAGTTCGTAGAAGTAGGTGATCGAGGGAGTCCAGGAAACTGCACCGGTCTTGACCGTGTAGTTCGCCGTGACGTTAACCTCGTGCTGTATGCCCGTGCCACCCGGAGTGTAGGCGATGCCGGTCTTCGGGAATCCATAGTTGAAGTAGTTGTACATGGTGTACCCGCAGCCTAGGCCGAAATTGCCGAAGGTGTGCAGGTAGTTGATCGGAATGTCGAGCTCGGTGTAGGGGTTGCCGTTGTAGGGAGCCGAGTTGCCGGTCTGTCCGACTGCCACGCAGAACCAGAGAGGCATCGTGAGTGTGTCGTTGGCGGTAATGTGCCAGGTCGGGGCTACGGTCACGGTCCAGATGCCGGTGTTCGGGATCCAGTCGATACCGCGGAAGTTGTACATACTGTCGTAACCGGTGCTGATCGTGCCGGTGAAGGCAGGCGTCGGTGTCTCGATGACGGGCTGCTTGAAGTTTTTGCTCGTAGAGTTGGTCTCACCCGCCTGAACGGCTGAGGAAGCCGTCAGCGCACAGAGGGCGAAGGCGGCGATGGTCTTGGTCATTTTCATGGTTGGTTTAGGTTGGTTTGGGATTTCAAGGGTTTGGATGAAACCCCGTGCATCAGTAAAAGCACACGCCGTGCCAACTTCTCCAAACCACACTTTACAGAGTAATGGCCTCTTTGCAGTGGTCGGAAAAGGACTCGATACCCCTCGTTGATCAAAAAAAACCATTCCTCGGCTCTTTTCTGCTCAATTCGTTGGTTTAGAGCATGGTGCAACAGGTAGTGAACGGATCGGTTACATGTTTAGGGCGTCAAACCATTACAATGTGGACTGAGGGGAGCGTCGATAATTGCACCATGCTCACCAAGAGTGATGCGGCTTTCGTGTCGAGGGTTTGGGTCTGATTGCTGCAATCCCTTTTCACCTTTTAACACTTCAACTTTTTAACCCGATCGCTGCACACCCCCACCACTTTCTTATTTCCCATCCCTTTCATCCCCTTCATCCCTGTGATTATTCGTCTGCATCTCGGCCACAATCTCCCTTGTCTGAGCCGAGCCACCCGACCACCCTTCTGGCATGGCATCCCTGTTCACCCCGGCCCATCTGCACCTTGCGATCAACCACGTGCCGATCATCGGCCTCGCGGTTGCCTGCCTACCCATCCTGATCGGAGTACTCTTCAAGGGAAGGAGTGCCCTTGCTTCCGGTCTGCTCGCCGTAATCCTCTGCGCCGGCACCATGCCCGCCATCATGGAAACAGGCGAAGCCGCCCAGGAATCCTTCGCCGACGGATCGATCGAGCCGGGGATGGATGCGCCGGGCAAGGCGGCCTTCCGGGAACACAGCGGCCGGGCGAAGTTCACAGCCCCCGTGGTCTATGCCACGGGTCTTCTCGCGGTGATCGCCCTGCTGGCCCTCATCAAGTTCCCCCGTGAGGCGGGCGTGATCGGCTGGGCGGTCATGATCGGGGCGCTTCTCTCCATCACGCTGAGCATCTGGACAGCCGAGGCGGGAGGACGGATCCGGCACACGGAATTCCGCCCCGTGCCCAAAGCAACCGCGACTCCATCCCCGACGGAGTCGTCGCCAGCCCCGTCACCAATCCCCGCGCCCTCGCCGACACCCCTCCCTTCCGCGACACCGATGACATCGCCTGCTTCCTCTACCTCCAATGCAACGCCGGCCCCCGCCGATGCGGGGCCCGCCGAGAGCGGCAACCGATGACCGCCGCGGCTCACGATCCCTCCTCCTCGGAGCGTCTCTGCGGCGCCTGCGGCATGTGCTGTGACGGCGTCCTCTTCCACTCCGTCGAGTTGCAGGCTGGAGAGAACCCGCGCCAGCTTTCCGCCCTCGGACTGAAGCTCCGGCGCAAGAAGGGGGTCGAATTCTTCCTCCAGCCCTGCTCCGCTCACCGCGAGGAGAGCGGCGCCTGCTCCTGCACCATCTACGAGGATCGGCCATCGCGTTGCCGCCTCTTCAACTGCCGCCAGATTCTTGCTGTGGAGGCGGGTTCCGTCTCCGAGGCGGACGCCCTGGAAAAGATCCGCAACGCGCGCGCTCAGGTAGCGAGGGTGAACGACCTCATCTCCCGACTCGGCGAGAGCAATCCTGCGCGATCGCTCGCCCACCGCACGGCAAATGCCCTGACTTTGGCGGAGGGCGCGGAGCGAACCGAACTCCATGATGAGCTGGATGCCACCATGAAGGGGCTCGAGGGGTTTCTTGCGAAGGAATTCCGCATCGGCTGATTTTTTGGAAATGCTCCGGGAGCGGTTGTTTCGGGATTCATCTCCCCGGTCCCTTTGCGTCTCTGCGTTTGCTTGCCCGGCCATTACTTCGC
The DNA here is from genome assembly GCA_947482345.1 of Spartobacteria bacterium. Lineage (GTDB taxonomy): Bacteria > Verrucomicrobiota > Verrucomicrobiia > Chthoniobacterales > UBA6821 > UBA6821. The sequence continues at coordinate 63,747 of CANKJN010000005.1, forward strand.
ATTTGAATTGATGATCGGACAACCCATCCGATCACCCTTGCGGGCTGTGCTGACACACATTCTATGTCGTTCTTGCCACCGCTAGACTCCATTCGGGCGTTCCCAAGCCACTCGCCCCTATCGGGACTGCTTCGCAGTCCTATCAGCTTTGATTAGCTCGTTCGCGCTCGGCTCACCCTTGCGGGCTGAACTTTCGTTCAGTCTAACCACGCCGTTCCCACGGCCATGTGTTCGCCAGTCGCTGATTTGTTACGGTTGCGCGGGAAATTCCCTTTTTTCTGCTAAGGAGGCGCTGATTAAATGGCATAGAGGCCGCAAAGTATCGTTCAAGACCAATTATACCATTTACATAGCTATACTGGTATAATGATCACGTAGGAAGAGTTTGCTTGAGATAGGAGCCAGTTGTGTCCGATCAGACGGAAGACGCGGCTTGCATCATTCCAGTACTCTTGGAGGGTTGAGG
>CANKJN010000006.1 GCA_947482345.1 Spartobacteria bacterium
GGGAAAGGATGTAGCGGCCGGTGTTCATTGCCACAGATCGTCACCAAACGACTCTCCAAGTTCAAATCCCTCACATCCATTTTGGATCGCAACTCACTCATCTTGAAGAATAAACAAAAACCAATCACCCTCTCAACCGGACACTAGTGCCACCACATCAAAACTCTCAACATCCGTGAAGTCTTCGGAGCGAGGCTTGGCAATGATTTCCAGGAAGTTCTTTGCCCGACATACCACGAGTTCGGGCGGGGTTCGGTTTCTCTCGCATGTAGGGAAGGCCAAAGAGGCAGTGGTGATCCCGCCAGAAGCAGCACGCCTGATCAAGGTCATCCTTGCCGAAATGGAGGAGGGCAGGACGGTATCCGTCAACTCTTCCGCAGAGCGGGAAATCACGACCCAGGAAGCAGCCGGGCTTTTGAACGTCTCGAGACCATTTTTGGTAAAACTACTCGAGACCGGACAGATTCCATTCCGCAAGGTGGGATCACGACGCCGAGTCCTTGCCAAGGATGTGCTTTCCTACAAGAAGTCGACTGATTCGATGAGAGGCCGGGTTCTTGAAAAACTCGCCAAGCAGGCACAGGAACTGAACATGGGCTACTAGTTAACCGACGATGCAAATCGCCCTCCTCGATGCGTGTGTCTTGTACCCTGCACCGCTGAGGGATCTGCTGATGCAGTTGGCGCTTGGTGATCTTTATCGGGCTAAGTGGACTGAGCGAATCCACAATGAGTGGATGAGAAATGTCATGGCAAATCGCCCAGACCTGAGCAGGCAAAAGATCGAGAGGACGCGCACCCTGATGGATTTGCACACGAGGATGGCCTTCCCACAAAGCTCGTCGCTAAAATCAAGAACACACAAAAGGCAACATTCTGCCACGTTCAACAACGATAACCTCTAAAAATACGCTTGACGTACCTCATCTCTTTATATTTTCGTTGGCAGATGAGTTTCTTCAAAAAACAACCAATTCTGATCCTAGTTCTTTCAGTCCTGCTTTCTGCCGCACCTTGCGTTAAGGCAGACCTCTACACCTTTACCTTATCCTACACTCCGTCATGGGGGGGTTCCGGAACAACTACTTGGTCCTTTACGTCCCAGTCCTTAGCCCTTGGACTGCAACCTGATAGCAATATTTTGAGCAACCCCGTCAATTTACAGTCCGGCGTGTCTCTCCTCTCTACTCCTAATGACTCCCTTCCAATCGGGTATAGCGCCCATTTCCTATCCCTGTATGATGCCTCCTACGGAACTTCGGGAGGGCTTCCGAATTATGGAGGTAATTCAATGGGAAATGGATTGTTCGATGTCTTTGACTTTGGCTGGGGATTCCAAACACTGCATGCAAACTGGACAGGAGCTACTCCGACCATTGATCCAGTGCTTGGAACGGCAACTTTCGCTCTAGGAGTTTACACGTTCCAAGGCACGAGCGTGGATGCCAATGGCGGTCCATGGACCTACCCGGACCGCAGCGGAACACTGACCGTGGTTCCCGAACCGGGATGCTTAGTCTTATCCATCTTGGGAATTGGATTCTTGATTGTGTCGCGTCGCAAACAGTGGCTGAAGGTCTAAACCGGGTTTTGCACCTAAGGGTTGCAAAATCCGCTCCCGCCTCCTTCACCCGCAATCTGTAGAGCGTCGTCGTCGTAGGTGAGACCCGATTCGTTGGGGTGCCCTCCGACCATCCCGCATTACACCCTCCCAGAGTAACGTAGCCACCGCTCTAGGGCCTGTTAAATGTTTTTGTAGCCATTATTAGGGGCGTCATCGGGCACTCAGCATTGTTGGATCGCTCAGTCAGTTGCACAACTCAAGATAACCGGAGGGATGACAACAACGCCACGCTCCAAAAGAACAGGCCGAAAAGGATGATTCCTATTGTTAGTTGGTATTAATCGGAAGATGCCGATGGCAGGAGGGGGAGACCTAGCTCTGCCAAGAATTCGTTGTGCTTCGCCGTTGCCTTATGGATGGCTTCCTCGATTTTTACCAACTCGCCGTGCGTTGCCTCTAGGTTGATCTCAGGTTGGGCCTCCGCTGTGCTGATGTAGCGGGAGATGTTGAGGTTGAAGTCATGCTTCTCGATCTCTGCCATCTCCACCCGACGGGAGTAGCGGGGCTCCTCAGTACGGCTCTGGTAGGTCTCGATAATCTTCGCGATATCCTCGTCACGCAGGCGGTTCTGGCGTTTGCCTTTCACGAAGTGCTCGGCGGCGTTGATGAAAAGCACGTCGTCGGGCTTCTTGCATTTCTTGAGCACGAGGATGCAGACGGGGATTCCGGTGGAGTAGAAGAGATTGGCTGGCAGGCCGATGACGGTATCGATGTGGCCGTCCTTGAGCAGTTTGGTGCGGATGCGTTCCTCGGCTCCGCCACGGAAGAGCACGCCGTGCGGCAGGATGATGGCCATCACGCCTTCGTCTTTGAGGTAGTGGAAGCCGTGCAACAGGAAGGCGAAGTCAGCGGCGGACTTGGGGGCGAGGCCGTGGCTTTTGAAGCGCACGTCGTCGGCCAGCGCGTCGGTGGGTTCCCAACGAAGGCTGAAGGGAGCATTGGCCACGATGGCGTCGAAACTCGGCTTCTTGGCCGGGTTCTGCTCCCGCATCATGTCCCATTCGTTGAGAAGGGTGTCGCCGTGGAAGATCTCAAACTCCGAGTCCTTCACCCCGTGCAGCAGCATGTTCATGCGGGCCAGGTTGTAGGTGGTGATGTTTTTCTCCTGGCCGAAGATCTTGCCGATGGTGCCGCCGGCCTTGTTCATCCTTTTGCGGACATTGAGAATCAGCGAGCCGGACCCGCAGGCGAAGTCCAGCACACTTTCCAGGCGTTTCTTGAGGCCGGTCTTCGGTTCCTGGCTGTCCAGCGTGACGATGGCGGAGAGGATATCGGACATCTGTTGCGGGGTGTAAAACTCGCCAGCCTTCTTGCCGGACCCCGCGGCAAACTGACCGATCAGGTATTCATAGGCATCGCCCAGAGCGTCGATGTCCGTGGAGAAATCAGCCAATCCCTCGGCGATCTTCTGGATGATGGTGCAGAGCTTGGCATTCCGATCCGCATAGGTCTTGCCTAGCTTGGGGGAACTCAGGTCGATCTCCGAGAACAGGCCCTGGAAGGTGCTCTCAAAGGATTCTGTCTCGATGTATTTGAAGCCCGCTTGCAGCGTGTTCAGCAGCTCCGCATTCTGGGTGCGGGCCTGGTTGGCGATGCTGTTCCAGAGGTGTGCGGGCTGGATGACGTAATGCACCTTACGGCGCATCTGCTTTTCGAACTCCGGGATGTCGTCCACGTTGTTCGCATACCAGAGCGCCAGAGGCACCTTGCGGGTGTCGTCGCCCACTTCGGGGTAATCCCTCCCCAGTTCCTTCTTCGCTGCCGTCTCATAGTTGTCGGAGAGGTAGCGCAGGAAGAGGAAGGAGAGCATGTAGTCACGGAAGTCATCCGCATCCATCGCCCCGCGTAGTTGGTCGGCGATGCTCCAAAGGGTATTGCCCAGTTGAGTCATAGAATTGAGAAGTGAGAATTTTGAAGTGAGAAAGTCATGGAGATTTCAGTTTTTTGACGATGGTTGTGAGGATGGCGACAAGTTGATTCGCCTCGTCGAGGAGGGGTGTGAGTTGCCGTTCTGGGAGAATATCCGCAGCGAGGAGGAGGCGCAGCCAATAGTGGGTTTCGCGGGCTTCTTTGAGTGAAATAGAGACTTTGGAAAGAAAATCGGCGCGGCTTTGTCCACCCTTGGATTCTTCCAGATTGGCACCGACTGAAGTGCCGGAACGCAATAGCTGATTTGCCAAAGTCCGCGACACTCCCGGTTTCTCGTCCAACACTTGACACAGCTTTATTACCCGCACCGCAAAGGTAAAGGCACGTTCTGCAATTTCCTGTGGCTCCTCACTCATTTTTCTAAATTCTCACTTCTCACCTCTCACTTCTTCCGTTTCTTGAGTTTGGTTTCCAGTGCTTTGAGGTCGGCCTCATCCTGTTGATCGGCTTCGATGGCCTCGCGATTTTTGCGGTCTAGGTCGAACTTGATATAGAGTTTTCCGGTGCGCTCTTCCATCTGCTCATTGCTGATGGAACCCGCGTGCGTGAGCAGAGGGAAGCCGTTGGAGGAGATGATCTGATCCACATTCTCCCTCCAGAAGGCCATGCGCGTCTCCCGCTTGCTCTTGGCCCTCAGTTCGGCGGTTTCCAGGAAGATGACCACCAATCGGTTCAGGTTGTCGATCTCGTCCTCCGTCAGGTAGTTCTTGGCCACGAGGATGTCTGCCTTGCGCACCTTGTCACCCTTCCAGGCGAACAGGCCGAAATGCGGATCGGCAGTATTGGCCCGGGAGGTGATGAGTTCGGCGGCGGTTTTCCGCGTCACGGCAAAAATGAGCAGGTTCTGCACCGTTGCGAAAAAGACCTGCGTGGTCTTGTCGCTCTTGTCGTAGTCGCTACTCAGGGCAAAGAGGTCACGCACCTTCTGGTAGAAACGCTTCTCCGAGGCCCGGATGTCCCGGATGCGCTCCAGCATCTCGTCGAAGTAATCCGGGCGGCCATCAGGGTTCTTCAGACGCTCATCATCCATCGCGAAGCCCTTGATCAGGAATTCCTTCAGGACCGTGGAGGCCCAGCGGCGGAACTGCACGCCACGAGGCGAGCGCACCCGGTAGCCCACGGCCAGAATGGCGTCCAGATTATAAAGGGTGACGGAACGCTGCACCTCGCGCTCCCCTTCGATTTGAACTACCGAGGAATCCTCGGTAGTTGCCTCCCGGCTCAGTTCCCCATCCTCGAAGATGTTCTTCAGATGCAGCCCCACATTGTCCGTGCTTACATCAAAGAGCTGGGCCATCTCTCGCCGCGAAAGCCAGACGGTTTGATCCTTGGGCCGCAGCTTGATCTGGCTGCGCCCGTCTTCGGTGGTGTAGAGAACAATCATTGAAGTGAGAATTCTGAAGTGAGAAGCGAGAAATGACTGAGGTGACTTTTCTACGATCTCACTTCTCTCTTCCTCGAAAGGTTTTACCCAGTTGTTTTTGGTTGGTGGAGGTCATGCAGATCGGTAGCTGAGCAGGTTAATAAGAAAATTATGGAGCTACGCCTATCACAGTGCACATGGAGGTGTAGTGAGGGAGGTCTTTCGCCTTTAGGGCTTCAATGACTTTTTTGACGGTGTTCTGCGCATTGGAAATAAAGTTTGGTTGCTGGAGAGCACGACTCCATCCCTGCAAGTGTGAAGCATCGTTAGAAAACTTCTGGATTTCTGTCTGATCAACATCCGCATCAAATAGAAGGTCGAGTTTCTTGTACCACTCTGGGACACAGGGCTTTTTGAAACCAAGGTATGCTTCGAGGAACTTACGCAGCAGGTTGGGTGAGGTATAAGCCTCATGAAGCGTTGGCGCTTGTGATGAGGAGAACTGGTGCAACTGGTCAAACACAAACTGGTATTCAGATTTGTATTTCCGAAGGAGCTTTGGAGTGTCTTCCAGCGTAGAGTGCCATAGGTGGGTGGGCTCATCTCGGTATCGCCGAGTGTAGTAAGAGCACGCATCGCCGCGATTGGTATAGTTTGGCTTCAAAAACCAATCATCCTTTAACAGTGTGTAAAGCTCACTGTTGTGCGTGGAGACAAAAATCTGTAAACACGGCTCCAGCTTTTTTGTGATCAACGCATAAATGGCGTAGATGTGGTTCGAATCGAGACTGGAAATGGGGTCGTCGATGAAGACAATCGTTTGATTTAGTGACGCGCCGTTGTTCTCAAGTGTAGCAAGGAAATAGGCAAAGGTGATGGCGGTCTTTTCGCCTTCGCTAAGGTTGCTGGCTGGTGCCCCATCGCGCCGAAACTCAAATGAGCCTCCGGGGATTTCAGCAACTGAGATGTTGTTGTCCGGCAGAAGAAACTGAACCGTCTCGTTGATCTTTTGCGCTGCGATGGATTGCTGCTGAATCTTCGCCTCGATTGCCGCCTTCTTGCCTGCAATCCTATTTAGTGAATCTTGCGCTGCATTGACCTGATCCATGGCGGCTTCAATTGCCGATTCCCTGCCTAGGACATTGTTGTCCTTGTAAAAGCTCGCAGCATGATGCTTATCGACTGCCCCTTTAGCAGCTCTTTTCTCAACGTCGATCTGTGTGCGCTTTTGATTGTGGTCTGTGACAAGCGCGTTGATGTCCAACACGAGCTGCTCAATTTCAGAGGCGCGGCCGGTAGCGACAACGCAAGCGAGCGGAGTTTCCAGGCTTAACTGCTTCAGCTTAGCAAGCTGTGTGAGTTCACCGACCGCCGCCCTTGCCCAAGTGGCCCATTCTTCGATCCTAGTCTTCAACGCAACAAACTGCGCCCGTAGGTCTGGAACAAAGTCACGTTCATCGGGAAGCTTAATGACCAGCTCTGCTTCTTCAAGTGTGGCGACTTGAGAAGCCACTTCTGCGGTTAAATCTTCGTAAGCTTCGGAGAAGTGCTTTTGCAGGGCGGTGAGACGCTCCTCAGGAATTTCTGATCCACAGAATTCGCACTGCGACGAACCCACATGATGCGACAGGCCTGTTCGTATCCATGATTCTAGGTCACGATTTTCTTTCAGTTTGGTTATGGCCTCGTTCGATGCGGTCTTCTGCATTACCGCTTGCAAGGTTAACCGCAAAGCGTCTGGATTCTCTGCTGGAGCGTTCACAGTATTGATGTTAGCCCATTGTTCTGTGCTGTGGACTAGCGCCACCTTTGCTTGGAGGTCCTTCTCGGTGAGAATAAAAGCGTCTGGCGTCGCTTTGACTCGATCAATTTCAGCTACGAGTTTGGTGCGGTTATAGGTTCTGTCTCCTGTTAAGGTGCCAAAAGACCTGGCATGATTTGTCCCTAACGAATCAAGTTCGTTTTGTAGCCGCCGGTGGTTCTCGGAGAGCCGTTCTTTGATACCTACAATTTTCGTCTCGTGCTCATTCAAACGACCAATTCGATTGCGCAGGTGGATGGTATTGCCGCCGACAATGAATACTGAAGGGGCTTGATGTTCCTGTAGAAAGTTGCGCTGAATGAAGTCGCGGTTAAAGACCTTTATGCGCGGAGGATTCGCCAGATTGGCGTGCGTCATTGTAGCTCCGCCTTGAAGCTCAACCTCGAACTGGCTTCCCTGCCACTGTGCGATTTGGTTTGGTTCAGCAAGAATCTGAAACAGCCGAGACAGCGTGGTTTTTCCCGAGTAATTCCAGCCGTAGATAAGGTTGCGCTTGGCAAAGGGAGTTGTGCCGCCCCATTGAAATTGGCGGTAGTTCCCGAAGTTCGTGAGGCGGTTGATTCTGCAGATCATGATTCAATTATCCTCTGGGGATGGGAAAAGCTGCTGCATCAGGCCTTTCTTGTGGGTCTTGAGGGCTTCGTGCTTTTGGGTTTGCGCGGCGATGAGGTCGTCGAGGCTGGTGAGGCAGTCGGCGATGCGTTGTTGTTCGGCTATTCTGGGACAGTGGATCTCAAACTCCTTTATGCCCTGAGTCGTTAGGTTCGTGAAAACTCCTCCGTGTGTTGCTCCGCGTTCAAACTGGTTGCGAAGCGTACTCAATGTATGGAATAGAAAATCCTTATCCGCTTGCAACTCGTCTATATCCACGAGTGCCAAGAAACCGTCGTGAATACAGGCGTCGACTGCCAGAAACGATACGATTCCAACCACCCCCGAGCAGACGATCGTTAGAGTTCCGGCTGGGCAAGGTCGGCTCATTGTTGCGCCTTCCTCGGTGAGTGAATCAATGCGAGGCGTAACCCATTTTCCATCTCGTGTGACATCCTGCACCATCAGTCGAGGAACAGGACCGCCAAAGAAACGAGGATCACCCTGTGGTCGAGGGCTAGAGCCTCTGATAACACGACTGATTTCATCCAATCGCACCCGCACCCACTCCCCGGCGTTTTGGAATTCGGGGAAGCGGAGGCGGGGTTGGGTTTCGCCTTCGCGGGGGAAAAGCTGCTGCATCAGCCCTTTTTTATGGGTCTTGAGCGCGTCCACTTTCCGCGCTTGCGCGGCCATCAGCTGGTCCACCGAACTCAGGCACTCGGCGATTTTTTGTTGTTCGGGTTCGTCTGGCCGAGGTGCGGCGGTGAAGAGGAATTGGGAGATAGAGATATTAAATCGCCCCGCTCTGGCACCTTCGTTTACTAAGCCACGCAGAGCCGCCTCATGGCTTCCAGATTCGAAATACCATTCCCAAAAGACCGGGTTCTCGTCCGAGTGGAAGCGGAAGCACTTGTAGATCGGCGAAACGATTCCACCTTCATATTTGGACAGTCGTTTGATGGTGCCAAAGGTCGAGGCCTTTGTGGTTCTGTCGTTATAGACGAAGTCATTGCGGAGAAGTTTGAGGTATCTTTCCGCACTATCTCCCGCGATCTTTTTGCCGAAATAGTCGCTTTGAAGGACAAGGCCATGTTCGCCCGAGAGGCTCAATATATTATCTGCATCGCCCGTTACTGCCCTGTCAGATACGGGCCGGGCAATCTTCTGGAGTTGTGCCACCTTCCATCCTGCCAACTTCCGAAACTCCGGGAACCGCAGCTTCGGCACCAGCGCGGGCGTTGCCTCTTCCTTTTGGGTCTCACACGAAGACACGAAGGCACGAAGGTTTTTGGATTTCTTAATCATGACATTCCCTCTTCTTCTTCGCGGCTTCGTGGCTTCGCGTGCGATTTTCCCCGAAACTCGGGAAACCATAGCTTCGGCACCAGCGCGGGCGTTGCCTCTTCCTTTTGGGTCTCACACGAAGACACGAAGGCACGAAGGGGTTTTGTTCTGGAACTCATTGCAATCCTCCTTCTTCTTCGTGGCTTCGTGCCTTCGTGTGAGTTTCCTGATTCAGTCTGAGTCGCGAGTTTTCAAATGACTGCGGCCCATTGAGGATGCGTTTGCAGCCGTCTTTGAAGGTGGATGCCCCGAAATTGATGAGAAGTCCCAACGGGAGACCGAGCAGACGAAGGTAGGTGAGAACTTGTTTGGAATGGACTGGAAGCAGATTCTCAACCGACTTCAGTTCGATCAAAAGTCGGTCTTCGACGATGATGTCGGCACGAAACCCTTCTTCAAAAGTCATTCCCATGAGCCGAATCGGCACGGGCACCTGCCGTTTCACAGTCAGACCTTGATCGGCAAGCATCTTTGCCAGAACCACCTCATAAACCGTTTCCAGTAAACCCGGCCCAGCCTCAACATGCAGCTTGTAGCCACAGTCCACCACAATAGCGGATAACTCTTCCACATCCCTTCGCGCCTTCGTGTCTTCGTGTGAGTTCAAGATTCGTAAGCGCTGAGTCCGGAAATGTCGCGGCCACCGGCGCGTTTGGTGAGGAGGGGGTGGAGATCGGCCATGAGGGCGAGTTCGGCCTGGGTGCGGGCTTTCCAGGCGAGGTCGAGCGGCTCCAAAAGTTGGGTGAGCTGCTCTCCATCAAAGATCATGCGGTCAAGGATGCCCTCCACGAAGGCCTGCAAGGCGGCCGTGCCCAATCCGTGCTTACTGGCGATGGAGGCGAGTTCCTTAGCGTTCTTCTCTGCCTTGAAACGGGTGTAGCCGTCGCGGATGGCGGTTTCGCTGAGACCTTCGCCCGCCTGGAGCGTGCCGATGTATTCGGCGATGTCGTCGCGCTCGTTCATGAACTTGGCATCGGCGCTGATGAGGCCGATGAGTTCCTCGCGGGTCATCTTGGACTTGCCGGGCTTCTGCTCTGAGAAGCGGGCGATGAGGCCCATGATGTAGTCGTAGTCGATGACGGCGGAGGCAAAGAGGACGAACTCGAAGTCGATCTGATCCACGGGATCCTCTGAGTCTTGTTTCTCTCCAGTTTTACCCTGCTGCTCTTTGAGCTTCTTAGCGGTCTCCAGATACTGACCTTTGAAACCGCGCAGGTTTTCTTCCGGCAGTACCTGCGCGATGGCGGATTTGTTCTCCTCGGTGAGGTCGGTGTATTGGTCGAGCTGGGTCTTTAGCCGCTGGACTTCCTTGAAGCGCTCGATGAAGACGACCTTGGCGGCGTCACCCTTCAGGTTGGGAACGGAGGAAGGTGTGCAGTCGAGTCCCTGGGACTTCATGAAGGCGTCGAGCTTCTGCACCGCAGTCTCCAGCTTCTGGATAACGACGGGGGCCTTCTCCACGAGCCAGATTTCCCGTGCCTGCTCACTGGACTTCTCCCCGCTAAAGAGGGCAATGGCGGCATCCACGGAATCCTGCTGCTGGCGGAAGTCGAGGATGTTCCCGTAGGGCTTAGTGCCATTGAGCACGCGGTTGGTACGCGAGAACGCCTGAATCAAGCCGTGGTGCCGCAGGTTCTTGTCCACGTAGAGCGTGTTCAGGAACTTGGAATCAAAGCCGGTGAGCAACATGTCCACGACGATGGTGATGTCGATCTTGTGGGCGTGCGGGAAATCAGCGTTGGGCCACTGCTGGTCTTTGATGCGCTTCTGCACATCCTGATAGTAGAGGTCGAACTCGCCGATGCGGTGATTGGTGCCGTAGCGGACGTTGTAATCGGCAAGGATTACCTTGAGCGCGGCTTTCTTCCCCTCGGGGTCCACCTCATTGTCTGCCTGCTCCTGCGGCAGATCTTCCTGAATCTGCTTCACATCGGGATTCCCCTCGGCGGGCGGGGAGAAGACGCAGGCGATATTCAGCGGCTTGAACCCGGGATCAGCGGCCTGTTGCTCTTGTTCACGTTGGGCCTGCATGGTCTTGAACAGAGCATGGTATTCGATGGCGTCGTTGATGGATGAGGTGGCGAGGATGGCATTGAAGCGGCGTCCACCGGTGGCGGCGTCGTGCTTGGAGAGGATCGCCTCGATGACGGCTTTCTTCGCGATGGCCTCGCCGGGCTTGGGCGGGTTTTTTCCCTCGGGCTTGAAGTAATCGATATGGAAGCGCAGGACGTTTGCGTCTTCGATGGCGTGGGTGATGGTGTAGGCGTGGAGCTGCTTCTGGAAGAGGTCCGCCGTGGTGCGCATGGAGGCCTGCTCGTCCTCGATCTTATGAAGGGAGGCATTGGCATCAAAGATGGGTGTGCCGGTGAAGCCGAAGAGCTGAGCCTTAGGGAAGAACTCTTTGATCGCCTTGTGGTTCTCCCCGAACTGCGAGCGGTGGCACTCATCGAAGATGAAGACGATGCGTTTGTCGCTGAGCGAAGCCAACATCTCCTTGTAGGTGGGCTGGTCGTTCTTCTTCCGCTGCTGGTTGCGCTTGCTGCTCTCATCCAGCGCGAGGCCGAGCTTCTGGATGGTGGTGACGATGACTTTGTCCGCGTAGTCCTCAGACAGGAGGCGACGGACGAGGGCGGCGGTGTTGGTATTCTCCTCGACGCAGCCCTCCTGGAAGCGGTTGAACTCCTCGCGCGTCTGGCGGTCGAGGTCCTTGCGATCCACGACGAAGACGCATTTGTGGATGTGGTCGTTCTCCTTGAGCAGGGTGGAGGCCTTGAAGGAGGTGAGTGTTTTGCCGCTGCCGGTGGTGTGCCAGATGAAGCCGTTGCCGTTGTCCTCGTCGATGCACTTCACCAGGTGCTGTACGGCATAGACCTGATAGGGCCGCATGATCATGAGCTTCTGCTCTCCGGCGAGCAGCACCATGTAGCGGCTGATGGTCCTGCCGAGGTCGCACTTCTTCAGGAAGCACGCCGCGAACTCGTCGAGGTGGGTGATCTTGTGGTTGTCCTCGGCGGCGAACTCGTAGATGGGCAGGAAGCGCTCGTCGGCATTGAAGGCAAAGTGGCGGGCGTTGTTGTTAGCGAAGTAGTAGGTGCGGTCGCGGTTGCTGACGATGAAGAGCTGCATGAAGCAGAGCAGCGTCTTCGCGTAGCCGTTGCCGGGGTCATTCTTGTAGTCGACGATCTGCTCCATGGCCCGGCGGGGATTCACCCCAAGGGTCTTGAGCTCGATCTGGACACAGGGTACGCCGTTGATGAGTAGGATCACATCATAACGATGGTGGCTGTAGTCGGTATTGATACGGAGCTGGTGGACGACCTCGAAGTGGTTTTTGCACCAGTCCTTGAGGTTCACCAGGGAGTAGTTCAGCGGCGTGCCATCGTCGCGAGTGAAGCTATTGATACTGCGCAGGGTCTTGGATGCAGTGAAGACATCCGATGCAACGATCTCATCGAGCAGGCGGGCAAACTCTGCATCGGTGAGAGTGACGCGATTCAGGGCCTCGAACTTCTCGCGGAAGTTACGCTCCAGCGAGGCCCTGTCTTGAATATCGGACCGGTATTCATATTTCAGGCTCCGGAGTTTTTCGATGAAGGAGTCCTCAATATCTCCCTCGCGGACAACAGCTCTTTGCGATGGAGCAGAGAGCCCGTCTGGATAGGTGGAGGAAGTCATTGTGATATTGTTATGGGCTTTCCCGGAGGGCTCCCTATGCGAACGAAGAGCTTCGGAAAGAGATGGGCACCATAAAATATGATCACAGTTATCGTTTAGGAGACGTTTTGACGAGAAGGTTTACCTTGAGACTGATCTTTGAAAAGACGAATGACCACACCCAGCACGAAGCTCGCCACGTCGGTCGGCCTCTGGAGTTCGGCTTCTGGATTTTCATGATGGATTTTCTTCGGGCTAGCGGTGCAGGGTAGACATCAGCCATCCCAAGTCCCCTTGATCCATGACAACCCAAGACATCCGCTGGATTCAACGTTTCCAGAATTACCGGAAGGCTCTTGCCCAGTTGAATGAGGCGCTTGACCTCTCGAAAAAGAGGGAGCTTTCTCCCTTGGAAACGCAGGGGCTGATTCATTCCTTCGAATACACCCATGAACTGGCCTGGAACACGCTGAAGGATTTCCTTGAGTCGAAGGGTGTTTCCAATCTCTACGGCTCCCGTGACACGACTCGAGAGGCATTTGCTGCAGGTTTGTTGGCTGAGGGTGATGTCTGGATGCAAATGATCCAGAGCCGCAATCAGACGACCCACACCTACAACGAGGAAACGATGGAGCAGATCGCCGCCGCCATCACGGGAAATTATGCGAAGGAGTTTTCAAAGCTACAAGCACGGCTTGGGGAACTGGAGGCTGGGGAAAACCACTGATGAACTGGGGCCTCACCGATGCGGCCGTTGCGGCGATCCGCTCTGTCTTGGCCCGGCATCCGGAAGTGGAACGGGCCACCCTCTACGGGTCGCGAGCCAAGGGTACTTTCAAGCCCGGCTCTGACATTGATCTGACGCTCATCGGCCCAGGGTTGACGATGGAAATCCTTGGCCGGATCCAGGCGGAACTGGAGGAAGGATCGCTCCCCTATCATATAGACCTCTCCATCCTCTCCCAGATCTCACATGCCGAGCTCTTGGATCACATCAATCGGGTTGGTGTGGTTTTTTTTGATCGGCCCGACAGCACTTGAATCAACACTCCATCCACATTTCTGAATGAACATCCCCAACAATGACGTCACCTCGACGATACAGCTGGCACTGGCCCCGGTCTTTCTCCTGATGGCGGTGGTCACGCTCTTCAACGCGATCAGCGGCCGGTTGGCCCGGGTGATCGATAGGATGCGCTTCCTGCACAGGGAGCTCTTTGAGCAGGGAAGCATTCCCGAGCCCCTGGAGGACCATTACCGGATGGAATATCCGCAGACCAAGAGGCGCGGACGACTCTGTGCGATCGCCATCTTCTTCGATGTGCTGAGCGGCCTGCTGATTTCCCTGACGGTTCTGGAACTCTTTCTCTTCCAGACCGGGGCGCCGCCCCATCTGCAGGGGATCTACGTGGTCTCCACCTTTGTCGGGGGACTGATCTGCTTCGTGATCTCCCTCGTGATCGTGCTTTCGGAGGTTGTTTACGCCTACCTCTCGGCGGCATGGGATCCCCCGATCCACCCCCGGAAAGATTCCTAAGCAACCCCAACATGCCCTTCGAGGAACTTGCCGTTAGAGCGTTTTTGATTTGGATGTAGACAAAGGATTTGCGGATGTCATGAGGTGGTGTGCAAGTAGCAAGCGAAGCGGCTGTAGTCTTTGCGCTACAGCCCAAGCGATGCGACACAGCACAACGCCTCATGCCGCCGCAAAGAATGTCTAGAGATGAAGCAAAACCGCTCTAATAGGAACGGCATAGGATTGCCGACCTGTCTCTCGCTGGTGACGGCGACGATGGTCGGGACGGGTGTCTACACGACATTGGGTTTCCAGCTTCAGGACCTGAGCAGCGGATTCTCAATCCTCTGCCTCTGGGTTCTGGGCGGTGTGATCTCGCTCTGCGGGGCTTTATCGTATGCGGAACTGGCTGCCAGGATTCCCCGCTCGGGCGGGGAATACACCTACCTTTCCGAGATCTACCACCCGGCGCTCGGATTCATGGCGGCATTCGTCTCCCTGATCGCCGGGTTTGCTGCACCGATCGCCCTCTCCGCGATGGCCTTCGGAAGCTACCTCCATGCGGCGTTCCCCTTCTGCCCGGTTCATCTCTCCTCATGGATCGTGGTGCTGCTCATCTCCCTCTTCCACCTGCGTTCCCTTCAGGTCAGCTCCCTGGTGCAGGTGGCGGCCACGGCCCTGAAATTCCTTCTGGTGGCTCTCTTCATTGCGGTGGGTTTCTGGAGCCTCTTCCGGAATGCCGGCGCATGGGCCGTCCTCACCCCGCACGCACGTTCCGCGGAGGAGCTCCTGCGCCCCTCCTCGGGAATCGCCCTCATCTTCGTGCTCTACGCCTACTCGGGATGGAATGCGGTGACCTATCTGGCCGGGGAAGTCAGGTCGGGAGGGCGGATCGTCGGCCTCTCGCTGGTCCTGGGAACACTCGCCGTGGCTCTCTTCTACGTCATGCTCAACGCCATCTTCCTGACCTCCGCACCCCTATCCGAACTGCGCGGGGTTCTCAATGTCGGCAGCGTCGCGGCGCAACACCTGATCGGCCCATCCGGTGGCCGGATTATGTCGGGGATCATTTCCTTCGGACTCCTGGCCTCCATCAGCGCGATGGTCTGGGCCGGGCCGCGGGTAATTCAGCGCGTCGGGGAGGATTACCCGATCTTTGCGTGGCTTGCCAGGCGCACGGCCACCGGAATCCCGCGCAGGGCGATCCTGCTGCAACTGCTGCTCGTACTCGGGCTGATCACGGGCGCATCCTTCGAGACAATCCTTCTCTTTGCCCAGATTCCACTGCTGCTCTGCCTGATCCTCGGCGTCTCCGGCTTGCTCGTTCTGAGGAAGAAGGAAGGCGGGTTATCACGGACTCTTGGGAGCCGACCGCAGTTCACATGCCCCCTCTATCCCCTGCCACCCGTTCTCTTCATCCTCTGTTCGGGCGCCGGGCTTCTCTACTCGGCGATCAGCAAACCGATGATTGCCCTTTCAGGGATGGTCATCATGCTGCTCCCTCTCACACTTTACCGATGGATCTCCAGGCAAAAGAAATCGTGAAACGCTCCTGCGCGATGGCATGTGTCATCGCCGCCGTCTTCTGCCAAGGAATTCAGGCCGCCGATCCGCGCCCTTCCTCGCTTCAGGAGCAGGCGGAATTCCTGGCAGGCATCCCGCTAGGGAAGGATAGCATCCTCAGCGCCCTCCAGAAATCCCCGGAGTATCGGCAGCACCAGAAAGAACTGCAGGAGCAGTGGGCATTCTGCCGGAAGGTTCGCTACGGCACCATGCAGCAATGGGCTAGGGATCACCTGGCAAACATCCCCTCCACGCGCGGAGTGCTCCGGTATCTCTTCGGTGGCCCCGACTTCCTCAACGCCTATGCCTTTTTCCCTGATGCCCACGTCATGGTGTTGGGCGGCCTGGAGCCGGTGGGTGAAGTTCCTCCGCCCGAGGCGCTCGACCCGGCCTCTCTCGGCGGTGCGCTGAAGGCGCTCGACGAGGCGCTCCACACCTCCCTCTTCTGCGGCTACTTCATCACCAGCGAGATGAAGCCGCAACTCGTGCAGGGCTCTTTCCGCGGGGTTCTTCCGGTTCTCTACACGGAACTCGCACTGACCGGAAACGTGATCGATTCGGTCACGATGGTGAGGCCCTTCGGATCACCCGGTGTGCAGATCGTCTACCACCGTCCGGGAGGCCCTCCCCAGATGCTCTATTATTTCCAGGCCGACCTCTCGAACGGCAGGGAGTGCAGGCGCTTTCTCGACTGGCTCGCGGATCTCGGACAAGGGGCTTCCTATCTCAAGGCGGCTTCCTACCTGCTGCCGCTTGATTCCTTCTCGGAAACCCGAAATTTCCTGATGAGAACCTCTACCCTGATCCTGCAGGATGACTCAGGCCTTCCCTTCAGGAGCTTCCTTCCCGGGGAATGGAAGATCCAGCTCTTCGGGATCTACACCGAGCCCCTGGAGATCTTCAAGAGGGGAAAAGAGCCGGCGCTGAAGGAAGCCTATGAATCGCCTCTGCGGGTCGGCCCCCTCCCTTTCGGCGCCGGATACCATGTGAGCGCCAACGATGCCAATCTCCTGCTCGCCCTGCGCTCGGACTCAGGATCGGGTTCGGGCCAACTCCCTTCCGGAGAAATCATTCCGCCCATTCCGCCTATTCCCCCGATTCAAGCTCCGGCGGCACTTCCCGCGTTCTCCTCACCAACCCCCAAACCCAAGTCCGTTCCGATCCGCAAAGCCCTCCCGGTTCCCGTGAAGAAGGCGATTGCGGTCCCGACTCCCAGTCCGCCTCGACCGGAACCCATTTCCTCACCGACTTCTCAAGCAGTACCTCCGCAGGAAAGCGCGCGGACCGAGCAGATACTCATGCCGCCGCAAGAAACGGCAATGCCGGAACCAAGCACCATCCCGGAAAGGGTTGCACCCGAAAGCGTCATGCCGGAGCCCGCTCTGCCATCCGAGCCGGAATCAACCGTCCCGCTGACGACAAGCGGCAAACCGATCGATTGATTCAGCGAAGCAGGCGATCAGCCGCCGTCACCGCGACAAAAATGGCGCCGATCAGTGCATTGGTCTCGAAGAAAGCCTTGTTGATTAGGGCCAGGTCGAGCGTGCGGGCGATCCGGTGTTCGTAGAGAAGCAGAAAGGGAACGGGCAGGAGGCCCGCGAAATAGATCTTCCCAAGATGGGCCGAGAGACCGAATGCGATCAGGCCAATCAGCATCAGCAGATGGAGGAGGCCCGCCAGACGCAGCGCTCCGGGAACGCCGAGCCAGACCACCATCGAGCGGAGGCCTTCGCGCCGGTCGGCCTCCTCATCCTGAGTGGCGTAGATCATGTCGAATCCCGCCACCCAGCAGAGAACTCCCGCTGCGAGAATGATCGGCGGCCAGGCAAACGAACCGGTGACGGCAAGCCACGCACCCACAGGCGCCGCCGAGAGGGCCAGTCCCAGGAAAAACTGCGCCGCATGCGTGAAGCGCTTCGTGAGCGAGTAGAAAAAAACGAGCGCCAGTGCGACCGGAGAGAGCAGGAAACAGATCGGGTTGATGAAGGCCGCCGAGGCGATGAAGAGCAGGGCGCTCACGAGACAGGTGGTGATGGCCACCGCCCTACCGATGAGTTGGTGACGGCCGGCGGTGCGCGGGTTGCGCTTGTCGATCTCCCAATCGGCGACACGGTTGAAGGTCATTGCCGCCGTCCGGGCAAAGACCATGCAGAGCAGGATCAACCCGAAGATCCGCCACCCGGGAAACCCGTCCGCCGCAACGACCATCGCCCCGAGCGCAAAGGGGAGGGCAAAGACCGTGTGCGAAAACCGGATGAAGGTTAGGAAACGGGCGAGGGGAATCAAAGGATGAGAGCTGAATTATGAAGGATGAAAAAGAGAATGAATCTGAAATTGCTTGTCTGCTATCGCATCAGGAAATCAGGAAATGAATGAGTCCATTAATGGATCAATTGAATCGGTGCGAAGGTCATGAATGCCTGTTCACTTTCACACTTTTCACTTTTTCACCTTTCACTCCCTCCGCTTCGCGGAGGGTTACTTGCTTCCCGGTTTCACCGCGGGAATATCGACGAGGTCCTCAGGGAGTGCGTCCGCCGGGAAGGTCTCGGGCGTCATCTGGATGAGGCTGACAAAGGGGCATCCGAAGTCGGGGAGATTCCCGCCACTGCGGTCGACGATGGATCCTGCGGCGACAACAACGCCGCCGAGGTTTCTGATGATGTCGATGGTCTCCTGGACACGGCCGCCGCGGGTGACGACATCCTCGGCAACGATGAAGCGCTCGCCGGGAACCACCTCGAAGCGTCGCATGACCAGGCCGCCGCTTCCATCCTTCTCGACAAAGATGTGACGTGTGCCGAGGTGACGGGCGACTTCCTGTCCTACGATGATCCCGCCGACGGCCGGTGAAACCACCGTCGGCTTCTTGCCGTTAGCCTCTGTGTGGAACGGACAGAGCTTCTCCGCCAACTCGCCGCAGACCTGCGCGGCCACGGGAGCGTCCTGCAGCAGGAGCGCGCACTGGAAGAACTCGCGGCTGTGCAGGCCGGAGCGGAGGATGAAGTGGCCGTGGAGCAGGGCACCGGTCTGTTTGAAGAGAGCGAGGACGTCGGTCATGGAGAAAGGGGTTTAGGCTGAAGACGGAAGGTTATCGGGAGCAGAGGGAAAAACCTGGGTGAATTTGAGATTCAGGTTTGTTAGCCCGGCCGTTGCTTCGCAGCCGTTACGGCAGGTCTCAAGTTTCATCCCTCCGGATTCCTCTGTGGCGCGCCGACGAAGGAGATGCCCCTCTTCTGGCGGTCGAGGAATTCCTTGGCAAGGACGCGGTAGGCGGAGGCGCCGGGCCCCTTCGGGTCGTACTCGAGGATGGTCTTGCCGAAGCTCGGGGCTTCGCTGATGCGGACGGAGCGGGGAATCGCGGCATCGAAGACGACCTCCTCGAAGTGGGCGCGGACATCGCGCACGACAGCGGCGCTGATGTTGGTGCGGACATCGAGCATGGTCATCAGCAGTCCGCTCATGACAAGGCCCGGATTCGCACCGGATTCGCGGATCTGCTCCATGACGCCGACCAGTTTGCCGAGACCCTCGAGCGCGTAATACTCGCACTGGATGGGAATGAGGAGTTCGTCCGCGGCGCTGAGGGCGTTGGTCATGAGGATGCCGAGCGACGGAGGGCAGTCCATGATGACGTACTCGAAGCGGCCCGAAGCGCGCACCGGCTCCAGGACCGTGCGGAGCTGGGTGAGATGCCCCTCCATGCGGGCAACCTCAATCTCCGCGCCGGCCAGGTCGAGGTCGGCGGGGATGCCGCAGAGATTCGGAATCCGCGTTTCCTGGACGAGGTCCTGCATCGGGGTCTGCCCGATCATGGCGGCGTAGAGGCTGTTTCCCTCGCCCGTTTCGAGTCCGAGGGCGCTGGAGGCATTCCCCTGTGGGTCAAGGTCGAGAAGAAGGACGGTGTGACCCGCCTCGGCGATCGCGGCGGCGAGGTTGACCGAGGTGGTGGTCTTACCGACGCCCCCCTTCTGGTTGGCGATGGCGATGACTTTGGTCTTCATGGGTTGGAAAATCGGATGATGGGAGGGTGGTGGATGCCGTTTCGGGAAAGTCCCATCATCAGCGGCTCCCATAGTAATCGGCAAGCCCTTGCGCCACGGCATCGGCATATTCCCTGTAAATGCTTGGCAGTTGGGAGCCCCCCACGTTGCGTCGCCCCTGATAATCTCCCATTTGCACGCGGTTGAAGACCGCCCGGCTGTTCATGACATACGGCTCACAGTAGACGACCGGGCATTCGAACAGGCGGTTTGCCAGCAGGTTGCGGATCCAGAGATAAGGATTCGAGGAGGCGGGGATTCCCTTGGTGCCATGGTAGACAAAGGGTTCGAGTCCGGTGGCGGAGGCCAGGGAACGGGCGACGGCCTCGGAGGCTCCGAGTTCGGCGGCATGGGTCCCGCCGAGGAGTTTCACCAGCATGGTGTGGCGCTCATCCTCGTGCAGAAGTTCCTCGCGCGAGATGTTTCCGGAGAGCAGCAGGTGAAGGTGGTTTTTGTCCGTCAGGGAGGGGCGGGCCGGATCACCCCACTCCTCCGCATTGAAGTGGAGGCACACCACGAGGTCGGGACGGATGTGGCCGTTCACCATCCGGGCCCGGTTGCGGATCTCGCCGACCCGGTAAAAGAGCCTCTCGGTCTCATCCTGAAGTCGCTTGCCCGACGGAACCACACCCTCCTCCCTGAGCGATCCCGCCGCGACTTTCCTGAGACTTCCGGGGCGCAGCGGCGTAGTGGGGCCGTTCCTGGTCCTGGTCAGCCAGACCTCCGCACCCATCGACTCCAGTTGCTGTTTCAGGAGCTTCGCGACCATCAGGGTCATCTCCCCCTCCTGGACGGGGCGACTGTTACCGATCCGGAACCAACGGGCTTCCATCTTCGCATAGCTTCCCCCGAGGTGGCCCGGATCGATGGCGATGCGGAGACCGGCAAGCGGCCGACCGGGGACGGGGGAGCGCGCCGTGCGGTCCTTCCAGAACCGGGGCGGGGCCTTTGGAGTCGTGCCCGGAGAGGCGAGGGGGAGGGCGATTGGAGCGGCGCCCGGCCTCGGGGTAATCAGGGCCTCGGTCGGGGAGATGCTGATCCACTCCCTCCACGATCCGTCGGGCACGTAGACCTGTCTGAGAAGCCTCTCGAAATCGGCGGCCGTGATTGTTCCCACATACTGCCCGATGGTGCTCCAGTCGGGCTGGGGAGCCAGCGGGCTGAGGAGGGCGGCCGGCGCGGAAACGGACGAAGCCAGCAGGACAAAAGCCGCGACATAGCGAAATGCATAAGGGCGAATCTTCAAGATGTCTCATTTTTACATCGTCCCGGCCGGTGCTTTCGATAAAAACCCACCCATGGTGAAAATCCTTTTTCTGGGCGATGTGGTGGGTGAACCCGGCCGCATGGCAGCCTGCCGCACGGCGGAACTCTATCTGGAGCGCGGCGATGCCGATTTCGTGATCGCCAACGGCGAGAATGCCGCCGCCGGCCGAGGCATTACCCCGAAGCTCGCCATCGACCTGATGCGTAGCGGCATCGCCGTCATCACCTCGGGGGATCATATCTGGGACCAGAAGGAGATCATTGCCTACATCGCCACCGAGCCGCGGCTGCTCCGCCCGCTCAACTATCCGGCAGGCACCCCGGGTAGCGGCAGCATCATCCTCGACACGGCCCACGGGCCGATCGGCGTCATGAACGTCCAGTGCCGGACCTTCATGAAGACCCCCCTCGACAACCCCTTCCTGGCGGCCTCCGCCGAGGTGGAAAAACTCAGGCAAGAAACCCCCGTGATCATCGTCGATGTCCATGGCGAGACCACCAGCGAGAAGATCGCTATGGGACGCCACCTCGACGGCAAGGTCTCCCTCGTGGTGGGGACCCACACGCATGTGCAGACGGCCGACGAGCGGATCTTCCCGAAAGGGACGGCCTTCCTCTGCGATGCGGGGATGTGCGGGCCGGAGGACTCCATCCTCGGCCGCGACTGCGACGCGGTGGTGGGGCAGTTCGTGAACTCCATGCCGGTCAAGTTTCCCGTGGCACGCGGTCCCGTCATTGCATCCGGCGTGCTCGTCGAGGTGGATCCGGAAACGGGCCGCGCCAAGTCGGTCAAACGCGTGGCGGAACGCTACGGGGCGCCTTAGGTTGGGAGTTGGGAGTTGGGAGTTAGGAACTAGGAACTAGGAACTGGAAGCTGGGGTGGAATGAAAAGTGAAGAATGGGAGTGAAGTGGAGTTGAGGGCCTCGCGCTTCACTGTTCGCCCTTCGGCTGCGGTTCCTTATTTTAGCCTTCAGCATTTAGCCTTCAGCATTTCTTTCACGATTGAACAAATGACTCCATCTTTGCCGGGGAGCGGATTAGCCTGACCGGAGATGGATCCCGCAGGACCAGCACCCGAAGACCAATCAGGCCTTGGCCTGGTAAGCCAGGAGTCGCGCCGCAGCGTGCTGGTGATCGACAGCCTCCTGCGCGGCGCCTCGCGTCTCCAGCACTTGGCGGCCCGAAGGTGGCGACGTCTGCGCCGGAGGCCACAGACGATCGCGGAGAGCGCGAATCTCCTGCCGACCCTGATCCAGGTGCTTGCCGCCTTCACGCGCGTCGACGGCGAGATGCTCGAGGAGGAAATCGATTCCAGCCTCGGATTCCTGCGCTACGACTATCCGGAGGCCGTCTATTCCGAGCTGCGGAGGCTCTTCCGGCAGGCGCTCGAGCAGCAGCAGGATCTGGGAGTCATGGCTTCCAAGCTCGCCCTCGAACTGAGCGACGACCGGAAGATCCTGCTCGGCGTCCAGCTCTTCGACTTGATCACCCGCTCCGGGATGAAGCCGGAGCAGGTCGCCGCCTACCATGATTTCATGGGCAAGCTCGGCATGGCCGCCCAGGCGATCGACATCGTCTACCAGCTCAATGCGAACGAACAGGCCGACCCTGCGTTCTTCCACGACGGCGTCTCCCCGCTGGAGGCCCTTTCCTTCGGCGATCCCGACCGGTGCGATGTGGCCCTGCGCGAGTTCTCGCCCGACGAGCGGCTGCTCGCCTACCGCCACCACGACCTGATCATCCTGAAGAACCTCTCCTCGAAGAGCCTCATCGTCCAGGGGCGACTGCTCAAACCGGGCGAATTCTGCCGCATCTATCCCGGCCAGCGGGTGCTCGTCGGCGAACAGGTCATTACCAGCCAGGACCTGCTCTTCTACTTCAACGCGAAGCGGAACGTGACGCTCCCCCACATCTTCGTGGCGATCAACAACGAGGAGGTCCGTCTCGAGAAGTCCCGCAGCCGCGACAGCGATCTTGAGATCGCCTTCGGGCTCAAGGTGCGCGTCACCGCGCTCCAGGATCTGCGGGCGACCCTGCGGGGCACTCCCCTGCGCAAGGGAACGACCGTGGATGCCCAGCTCTCCGACAAGATCTTCTTCCGCGACGGAGGGGAGCTCGACCTCGAGGAGCTCAAGCGACGCGTCGGCGCCTTCGGCGGGCGCTTCGAACTCAAGGGATCGAAGACCGAGTATATCGCCTCCAACAACCCGAGCCGCCTCGACGACGATGACATCCTCATCTCCCCGGGCATCGGCGGCGAGGTGACCCTCCGGATCACCTGTGACTACCAGCTGAAGAAGGGACGGGTCGAGGTGCTGCAGGCCGACCGGCCGATCGTGGTGAGGGGCCTGCCCGTCCGGGGCGCCATGGAGCTGGAGGACGGCGACACGATCCGCATCGATGCGGGCCAGGTGCTGCGCTGCAATTTCACCGAGCGCATCATCGAGGAGGAGCGCAACATCATCCGCAACCTCGATGTGCGCGATCTCGTCTGCCGCTTCCGGAGCGCCGACACCGCGCTCGACAACCTCAACTTCTCGATCGAGCGGGGCGAGATGGTCTGCGTCATGGGGGCGAGCGGCTGCGGGAAGAGCACCCTGCTGCGCGCGCTGGCCGGTCAGTTCCAGCCGATAGCGGGAGAGGTGCTGCTCAACCAGCGCTCTCTCTACGGGAATCTCGACGCCCTCCTTCAGTACATCACCTACATCCCGCAGTACGACGCCTTCGACGAGCAGCTGACCATCGAGGAGAACCTGAAGTTCGCCGCCGCGATCCGGGCCCCCCATCTCTCACGCCGCGAGCGGCAGCGCCGGATCGACAGCAAGCTTGCGGAGCTGGGCCTCAACGAGCGCCGCAAGGAGGTCGTCGGGGGATCCCAGAGGAAGGTGCTCAGCGGGGGCGAGCGCAAGCGTCTCAACATCGGCCTGGACATGGTCAGCACGGCCGACATCTACCTCTTCGACGAGCCGACCAGCGGCCTCTCTTCCAAGGATTCCGAGCACGTCATCGAGATCATCCGCGGCATGGCCCACAACAAGATCGTCCTCGTGACGATCCACCAGCCCACCTCGAAGATCTTCCAGATGTTCCAGAAAGCCCTCCTCCTCGACAAGGGAGGGAAGCTGGTCTTCTTCGGAACGCCGACCGAGATGCTGGCCTACTTCGCGGAAGCCGAGCACGAACAACTCTTCGGAACCGAACTCGGAGGCTGCCAGGCCTGCGGCACGACGAGGCCGGAGTTCGTCTTCGATGTGCTGGAGACCCCGCTGCGCGACCTGAGCGGCGACATCATCTACGAAGAGAACAACCGCGGCCAACTCGTCCCAGCGCGGCG
This sequence comes from Spartobacteria bacterium, assembly GCA_947482345.1. Taxonomy (GTDB): domain Bacteria; phylum Verrucomicrobiota; class Verrucomicrobiia; order Chthoniobacterales; family UBA6821; genus UBA6821. Next base: position 24,054 of record CANKJN010000006.1, read on the forward strand.
CTTCTCCCCGGAATACTGGCGCGACAAGTTCGAGGCCTACCGCCTCATGAAGGAGGTGAAGCAGCCGGCCTCCTCCCGTATCCCCGTACCCGCCGGGCCCGAGGCGAAGAGCACCCTCCTGCAGCGCCCCAAGGGGTGGGAGGGTCTCCGCTGGCGCGACGAACTCGGCCAGTTCCTGGTCCTGCTCCAGCGCTCCTTCATCAGCAAGCTCCGCAACAGGGCCAACCTGCTGACCACGCTGGTCGAGGCGCCGATGCTCGCCTTCCTGATCGGGGCGGTCCTGCGCTACTCGGAGGGGAAGAGCTACGACTTCGCCTCGGCCTTCCACATCCCGACCTACCTCTTCCTCTCGCTGGTGGTGGCGATGTTCCTGGGCCTGACCAACAGCGTCGACGACATCATCCGCGACCGTCCGGTGCTTCTGCGCGAGCGCAACCTGAACGTGCGCCTCGGCTACTACCTGCTGGCCAAGGCGATCACTCTCGGCCTCTTCGCCGTGGCGCAATGCGCCCTCTTCACACTGATCGGCGACTGGATGGTCTCGATCCGCGGATTCTACTGGGTGGAGTTCACCGCGATGTTCCTCACCGCCTTCAGCGGCATCGCCCTGGGACTCCTCATCTCCTCGCTGGCCCGCGAGGGGAAGACCGCGGTCAATATCATCCCGGTCGTGCTCATCCCCCAGATCATACTCGGGGGCGCCCTCATCAAGTACGAGGAGATGAACCGCAACCTCGACTTCATCCATTCGATTCACGAATGGTTCGCGCGGCATCCCGACACCGCGATGGAACCCCGGAGCGACCTGCAGGTGCCGGTGATCTGCGAGTTCATGCCGATGCGCTGGTCGTACGAGGGGATTGTCTACGCCCAGGCCAAGCTCAATCCCCTCGCCCTTCGGCAGGCCCGGATCCAGCGTCAGATCAACCAGTTGGCGGCGGTCAAGAAGCCGACCGAGGCCCAGGAGGAACGGCTCGATGACCTCAAGGACCTGCTCGCCATCCTGAGCGGCCTCGAGGCCAAGACCACCAAAGATCTCGACAGGAGAATGGAGCGGATCGACCGGGTGATCGCGGGCGGCCCCTTCAAGCGTGAGGAACTTCTCGGGCGAGAGGGAGGGGTCACCGCGGAACAGCTCTACACCAACCAGAAGGTGCTCGACCTAGTCTCCAAGGCCGAGATGGAGCAGGCCGATTACCGTGAAAGCCGCCATCCCAACGTCTTCTTCGGCCCGGTGAAGCATTATTTCGGCATGAACATTCCCCTCCTCTGGTTCAATGCCGGGGTGATGATCCTCTCGAGCTGGATGATCTTCGTGATCCTCTACGTGATCCTGAGACGCCAGATCCGCCTGACCAGGAACTAGCCCCACCCCAAGTGCCCCTTGTCGGGATCCCGAAAGCAAGGCTTGACCACCGACTGCTTCTGGGGGAACCTCCACACCCCACAAAAGAAAGCAGGTGAATTAACATGCCGGAAGTTATTGTCCGTAAGGGCGAACCCATCGATCGCGCTCTCAAGCGCCTCAAGACGAAACTCGACACCGAGGGAATCCTCGAGGAGGTGCGTCGTCTTCGTGCCTTCGAGACCCCGACCCAGCGCACCAAGCGCAAGGCCAAGGCCAACGCCAAGCGCGCCAAGGCCAAGGTTCGTTTCGTCCTCAGCTAACGTCTGCTTTCCACTCCGAGGAGTGAATCCGGAAGTTCTCATCATCGGCTGCGGTTTCCTAGGGGAGGCCGCAGCCGAACTTTTTTCCGCCCGGGGCAAGCGCGTCCTCGGGCTCGTCCGCGGCGCCGATTCCATGGCGGCACTGGCGGGGCGATCTTTTGAAACCGCCACCTGCGATGTGACCGATCCCTCATCGGTCGAGGCCCTTTCCCCAAGGCTCCGGAACGTACCCCTCGCCGTCTATGCGGTCAGCTCGGGCAGGGGTGGCGCGGAAACCTACGCGGCGGTCTACCGGGAGGGCCTGCGGCGGGTGATCAACGACTGGAATCCGGGCAGGGTGATTTTTGTTGGCAGCACCTCTGTCTACGGACAGACCGACGGCTCATGGGTGACCGAAAAATCGCCGACCCTGCCCGACCGCGAGACCGGACGCATTCTACTGGAGGCGGAGCAGATCGCCCTCGACTCAGGGGGAAGCATCGCCCGCCTCTCGGGTATCTACGGGCCGGGACGTTCCGTTCTGCTGAAGAAATTCCTCTCCGGCGAGGCGCTCCTCGAAGAGGGAGGCCACCGATGGATCAACCAGATCCACCGCGATGACGCGGCTGCGGCGCTCGCGCGGCTTGCCGACCCGGATGTCGCCGCCGGGATTTACAATGTGACCGACGACACACCTGCCACCCAGAGGCAGGTCTACGAATGGATGGCCGGCTTTCTTGGAAAACCGCTCCCTCCGGAGGGAAGCGCCGATCTCAACCGCAAGCGGGGATGGACCTCGAAGCGGATCTCCAATGCCCTGATGCGCACCACGGGCTGGTCCCCCGCCTACACCTCTTACCGGGACGCTTTGCCCCGATTGCTCTCTGCGATTCAACCAGATTCTTCAGAGTAAGCATTGGCATTTTGTGGAATATTGGGTCAACTTGACCCATCTCCCATGAAGAAAACAGTCCTCATCGTCGATGACGAAAAGCACACCCGAGAGGGATTGCGGGCCGCTCTGGAGGATCATTACGACGTGGCCGTGGCCGCGGACGCCGCCGGTGCCCTCGCCCTGTTCGAGGCCGATCCGGCCGATGTCGTCATCACCGACCTGAGGCTGGGAACCGATGACGGCATGGATCTGATGGGACGCCTGCACAAAAGAACCGATCCGCCTGTCTGCATCATGATGACCGCCTACGGCTCGGTCGACACCGCCGTCGAGGCGATGCGCCGGGGCGCCTACGACTTCGTCACCAAGCCGGTGAACATCGACCGCCTCGAGATGCTGGTCAGACGCTCCCTTCGCGAACGTGCGGTGCAGGCTGAGAATATGGAACTGCGGAGGGAGGTCGTGCAATCGCGCGCACCGGACCAGATGATCGGGCGCTCCCCCGTGATGGAGCGAGTCTTCGAGACCATCAGGCAGGTCGCGCCGAGCAAGGCGACGATCCTGATCCAGGGAGAGAGCGGCACCGGCAAGGAGGTCGCTGCCAAGGCGATCCATGCGCTCGGCAATCGTGCTGAAAAACCCTTCGTCGCCGTCCATTGCGCCGCCCTCTCGCCCCAGCTACTCGAGAGCGAACTCTTCGGCCACGAGAAGGGGGCCTTCACGGGAGCGGGCGAACGCCGCATCGGCCGCTTCGAGCAGGCCGCCGGGGGGACGCTCTTTCTCGACGAAATCGGGGAGATCGATCCCACCGTCCAGGTGAAGATCCTCCGAGTGCTCGGGGAAAAAAGCTTCGAGCGGGTCGGCGGCAACCAGACACTCCAAGCCGACGTGCGCCTCATCGCCGCAACGAACAAGGACCTCGCTACGATGGTGGCCGCCGGAACGTTCCGCGAGGATCTCTTCTTCCGGCTCAATGTGGTCCCGCTGACAATGCCCCCGCTCCGCGACCACCGAGAGGACATCCCCTTGCTGGTGACGGCATTCCTCAAGGAAATGGCGCGCGAGCACGGCAAGCCGGCACGCCGCTTTTCGGCGGAAGCCATGGAGGCGATGGCGGCCTACGGATGGCCCGGCAACATCCGCGAACTGAGGGCCGCCGTGGAGCATGCGGTGGTGCTGGGCAACGGCGATGAACTTACCTCGGCGGATCTTCCCGCCTCACTCCGTCACTCCGCCTCGCCGGAACCCGCGGAAGGGGAGCTCAACCTGGCCCGCATCGAGGGGGCGGTGATCCTGAAGGCACTTGCTGAGAGCGGCGACAACCGGACCCTGGCGGCAAAAAAGCTCGGCATCAGCCGCCGCACACTGCATCGTCATCTGGCCCGGTTGGGCATCACCAAGCCCTCTTCCTAACCCTTCCCACTCAACGATCTCCATCCCATGGCTCTGCAGGAAACCGTCCGCGACATCGATTCGGGAACCATCGCCCGAATCCTCAAGATCGGGATGATTTCCGTCGTCCTGATAGGGCTCTGCATCCTCTATTTTCTGTTCCACTTCAAGGGCCTGGGGACAGAGGCGGCGATGGATCAGGCCCAGATCGCACGCTCACTGATCTCGGGGGAGGGATTCAGCACCCGATACATCCGCCCGCTCGCCATCCGACAGCTAAGCGATTCGGGGAAGCCCGTTCCGCCGGGAAATTTTCCCGATTTCTACAATGCCCCCCTCTTCCCCATGCTTGAGGCGGTAGCCCTTTTGCCGGTGAAGAACCGGATCGAGATGGCACCCACCGACATCCTCTGCAAGGGAGACCAGGCCCTCGCACTGCTCGGCACCCTCCTGATGTTCGCCGGTGTCCTTGTCTGGTATTTCGCCGGACGACTGCTCTTCGATAAGACCCTGGCCACCATCGGGGCGGGCCTCCTCCTTGTGTGCGACCTGATGTGGCAGTATTCGCTGGCGGGGCTTCCCCAGCACCTGCTCATCGTTCTCTTCGGAGGCGTGACGATCTGCTCCCTGAAGGCGCTTCGGTCCGAGGAAAAGGAAGAGTCGATCACGGCACTACTCTGGCTCGCGGCGGCCGCCTTCCTGCTCGGCCTGATGTCCCTCACGCACGGTGTGGCGGCGTTTCTACTCCCCGGCTTCATTGTCTTCTGCCTGCTCGGCTTCCATGCCCGCATCCCTTCCCTGATCCTTCCCCTGCTCGTCTATGTGGCGACAGTTCTGCCCTGGCTGATTCACAATTTCATCACCTGCGGCAACCCGCTCGGGATCTCCATCTACACCGCGCTTGCCGGCGCGGGGGTGACGGAGAGCGCCGTCATGCGCGGGGTCAACACGGGACTCACGATGGGTGGCGGGATGGCCACGAAACTGAGGACCGGCCTGGTTGATCAGGCATCCCATCTGTGGGAATACCTCGGCCTCCATATCATGGCGGTTGTTGCGCTCGTCTCGCTGATGCACCCCTTCCGGAAACCCTCGACCGCCCTCTGGCGCTGGATTGTTGTTCTGATGTGGGTCGGGGCTGTCATCGGAATGACTCTCTTCGGGGTGAAGGATGCCGTCTCGGGGAACCAGCTCCACATCATCTTCCTGCCCGCGTTCGTCCTCTACGGCACCGCCTTCATCCTCGTCCTCTGGAACAGGCTCAATATCAGCCACAAGCCGCTCCGCATCGCGTTTCTCACGGCCATCTTCATCGTGGCCGCCGGCCCGATGCTCTTGAGGCTCGTTGTGGGATCGCAGGCCCGAATCCAGTGGCCGCCGTATGTTCCGCCCTTCATTTCCGCACTCCACAACTGGTACAAGCCCCAGGAAATCCTCTCCTCCGACATGCCTTGGGCGGTTGCCTGGTATGCCAAGCGGAAGTGCCTCCTCCTTCCTGAGACGATCCGTCAGTTCAACGAGATCTCCGACTTCGGAACCCTCGGATCACCGATCGTCGGCCTCTACCTCACCCCGATTTCCGGAGGGCAGGAATTCCTCTCGCTGATCAAGGGGCCTTACAAGGAATGGGCCCCCGTGATCATGAGGACGGTGAACCTGAACGACTTCCTGCTCAAGAGCTTCACCCCGCTCCCGATCGACGGCGAATGCATCCTCTATTCCGACACCGAGCGATGGGCTTCCAAGAACCGCCGCTGAACACCTCATGAGCAAGACCTCCGCAAAAGGCCCCGACTCCGAAGGATCCATCGAGCACGCTCTGGGCCGGCTCGAGTCCATTGTCGAGGAGATCGAGAAAACCCCGCCGCCGCTCGAGACACTCATCGAACGCTATGAAGAGGGAATGAAGCTGCTGCAGGTCTGCCGCGAGAAGCTCGATGCCGCCGAGAAACGGATCGAGATCATCACCCATTCGGGGCGCGGGGAGCCGGCACTGGAACCCTTCGAGGAATCGTGAGTTCCCCACGCCTGCTCGACGGGATCGACTCTCCCGCGGATCTTAAGAAACTCCCCGAGAAGGATCTCCCGCTGCTCGCGCAGGAAATCCGCGACGAGCTGATCGGCACGCTTGCGGAAACCGGCGGCCACCTCGGGCCGAACCTCGGCGTGGTCGAACTGACGATCGCCCTCCACCGCGTCTTCGACACCCCGGCCGACAAGCTCCTCTTCGATGTCAGCCACCAGGGCTACATCCACAAGATCCTGACCGGACGCCGCAGGCAGCTGGGGACCATGCGCCAGCACGGGGGCCTCAACGGATTCCTGCTCCGCACCGAAAGCGAGCACGACTGCTACGGCGCGGGACATGCCGGCACGGCCCTCTCGGCGGCTCTCGGGATGGCCGCGGCGCGGGACATGAACGGCGGAAGCGAGCACGTCGTCGCCGTTGCGGGCGATGCGGCCTTCACCTGCGGGGTCAGCTACGAGGCGCTCAACAACGTCGCGGAGACCACCAGGAAATTCATCGTCGTCCTGAACGACAACGAGTGGTCGATTGCCAGGAACACGGGAGCGATCGCACAGCACCTCAACCGGATCGCCACCAGCCCCGCCTACGCCCACCTGCACGAGCAGGCCGCGAAGTTCGTCGAGTGGATCGGGGGCAAGTCCGCGCGGCAGCTGGCACACAAGATCGAGGCCGGGGTGAAACAGATTCTGCTGCCGGGTGTGATCTTCGAGAATCTCGGCCTCCGTTACTTCGGGCCGATCGACGGCCATGACATCCCTCTGCTGATCCGCACCTTCGAGTTTCTCAAGGCCCAGAACGAGCCCGTCATCCTCCATATCCTGACCAAGAAGGGGAAGGGTTACGCCCCGGCGCTGGCCCAGCCCGACAAGTTCCACGGGCTTGGAAAATACCAGCCCGCCACCGGCGAGACCGTCGCCGCCGCGACGCCCACCTATTCCGAAATCTTCGGAAAGACACTGGCCGACTTCGCCGACCACAACCGCAAGATCGTCGCGATCACCGCAGCGATGCCGAACGGCACAGGCCTCACCCGGTTTGCCGAACGGCACGCCGACCGCTTCTACGATGTCGGGATCGCCGAGGAGCACGCCGCCCTCTTTGCGGCCGGGATGGCCACCCGTGGCATGAAGCCTTTCCTCACGATCTATTCGACCTTCATGCAGCGGGCCTTCGACATGATCGTCCATGACATCGCCCTGCAGAACCTCAACGTCGCGCTCTGCATGGATCGCGCCGGACTCTCCGGCGATGACGGACCGACTCACCACGGGCTCTTCGACATCGCCTACCTTCGGAGCATTCCGGGCGTGATTGCCATGCAGCCCAGGGACGAGGAGGAATTCGCCGACATGCTCTGGACGATGGCCAACCACCATGAGGGACCGATCGCGATCCGCTATCCCCGTGGCGCGGGAACAGGTGCCGTCCCGAGGACGGCACCACGGCTGCTTGAGATCGGCAAGGCGGAGGTACTGCGGCACGGCCCCGACGTGGCACTCTTCGGCCTCGGCAATTTCTGCGAGGTGGCCACCGAAACCGCAGAGATCCTTGCTCGGCACGGCATCAATGCCGCCGTGATCAATCCTCGCTGGATCAAGCCGCTCGACACGGGGACGCTCGAGTTCTTTGCCCGCAGCGTGCAGGTCCTTTGCACCCTGGAGGATCATGCCGTGACGGGCGGTTTCGGCGCGGCCGTGGCCGAGCACCTTTCGGAAGCAGGCATTACAACGCCGCTGATCCGCGTCGGTTGGCCCGACCAGTTCATCGAGCATGGCTCCGTCGCCATCCTTAGGGAGAAATACGGCATGACAGCCAAGGCCGCTGCCGACCGGATCCTGAAAGCCTTCAGGAACTCGGCCACCAAAAAGGGCGCCAGTCTTTAGAGCAAACTAAACTGATTCATAGCCACAAAAAGCACAGGATGCGCAGAAATGGAGAGTAAAACCATTGACGCGATTAGACTGGCAGAATTGGCGAAGGGATTTTGGATGAGGGGCTAGGCGACCAAGCGCCGCTGTATAAATTATACTGCAAGCGCGGGGCAACAACGCCCCGCGCCAAAAGAACAAGCCTTTATACCTTCTTTCCGGAGGAGCATCCACAACCCCCTCCACATCCCGGTTTCTTCCTGGCCCTCATCCATCGGGCCACGAAGAATCCACATGCACCGGCCACCAGCGCGAGAGCGATTCCTGTCTGAAGTTCCTGCGTCATGGCTACAGGTTAGCACCTGTAGGGTATGGGCGATAGGGGATAGGTCATGGGAAGAAAACCGATCCAAGCTATTACCGATGCTGGCTCCTGACTTTTCCTTTCCTGTTCTCCTGCTTTCCAGATTCATCTGACGCCCCTCCTAATAGTCTTCAGCCTTCAGCCTATATTCCTGTTTTTTCCTCAGTGAAAGCCCAGCAATCTTCCTCCCTGATAGATGATTAGCGCCGCCAGGTAGGCGGTGCCGGTCATGTAGCAGAACTGGAAGAGGGGCCAGCGGAAGCTGTTGGTTTCTCGGCGGACAACCGCCAGCGTGCTGACGCACTGCATCGAGAGAACGAAAAAGACGAGGATGGAAAGGCAGGTGAGAGGCGTGAAGACCGGCGATCCGTCCGCGCGTTTCTGGTCGCGGAGCGTCTGAGCGAGGGCTCCATCCGCCTCATCTTCGCCTTCCTCGACATTGTAGACGATCGACATCGTGCCGACGAAGACTTCGCGGGCCGCCTGCGCAGCCACAAGACCGATACCGATCTTCCAGTCCATGCCGAGCGGTGCGATGGCCGGCTCCATGAGGTGGCCGATCCGCCCGGCAAAGCTGTGCTGGAGCTGCTCCGTCTTGGTCGGCTCCGGCGCCCCTTCCTTGGTCTCCATCTTGGGGAAGGTGGCGAGGAACCAGAGGATGATCGAGATGCCAAGGATGACCGTCCCGGCGCGTTTCAGGAAGAGCGCGGAACGCTGCCACATCTGCACGGCGATCTGGCGCAGCGAGGGTATCCGGTAGGGAGGCAGCTCCATCAGGAAGAGCGGAGTCTCACCCCTGAGGATCGTCTTCTTGAATAGCCATGCGAAGAGGAGCGCCGCCACGGTACCGAGCAGGTAGAGACCCATCATGATCGCCCCTTTGCTCCAGACCGACTCGGATGGCAGAAGGGCCGCGATCATCAGGGCGTAAACGGGCAACCTCGCCGAGCAGCTCATCAGCGGGGCCACAAGGATCGTGACGAGTCGGTCCTTGGGGTTCTCGATCGTGCGCGTCGACATGATGCCGGGGATCGCGCACGCATAGGAACTGAGAAGCGGAATGAAGGACTTGCCGTGGAGACCGACCTTGCTCATCACGCGGTCCATCAGGAAGGCGGCTCGCGCCATGTAGCCGGTATCCTCGAGAAGGCCGATGAAGAAGAAGAGGATCAGGATCTGCGGGAGGAAAACGACCACGCCACCCACGCCGGCAATGACGCCGTCGGTGAGCAGATCCCGCAGATCCCCGGGGGGCATGGCTCCCTGCAGGCCCTCCGAAACCATCGAGAAGCCCTTCTCGATCCAGTCCATCGGGTAGGAGGCGATGGTGAAGATGGAGACGAACATCAGGATCATCATCCCGAAGAAGACCATCCAGCCGAAGGCCTTGTGGGTGAGGAGATCGTCGAGATGCTGGGTGAACGTGTCCCCGAGCGCGGTCAGACCCCCCTGCGCCGCATGGCAGAGCCTGCCGATCCGTTCATAGCGGAGGGCCACCACCGTCTCGCGCCATTCAGGAAGTTCCCGATCAAGGAGCGCCCGCTGGGAGAGGGCGGCGCCGAGCGCGTTCCCCGCCCCCAATTCGGACCCGAGGGCCTCGCTTTCCGGCTCGGAAGCCGCGAGGAGGATCGCCGCTTTCACACGGATCTCCGGATCGCGCGGGCGGCGTGCATCGTCGGGCGGGTGATCACCGGGCCAGTGCGAGGCGACGTGATCGGCGGCACGCGTCCACGCGGCGGGCGGTTCACTGCTCCATGTGCTGTGCGGCACCTCGGCACGACTGAGTGCAAGTCGGAGCGGCAGGAGTGTCTCCTTTCGTGTGGCCTGAACCGGAATGACAGGCACCCCGAGTTCGGCGGAGAGACGTTCGGCATTCACCGGCGTTCCCTGCGCCCTGGCGACGTCGATCATGTTGAGCGCGATGATGGTCGGGAGTCCCAGCTCGAGGACCTGCGTGACGAAGTAGAGGTTTCGCTCGAGATGCGAGGCGTCGATCACGCAGAGGATGCGCTCGGGACGGGGCGTGTCCTGACGCAGGTCAAGAAGCACGTCGCGGGTGATCCGCTCGTCGGGTGCATGGGCCCCGATGCTGTAGCTGCCCGGCAGGTCGAGCAGCTCGATTTTCTCGCCATGCTGGCCGATGAACTGGCCCGACTTCTTTTCCACGGTGACGCCGGGATAGTTGGCAACCTTCTGGCGCAGCCCCGTCAGGACGTTGAAGAGAGTGGTCTTGCCGCTGTTGGGATTGCCGACGACCGCATAGGATTTCGCGCGGACTTCGGTAGCGGTCGCGGTATCAGCCTCCGCGGTGCCGTGATGGGAAACGGCGACCGCCGTCTTGGTCACCGCAACGACATGGGCGGGCGGAGGGGGTAGCTTGGCCGCACCCTCAGGCGCGTTCTCCGTCACCTCCGCCATCACCTGGGCGGCGTCGGCACGCCGGATGCTCAGCTCGAATCCCCTCAGGCGGAACTCCATCGGATCACCCAGAGGAGCGCTCCTCAGGAAGGTCACCGTGGTGCCCCGGAGCAGTCCCATCTCGCGAAGGCGCATCGCCAGCGCCTCGTTGCCCGGAAGCCGGGAAACGACGGCACTCTGGCCTGCCTTGAGATGGGAGAGCGGAATCATGGGTATTCTGCGAGATTGAGACGCAATATCAATCGATGATCAAGGTCAAGCCGATCCCCTCTGTCTTTCGATCCCAAAAACCGTCCCTCCGTGTTACCGGGTTCTCCAGTCGTAGCGCGCAGCCGAGCGTTCCCGCCCGACGGCCGACGTGGATTTGCCACGTTCCTCCGCCTTGGGCTTGGGGGCCGCTTTCGACAAGCGCCCGCCCTTGCCTCCCTTGAAATTCTTACAGGAGCCGAGCAGGCGAAGCCGGTCGCACGATCCCTCGATGCGGAGCGCCTTCTGCGTGGGGGAAAACCCGAGCCGTCGCGTGATGCAGTTCTGCATGACGTCGATGTTGGGATCCTCAAACTCGATGATCTCCCGGCAGTCGACGCAAATGAGGTGGTTGTGATGGGGACTGCGCAGGAAGTTCGGATCGTAGAGCCGCTCCCCGCCACCCAGCGAGATCTCGCGGAGCATGCCGCTCTCCACGAGCAGCAGGATCGTGCGGTAGATGGTGGCGCGGGAGACGGGTCCGTCGCTCTTGCGCAGCTTGGGGATCAGGTCTTCGGGCCGGAAGTGCTCGTGGTTGCGGAAGATAAGGGTGACGAGCGCCTCACGCTGCTTCGTGAAGCGGAGTCCCTTGGAGGCGAAGAAGGCCTGCGCCTGACCAAGGACGGCTTGGAGCGATTGCTGGTCCATGGGACATCACCTTGCTCCGCTTCGCGGTGATCGGAAAGCCAGAAGTCAAACAGGGTGGTGGGTTTTCTCTTCAACTGCCCCCGCCGCGGAGCATCACCCCCGGAGTTCACGCTGTGGAACCTCTGATGAAATCCCATAATGCGATTTCATCAGCAGGTCCTAAAACTGGACCTGGACACCGACATACCAGTTGCGCGGCATGGCAGGGTCGATACCGGTCTGGGTGATGCGGGTCGTGTACTTGAGATCGAAGAGGTTGTTGATGCCTCCGATGACGCTGAGCCGGTCCTTCAGGAGATTCACCTCATAGGTGAAGTCCCAGACATTGTAGGCCGCCATGAGGTACTGCTGGGTGTTGTTGTCATTGGCGTAGGCCGAGGCGCTGAATGTCGTGAGCAGACCCAGCTTCAAACGGTCGCGCCAGTTGTAGAGGGCGCCGAGGCGCAGGAGGTAATCGGGGGTATACTGCGGGGTCTTCCCCTGATACTGGCCGCTGGTGTAGGTACCCTGCTGGAGGGTGTAACCCATCGTGAAGAGCACTGAGCCGAAGGTGTCGACGAGACTGTGGATATTCGCCGTGCCCCCTTGCTTGATGTCACCGGGTCCGGTCTGCTTGAGGGTCGAGCGTGTACCGCGCAGGTCGTCGGCGAGACCCACCGCATCGAGCTGGAGCATGTTGTCCCATCCGATCGTCGAGGAGTTTCCGATCGTCTGGATGATGGTCGTGCTGGGCGTGGGGTTCACCGAGCCGATCTGGTTGTAGAAGTTCAGGACGAAGTAGCTGCTCTGCCATGCGAGCCAGGGACGGGGATTGCCCCGGAAGCCTCCCTCATAGTTCCAAGCGATGCTCGGCTGGAGGTTGTTCGGCACGAAGACGTTGGGTGCGTTGGGGATCGACTGACTGAAGGTGACCGGCTTGTAGGACTGGGAGGCGTTGCCGTAGGCGGTGATCCAGTCGTTGAACTTGTACTCGGCGCCGAATCCCGGGAGCGGTACGAAGGCGTAGTTGCTCTCGTTGGAGAGCGGTTGGCCGGCCTTGGTCTTGGAGACGTTCACACTCTCGTTGATCGTCTGCCAGATGTTCTCAAAGCGGACGGCGGGGATGAATTGGAACTTCCCGAAGACGAAGCGGTTCTCCGCGAAGAAGGAGGTATACCAGTTCTGCCGCCAACTCTGGTTGGAGAGCGTGCCGGTCGAGGCCCACGGTTGGGCGCCCGTCTGCTGTGTGAATGGGGACTGCGTGTTGTAGAGGATCGCTCCGCCGGTGATCGTGTGGGTGTTGCCGAGCCAGTCGTAGTCGTAGCGCAGCTGGGGAAGCAGGCCGAAGGTGTAGAACTGCTGGTTCTGGATCTGGTTACTCTGCGATTTGGGCCCCGTCGGGATCGTTCCGAAACCGCCGCCGTTCTGACGCTTGCTCCAGCGCCCGTAGTAGTTCCACCATCCGCGGAAGCTGAAGAAGGCGCGGTCGCTCAGGTCGTTCTCGTGGATCAGTGAGGCGGCGTAGCGGGTGATGTTGAGATTGTCGTTGAAGCGGGAGGTGCCGTTCGGATTGGAGTTCCAGTTGACCGCGTTGGGGCCGGTCGCCTTGGTGAGTCCGCCCGGCTCCTGGTTGTAGTTCTGGTAGGCGTCGACAATCAGGTAGGTGCGCTTCGTCGTCTGCGCCCCCCAGGCGAGCGTGCCGCTCCAGTTGTTGACCGTCCAGGCGCTGTTGGCCTGGCGGAATCCGTCGGTCTGGCGGTGGTTGTAGTAGCCGTAGTAGCCGAGTTGGCCGACGGTTCCGCCCAACTCGGTGAAGTTGGCGAAGTAGTTGAAGCTTCCGACCGTATTGAGCGAGCGGAGACGGAACGGGGTGTCGAGCGGAGGCTTCTCCATGATGTAGTTCACCGCGCCACCAGGTTGGGGCCCGTAGAGAAGGGCTGCCCCGCCCCTCACGATCTCAAGACGCTTCACCCCGTCGATCGGCGGCGTGTAGTAGGCTTCCGGGTAGCCGAACATGTCGGCGTGGATCGGGATCCCGTCTTTCATTACCTGCATGAACTTCATGCGGTCGGGAGGAAGGCCGCGCGTGCCGATGCTCACGAGCGGCGTCGACTCCTCCGAGAGGACGACGCCGGCGGTCGTCTGAAGGGCCTGGCGGTAGTTGTTGTTGTTGATCTGCGGTAGGAGGTTGGGATCGATGTTGTCGGTCCGCTTTCCGGCGAAAATCTCCGCCCCCTCGACATCGGGGAGAAATGGGCTGTCCTCGGGGGGCTGGAGTTTGTCGATCACTTGAACAGTCTCCATCCGTCGCACCGTCGCCTCCGATTCGCCCTGATCCACGGAAGCCGCGACCGATGCATTGGTCGGTTCGGCGGCCGCATGCAGCGGAAGATTGAGGGCGAGGCAAGCTGTCATCACGGTGACGGTGAGGACTGCAAGAGGGCGAGGGAGTGGTCCGGTGAAATGCATGGGGCGAGGTGAATACATGAGATTGAGACCCAGTCGCAATAATATTTCTTGAGAATGAGACCCAGTCGCATTACACAATACTCCTCCGTTCCAAGGAATCCCATGACAACCACCCTGGCCTGCGAGCTTCTGAGCACCCATTCTGGTCGACGCACATTCGACTGGTTTTGGGGCTTTGTTGCCCTCTCCACGGCACTCCATCTGGCGGTGGTCCTGCTGGCGGTCAGCTGGCATCCCACCCGTCCGCTTCCGGAGAAACCCGAGGATCCCGGCATCGAGGTCGACTTCGTCATCGATGCGGCACCGGCAGCCACCGCACCTGCCAGCGCCGTGATGGCCGATGAAAAGGCCCCGATCACCCCCCTCGCCAAGCCCGAGGAGAAGATCGCGCCGAAAACCTCCCCCTCGCCGGCAGTCCAACCCTTCAAGGCAAGCCGCAACACAACCGCCGGATCATCGACGGCCCGCGGAGTCGCCGTTCCCGCGCCGCACGGAAACCCTCGGCCCGAGTACCCCGAAATGGCCAAGCGGAAGGGATGGCAAGGCGAGTGCCTGCTGCGCGTCGCCGTGTCGCCGGAAGGGAAAGCCTCGGCAGTTTCGGTTCACCGAAGCTCGGGCTACGCCTCCCTGGATCAGGCAGCGCTTGCGGCGGTGCGGCGGTGGAGATTCCTTCCCCAATCCGCTGGCGGAACATGCGTGGCCTCCACGATCGAAGTGCCGGTCAACTTCAGCCTGCTCTGATTCGAAACTAGATCTAAGGCGTGTAGCGCTGAGCGAGCGGAAGGCGGCGCCCCATGCCGAAGGCGCGGCCGGTGACCTTGAGTCCGGGAGCGGCCTGTTCCCGCTTGTATTCGTTACGGTCGATCAGCGCGGTGATGCGCCTCACCAGCGCCTCGTCATGGCCCCGGGCCACGATAGCACTCACCGGAAGGTTCTCCTCCACATAGAGCGAGAGGATCGCGTCGAGCTCATCGTAGGGGGGCAGGGTGTCCTGATCCTTCTGATCGGGCCGCAGTTCGGCGCTCGGCGCCTTCTCGATCGTCGAGACGGGGATGATCTCGCGGTCGCGGTTGATCCAACGGGAGAGGGCGTAGACAAGGGTCTTGGGCAGGTCGGAAATCACGGCCAGACCGCCGCACATGTCGCCGTAAAGCGTGCAATAGCCGACGGCCAACTCGCTCTTGTTGCCCGTGGTCAGCAGGAGACTTCCGAACTTGTTGGAAAGGGCCATCATCGTGATTCCGCGGAGCCGGGCCTGCAGATTCTCCTCTGTGGCATCTTCGGGGCGCCCCTCGAAGGCTTTGGAGAGCCCCCTCTTCATCACTTCATAGGATTCTTTGATTGGCAGGTTAAGACACTTGATTCCAAGTGTTTCCGCGAGCAGGAATGCATCTTTTACGCTTCCTTCCGAGGAATAGGGGCCGGGCATCGCCGCACCGGTGACATGCTCCCTCCCAAGTGCCTCAACGGCCAGAACGGCCGTGAGGGCTGAGTCAATCCCTCCGCTCAATCCTAGAACCGCACTCTTGAAGCCGCACTTGCGGAAATAATCCCGAAGGCCAAGGACAAGCGCATGGTAAAGTTCGCGGAGATCATCCCGGTGATCGCGAAGCAACGGGGCGCTTGGCTCTTCCATCACGGCCAACTCTTCATTGAAGCCCGCCAACTCATGGCAACGGATGCCATCCCCGGAGATCGCCACAGAGTGACCGTCAAAGACCAACTGATCGTTCCCTCCGACTGAATTGCAATAGTAGATTGGTATCCCAAGTCTTTTTGCCTGAGCATCTAACATCTGCAAGCGTCGGGCAGGTTTGCCGTATTGGAAGGGGGAGGCGCTCAGGTTCAGCAGGATCTCTGCACCGGCTGCAGCCAGCTCGGCGGGAGGATCGGCGCGGTAGAGGGGGCCAGGGAGATAATCAGGCGTCCAGAGATCCTCGCAGATGGTGATTCCGATCCGGCGTCCTCCGAAATTAATCGGCGTGCTTGAGGCGCCCGGCTCGAAGTAGCGGGCCTCGTCAAAGACGTCATAGGTGGGGAGCAGCCGCTTGTGGATGATCACGGGCGGCTTCCCTCTCTCAAGGAATGCAGCGGCGTTGTGAAAAGGCTTCCCGTGGCCGGTGGTGTTCCGGTCGATGAAGCCGACGACCAGCGGCACCTCCCCGACGAATGCATGGACCTCCCCAAGCGTGGCGAGATTCCGCTCCACGAATTCGCCCGCAAAGATCAGGTCAAGCGGCGGGTAGCCCGGGATCGAGAGCTCGGGCGTGATCACCAACTCCGCTCCCTCGGCCACCAGGGAATGGTAGGCGGAGAGGATCGCCGCGGAGTTCCCGGGGAAATCACCGACCGTCGTGTTGATCTGGGCAATGCCGATTTTCATGGGCGGTGGCATCCTACCAGAATCCCCACTGGCGCGTCGCACAAATGTAGCAGCCGAGGGCAAGATTTGCTGCGGCATGGGCGACAACGCAGGCCGCGAGACTCCGGGTGCGTGTCGCCACGATGTTGAAGAGAATGCCGGTCACGAACGCCGCGGGCCAATCCTCCTGTCCGTGCACCATGGTGAAGGCCACCACGACGGCCCAGAAACTGAAGCGGTTGCTTGAACCGAAGGGAAGTGCCGTGAAGTCCTCCCTCACCAGATAGCGGAGCAGGAAGCCTCTCCAGAAGATCTCCTCGATAAGAGGGACAATGATCACCAGACGCGTGAAGCGTGCAACCAACATCCAGGGAGTCAGGCCCGGCACCACTCCGGGATCGAATCCTTCCGTCCTCGCGGCCCTGTGCAGCACTTCCTGGGGCGAGACCCAGAGACTGAAGACAATCAGCCCGACCACGACACCGAGCAGCAGCTTTCCCGCTGAGCTTCCGCTGAAATCATAACTGTTCCGGAACCAGAGAAGCGCCGCGGCACAGACCGCCGTCTGGATCGGATAGACCCAGTACATGGGATCGAGCACCACCCCCGCGAAGGATGTGATGCCCATCGACTTCGCGGCGGAAACCGCGACCAGCCCCGCCATGAAGAAGACAAAGGGCAATGTGTAGGCAAGCAGATCGCGACGCGGTGTGGCCATCCATCTTGGATAACCGATGTGATGGAGGGTTGGAAGATAGGAGTTGGAAGACGGGGGGGTGGGCCCGTTAGCATCCAACACGATGCCGTCCAAAAAACCCTCCGATCTGTTTCCCCTGCTGGGCTCCCATGTGCCGACGGTCGGCGGCGTCTCCGCGGCCATCGACCGCGGTGTCGGGATCGGTTGCACGGCGATGCAGATCTTCGTGAAGAACAACATGCAGTGGTTCGCCAAGCCGCTGCCCGAAGCCGAGGCGAAGGGCTTCAGGGAACACCCGCTGCGCGGTAAACTCGGCGCCGTCGTCGCGCATGCCGGGTACCTGATCAACCTCGGCGTCGAGGGGACCGACAACCACGAGAAATCCCTGCGCTCCCTATCCGACGAGATGCTCCGCTGCGAACAGCTGGGTATCCGTTCCCTGGTGCTCCACCCGGGGTCGCATCTCGGCGCCGGCATGGAGGCCGGCATCGGCTGCGTCGTGCGGAACCTGGATCGCCTGCATGCCGAGCATCCGGAGCTGAAGGTGCGCATCACCCTCGAGACCACGGCGGGACAGGGGGCCTGTATCGGGGCACGCTTCGAGGAGATCGCGGAGATCCTCTCCGCGGTGAAGGATCCGAGGCGTCTCGAAGTCTGCCTCGACACCGCGCACGCCTACGCCGCCGGCTACGACCTCGCGGCGCCCAAGGGCGCCGCCAAAACCTTCGCCGAGTTCGACAGGATCGTGGGCCTCAAGCGCCTCACTGTCCTGCATATCAATGACTCGAAGTCCGCGCTCGGCTCACGCGTCGACCGCCATGACAATCTCGGCAAGGGAAAGATCGGCCTCGACGCCTTCCGGTGGATCATGAACGCGCCCGAGTTGGCCGCTATCCCGAAAATCCTGGAAACCCCCAAGGGGAAAGACCTCGCCGAGGATGTGGAGGCAATGAAGCTGTTGCGCGGCTTTTTGAAGAAAGACTGAAGGCATAAAAATACAATCTGGAATTGCTTGCCTGCTATCGCATCAGGAAATCAGGAATGGCGGAAGAAAGGGCTAACCCGGCAGGGCGATACCCGCAACGGCTTCTAAGGAACCGCTGATTTAATCAGCGCTTCCCTAGATGTTTATTTAAGCCGCTCTACGTGTTGAGCAACGGGTTCCCCGGGGCCAGATTGATGTTGATGGTTAGGTTCGCATGCTTTCTTTGTGCCGCCCTTTTTGTCGGCATTCTTTCCACTACCCGTGCCGCGATCCAGCCGGGTGACCTTCTTAAGGATCCCTCAAGCGAAGAATGGGCGGCCCTCTCCAGATTCGACGGACGGATGAGCCGAGCCCGGTTTGAGGAGGGACTGCAGACCATCTTTGATCCCTTTGGCGGGCTGCGGTCCTTTCTCAAAATCACCGACTCCTCCGTGGAGGTCTTTTCCACACCCGTGCAAGAGACTCGGCTCGCCACGATCGGCTTTGCCACCACACAGCAGCCTCCCCCGGCGCGACCTTCACCGGGAGGCCCTACCTTCCAGTCAGGCTCATCGAATTCTCTCCAGGGTCTGACGCTGATGATCGACCCCGCCGATATCGGAGGGGCTTGGGGACCGATGGAGAATCGCTCCAGCTACTACAGGGGTTATGGCCGCATCCAAGAGGGCGATCTGAATCTGCTGGTCTCCAAGCTGCTCGCCGAACGCTTGCGCCAACTTGGGGCGGCGGTTTACGTCACCCGCGACTCAAGCGAACCCGTCTGCAAGGCAAGCATTCCCGAGGTCGCCAAGATCGTCCCTTCCATGCTTTCGGAGCGCCCCTACATTCTCGCCGGCACCTTCCGTTCCAGAACCCGGAATATCCGTAAATCCTCGCCCATCTACGAGCGGATCGTGGCCGAAGTCCTGCTGACCAAGAACCTCGAGGCGCGCGCTCGCGCCGAGATGAGTGCGGGCACCATCAAGCCGGATCTCACGATCGTTCTTCAATTCGATGCATCCCCGGCCAGCCGTCACCTGAAGCTTGCCAAGATCAACCGGAACATCCTCTTTGTCGAAGGGGCCTACACCGCCCGCGAACTCACCAAGGATCCCCGTCAACGCTACCGATTGCTGACCAAACTCCTGCAGGACGTGACGCCGACAGAGACACTGGCTGCGATTGCCATAGCCAATCGGCTAAGCGAGGCAACCGGATTCCCCCCCGTCGGCTACGGGGACTCGAAGACCACCCGCGCCATCGAGGGGAGCCCCTACGTCGTCGCCCGCAACCTTCTACTCCCCCGCGAACATGAAGGGCCGGTCGTCGTGACGGAACCCTATTTCATGAATGAGCCCGTCACCCTTCAGCGCCTACTCGCTGGTGACTTTGAAGGGGTCCGGGAGTTTGGCAGCCAACAGCTCCCCAGTATTTACCGTGAGTATGCCGACGCCGTGGCAAACGGCTTACTGGACGCTTTTTCCGCAACGAAACCCGAGGAACACTAATCAGCGGTTACCTAATCTCAACCTTCTGCTTGGAGTCCGACAGCGTTCCGCATAGAACTTACCCATGACCAACGGCCAAGGCTCCGCAGGCAATGTCATCGCCTCACTGGCGAGTTTCTTCATCCCCGGACTCGGACAGCTGATCCAGGGAAGACTCCTTGCGGCGATTCTCTTCTTCGTCTTCACCGGCATCCTCTGGATCTTCCTGCTCGGATGGCTCATCCATCTCTGGGCCTGCCTCGATGCCGCCCTCTGGAAACCCCGCTCATGAACCGATATCTCCCACTCCTGGTTACCCTCCTGCTGCTGCCCGCCTGCACCAGCCACCTCCAGCAGAAGGAGAACTACCTTCGCCAGGCGGGATTCCGCCCGGTCACTCCCACGACCCCGGCCCAGATCGCCAGGGCCAAGGCCATGCCGCAGGGACACATCCAGAAGGTCACCCGCAACGGCAAGACCCTCTTCGTTCTCTCCGATGCGAAGAAGAATCTCCTTCTCATCGGCGGCAACCCCCAGCTTGAACGCTACCAGCAGATCCTCTACACCAAGCAGGTCGATCCCGCGATCGAGGATCGGGCCTTCGACAAGGCGCTGGAATACGACGGCTTCGGATGGGGCGGCATGATGGATCCCTTCTTCGGGATGCCGATGATGATGTATTGATCGACAACCCGGAACCCCCTTCCCAACCGATGAAAAAAACCCTTCTTCTCACCGTGGCGGCCGCATTGGCAATGGGCTCGCTCGGGGCGGCCACTCCGTCATCCATCGATCCCAACGCCCTCGCCCTGCTCAAGCGCATGAGCGATTCCCTCAAGGGGACGAAGGGGTTCTCCTACCGCTCCCGTATCGTGATGGAAGTTCCCTCCGTCACCGGACAGTTCGTCACGCTCGTCCCCGAGGGCAGAGTCGCCATGCGCCGTCCCGACAGACTGCGTGCCACGTATGCCGGGGATGCGCCGCCGTTGGATCTCTTTTATGACGGCACCTCCGTCTCGGTGTTCGCACCGCATGCCTCGGTCTACTCCACCGTCAAGGCGCCAACCAACCTCGACGAAATGCTCTCGGGGCTTCGCACGAACACCGGTGTGCGACTCCCCGCCGTGCCGCTCTTGAAGAACGATCCCTACGCCTCCCTCACCCGCGGCCTGCAGAGCGCCGTCGTCGTGGGAGAAACCCGGGTGGACGGGATTCCCTGCGACCATCTGGCATTCCGCCGTGCCGGCGTGAATTGGGAAATCTGGCTCGAGACCGGATCGCGCGCCCTGCCCCGTCGTCTGGCCGCGACCTTCACCGACCGCCCCAACTTCCCGCGCACCATCGTCGAGTTTTCCCGGTGGAATCTCCATCCGTGGCTTCCGGACGGCCTCTTCCGCTTTCACAAACCTCCGAATGCGAAGGAAATTCCCTTTGCGGACGTGATCAAGGACGCACGCCGATGAAAAAATTCCTCGCCCTCATCCTTTGCCTTCCGGCCCTTCTTCTCGAAGGCTGCACGAGCGGCTACTACACCGGCCCGTCCACCTACGTCCCGCCCGCCGTCGTCCCCGGCTACGCATGGATCGGCCCCGGCTACTACGGCGGCTACTATTACGGCACCAGCACCGACTACTACGGCAGTACCTACTATCGCGGCGCCACCGGCACCGCCTACCACGGCACCTATGTGAACGGCGCGGAGTATCACGGCGCCTACAATAGCGGCGGTTACTACAACACCGCCTCCGGAGGACACGGTTCCTGGTATGACGGCACCGGCAGCGCCTATGGCTCGCGCGGGGGATCCGCTTCTTGGAGCGATGGATCAGGCAGCGCATCGGGCTATCGTGGCGGCTCGGCTTCATGGAGCGACGGCTCCGGCAGTGCGACCGGATACCGCGGCGGCACCGCTTCCTGGAGTGACGGATCGGGTTCCTGGCACGGAGCAGGGGGACGCTCCGGCTCTTTCCGCCGATAACCATGAGCAAGCCCCGGATTCTTGCCTTCGGCGGCAGTCTCCGACGTGATTCCTTCAACCGGAAGCTCGCCGCCATTGCCGCCGAGGGGGCACGCGAGGCGGGTGCCGAGGTGACGCTGATCGAGTTGCGCGATTTCCCCATGCCGCTCTTTGATCAGGATCTCGAGGCGGAGATCGGTAAGCCCGCGGAAGCCAGGCGCCTCAAGGAACTCTTCCTCTCTCATCAGGGGCTCCTGATCGCCTCGCCGGAATACAACAGCGGTTATTCCGCCGCGCTGAAGAACGCCATCGACTGGGTCTCGCGCGGCGATAGCCCCGACGAGCCGCCCATCTCAGCCCTTTCGGGGAAGATCGCCGTCATCATGGCGACATCACCCGGTGGGCTCGGCGGACTGCGCGGGCTCATTCCCCTGCGGATGCTCCTCGGCAACCTCGGCATCACCGTGCTCCCCGACCAGATCGCGATCCCCTCGGCTTACACTGCCTTCGGCCCTGACGGCCGACTCGTCGATCCCAAGCAGGAAGCCAAGGTCAAGACCCTCGGTGCAGCACTCGCAACGCACCTCCGGAAACTAGCCACCTAACCAACTAGGGACGGTTGCCCCTGCTTGTGCCCGTTTTCCCTCCCCTTACTCATGGACTCATGGGGTCATTTGGATAACCATTCCCACACGCATGAAACGCTTTCTTCCCATAGTTGCCCTCCTGCTCCTCACGCTGGTTCTTCCGGCCTGTGCCTCCCACCTGGATAAGAAAGAGGGCTACCTCAAGGAAGCCGGCTTCCGCACCGTGAAGCCGACGACGCCCGAGCAGATCGCCCACTTCCAATCACTCCGCAAGAACCACATCACCCAAGAGACCCGCAACGGCAGCACCCTCTTCATGCTCGCCGACGAGAACAAGAATATCCTCCTCGTCGGTGGCGAATCCGAATTTCAGAGCTATCAGGAAATCCTCTATGCCCGCGAAGTGGAACCGGGTAAGAAGAGTGCCAAGTTCACCAAGGGAATCGAAAACATCTGGGATCAGGGATGGGGGTCGGTGCTGGGTTCGATGATTCCGCAGTAGTTGATCCGTCTGCAGAAGACGGATCAGGGGTTTAGGCTCTAGCAATTTAGTCTGTTAGGGCAGTTGTGAAGGGTGCTGTGTTGCGGGGTATCCACTGCTTTGTTGATTTCGCTGACCTCCAGCCGTAGTGATTGCTTCCATGACGCTTGCCGAGATTCAGAAAGAGTTGCCGAATCTTACCTTCTTGGAACGGCAGGAACTGATGGCGGCTTTGATCCATCTTGATCCGCCCCCCGTCTCCGAGGATGAGAGGGTCATTCTTGAGGCAAGGCTGAAGTATGCCGAGGAGAATCCGGGGCGCGAGATCCCCTTTGAAGAGCTTGAGGCCAGACTCCTGGAGCGATATCGCCGGCGATCAGATGCTGACATGGAGCCCCACTAGGGAAGCGCTGATTAAATCCCATGAAGGCCGCTGAAGAGCATTTGCTGATTTTTGAAGGCGCGAGTGCTGGGCGATACCCGCAGCGGTCTCGCCCGAGCGAGCAACGCGGCAAAAATCGACAAATGGCTTCAGCCCTTTGGGTTGCGGGGATAACAGGCCGGGGGCTGCGTTGGCTTGGCACTTACAGCCCACTGAGGGGATGCTCGTGCCAAGCCGCCTTGCCCGCGGCCCATTCTTCCCGCAACGGCCTCTATGCGATTTAATCAGCGGTTCCTTAGGATTTCAGCGGCGGCATGCGCGGTAAGTTTGCACCTGACTCGGGATTACCAAAACCGCCTGGCTAGCCAAGCGGATAAAAGGGATGTTCACCACCGAGCCCTTGTTCCTGAGGACGAGCCGAGACTGAGTTCAGGTTGTCTGCTCCAGAAGGCATGGGCTCTGGGATCATCTCTGCAAGCTCACTTGCAAGAGTGAGACCTCCACCAACTGCCTTTTCCCCTAACAGTCTAACAGTCTTCAGCCTAAACAACCTTTTCCGGGGCCTAGGACGCTCTACGTCCCAGTGGGTGTGTGATGATGGGTGCCTATGAAAACGTATCTACTCCTCGGATTCCTCGCGGTTGCCTCGTTGCATGCCGGTGATCGCACCACGGCGGTTGCCGTCCAGCAGGCGCTGAGCACACCGCGCGACGGGGTCTCCCGTCAGCAGGTGGTCAATAACTTCAACTCCGGCGGCTTCGCCACGGTGAACACCGACGGCAACGGCAATGCAACCATCTTCACCGCCCGTGAAGTGATCTTTGTTCAGCCCTCGCCGTTTCGCGGAGTGAGCTTCTTCTCCACCGCACCGGATAGGCCCGCGTGCCCCGTTGAGTGTCCGTGAGGGGCGAAGAAGGTTTTTAGACTGAAGGCTGAACCAAGCTTCTGGGAAGGAGCGCGGTAGATCCCGCGCATGCGGGACCCAAAGGGCGACACGGCTTCCCGGGAGGAAAGTGGCGTCAATGCTGTTAGGAACTGCAGGGGACATAATTCACCATGAAGAGCATGAAGTTAATGGCGGAGAGATTGGGGAGGCCAGTTGTGTGGGTTGCCGGTGTGCAGAAGCGGTTTGGTCTGCCTGTGCTGGAGAGCTATCCCGAGGGATACGAATCCTTTTTGCGTAAGATCGTGCATCTTCGCGTGCTTGGCGTGAGTGAGGAGACGCTCCGGGAGTTCTGGGCCATCGAGCGGAAGCTGATCGATGTCCTCCATCTCGATCCCCAGAGTTCCCCGACCTGGATGGTCGATGCCTGTGCTTTTGAGTCCGATCCGGATCGCCGACTCCTGCTCTCCAACATCGATCTCGGCAGTCCTCTTCTTGCAACAGATCTCCAGATCGGCTTGAATTTCGCGGCCACCTCCACCGAACTCTTCGCCGTGAAAGAGATGGGCGAAGACGCCCTACGGTTGATCAGCGACTACCGCACCCGCCTCCCGGCGATCCGTTCATCCGTGGCCTCGGAATCACGCATCCTCCGCGCCGCCCTCAAGTGGGGAAAGGGATTGATCGTTTCTACTGGCATGTAGAAATATTTTTCAACGAGGGAAAATACTTACTGAACAAGTCCACGCCTGATGGCGTGGACATCACCGCATTCAAACTTCCCTAGGGGCTGAGGGATTTTGGATGGATAGCTAGGCGGACAAGCGCCGCTGTAGGTGACCTACTGCAAGCGCAGGCCAACGACGCTATCCGCCAAAAGCACCAGCCAGCACCGCTTAAGCGGTGCGGCCGCAGCAGGACTTAAATTTCTTGCCAGAGCCACAGGGGCAGGGGTCGTTGCGGGCGGCGGTTTTCTGAACACGCTGGACAGGCTTCTGCTGCATCGCCTGTTCAAAGACGGATTGGGGCACTATGGGTCGCTCTTATGCGCTCTCTTTTCAGGACTTGAGATCTTTGGGGCCTGCTTTAAGTTGGGTTCATGAAGCTAGAGCTGGATGTTCCCGAAACGGCCTTTTCCGCCCTACGCCAGGGGCCGGAGGGTGCGGCTTCCTGCCTTCTCGTCATGGCTGCGGCGAAGCTCTATGAAATCGGGCAGTTGAGTCAGGAGAGGGCTGCCGAATTGGCTGGCCAGTCCCGGCAGGATTTTCTCGTGACCCTTTCCCGTCTCGGTGTCACCCCATTCCAAGGGATAGAGACTGACCTCGCCGCCGTCGGCCTCGGTGCATGACGCTGGTCTTCAACGCCTCGCCCCTCATTGTTCTGGCGAAGTCCGGTCTCCTCGACCGGATCCTGCAGCTGGGGGACACTGTTATCATTCCGCGTCCCGTTGCCGATGAGATCGCCTCTGTGAGGGATCCACAAGACCCTGCAGCTGCATGGCTTCGACAGCCAAGCGCTCAACGGCTGCTCACCGATTCTCAGGAATGCTCGCCTTTCGTTGGTGCATGGGATCTGGGTGCCGGCGAATCTTCCGTCATCATGCTTGCTCTCGAGGGTGATGGCCGACAGGCTGTCCTTGATGATCTAGCGGCGAGGCGCTGCGCCTCAGCACTCGGGATAAAGGTGATCGGAACCATCGGGCTCCTCCTGTTGGCCAAGCAACGAGGTCTCATTCCAGCGATCCGACCGGCTCTCCAATCGGTAGAGGACGCAGGACTTTTCCTTTCCCGTGCGCAGCGGGAGTTGATCCTCACTCGGGCAGGGGAATAGCCGGGCCTTCTCTCAACCCTCCGCGAGGGCAAACTGCATTTCCCTGGTACGGTCGACGACATGGGAGGCGTCGAGAACCTCAAAGCGCACAACGCCACCGTCCTCCGCGAAGTCGGCGATGACTCCAGGGCGGATCTCGTCACTCTCACGGATCTTCGCATCACGGAGCGAGATCGTCAGGATGTCAGTCGTCTGGTTGTAAGTGATTTTCATTCTTTTCCTGAGTTGACGGCACTTTGCTCCCGGCGAGCGGTGCCGCCCTACGGGTCCCGCATGCGAGGGATCTTACGCGCCGGGTTCCACCAGCTTGTTTCTTAAGTTCCTGATTAATCCTTTGGATCAAGCAGTCCGCCCACAGCAGGATTTGAATTTTTTCCCACTACCGCAGGGGCAGGGGTCGTTGCGGCCGGCGGTTTTCTGAACACGCTGGACGGGCTTCTGCTGCATCGCCTGTTCAAATCCCTGATCCGCCTCCGCAAGTCCTGCGGGAGGGAAGGATGCGGGGCTGGGCCGGCCGCCTTCCTGATTCGGCTCGAGCAGATCCCTCTGCATGAGGTGGCGCGGCATGGAGGCGAGGAGTTGCTCGAAGGCCTGGAGGTTGGTGGTGGAGCGGAAGAGGTTGTTCAGGACCTCGTTCTTGATGCTCTCCATGAGCTCGACGAACATGGCGTAGGCCTCGGTCTTGTACTCGGTAAGCGGATCCTTCTGGCCGTAGGCGCGGAGGTAGACGGCCTCGCGGAGTCCGTCCATGGCGTAGAGGTGTTCCTGCCAGAGGCGGTCGACGGCGTTCAGGATGACATACTTCTCGAGGCCCGAGCGGGCGGCCTCGTCCTCGATGGCGGCCTTGCGGTCGTAGGCTTCGACGAGGGTCTTCGCCAGCCACTCTCCGTTCGCCGCGATCTCGCGGGTCTCGAAGGCGCATTTCTCCCTGGTGAGTCCGACGGGGAAGGTGGAGTTCACCCACTGGAGGAGTCCGGCGACGTCGGGCTCGGCTCCGCTCTCCTCGACGGTGAGGAAGGCCTCGACTTTCTTCGGCACGACTTCGTTGATCACCTCGTGGATGAGGATGCGGGGGTTGCCGGAATCCATGACCTCGTTGCGGTAGCCATAGATGACTTCGCGCTGTTGGTTCATGACGTCGTCGAACTCGAGGGTCCTGCGGCGCATGAGGTAGTTCCTCTGCTCGACGCGCTTCTGGGCGGTCTCAACGGAGCGGTTCAACCACGGGTGCTCGAGCTCCTCGCCCTCCTTCATGCCGAAGGTCTCCATGATCTTGGTCATGCGGTCGGCGGCGCCGAAGTTCCTCATGAGGTCGTCCTCAAAGCTGATGTAGAAGCGGGAGCGGCCGGGGTCTCCCTGACGGGCGCAGCGACCGCGCAGCTGGCGGTCGATACGGCGCGACTCGTGGCGCTCGGTGCCGAGGACGAAGAGGCCGCCGAGGTCGGAGACGCCCTCGCCGAGTTTGATGTCGGTGCCGCGGCCGGCCATGTTCGTCGAGATGGTGACGGCTCCCCTCATGCCTGCGCGCGAGATGATCTCGGCCTCCTGCATGTGGAACTTGGCGTTCAGCACGGTGTGGGGAATGTGTTCCCGCTTGAGCATGCGGCTGAGCACCTCGGAGGCCTCGACGCTGGCGGTGCCGACGAGGATCGGCTGGCCGCGGCCGTGGGAGGCCTTGATCTCCTCGATGGCGGCGGCCATCTTCTCGCGGCGTGTCTTGTAGATGCGGTCGTTCTCGTCGAGGCGGGCGACGGGGCGGTTCGTCGGGATGACGGTGACGTCGAGTCCGTAGATGTCGTGGAACTCGTTGGCCTCGGTCTCGGCCGTGCCGGTCATGCCGCCGAGCTTCTCGTAGAGGCGGAAGTAGTTCTGGATGGTGATGGTGGCCATCGTCTGGGTCTCGCGATCGATCTGGACCCCTTCCTTGGCCTCGACGGCCTGGTGGAGTCCGTCGCTCCAGCGGCGCCCTGCCATCTTGCGGCCTGTGAAGGTATCGACGATGACGACCTTGTTCTCCTCGACGACATACTCGACGTCCTTCTCGTAGAGGCAGTAGGCCTTGAGCAGCTGGGCGATGTTGTGCATGCGCTCGGCGGAGTGGTCGCAGTGCTGCTGGCGGGCGGCCTTCTGCGCGGCCTTCTCGGAATCGGAGAGCGCGGCATTGGTCTCGATGTCGGCGAACTCGGTGAGGAGGTCGGGGAGGACGAAGGCGTTCGGGTCGTCGGGGTTGAGGAAGCTCCGACCCATCTCGGTGAGGTCGGCCTCCTGCTGCTTCTCCTCGATGGTGAAGAAGAGCTCCTCCTTGAGGGCGACGAGGGCATCCTTGGAGGTGTCCTGGTAGAAGGAGAGCTCGGCCTTGTCGGTGAGGCGGCGGAGTTCGGGATCCTCCATGGCGCGGAGCAGTCCCTTGTTGCGGGGCTGGCCGAGCTTCACCTTGAAGAGGGCGAGTCCGGCGGCCTCCTTCTCCCCCTTGGCGAAGAGGTCGCGGGCGTCGGCGACGAGCTTATTGATGAGCGCGGTCTGCTTGCGGACGAGCTGTTCGACGAGCGGCTTGAAGCGGTCGTACTGGTGGGTGGAGACGGTGGCGGGGCCGCTGATGATGAGCGGGGTGCGGGCCTCATCGATGAGGATGGAGTCGACCTCGTCGACGATGGCGAAGTAGTGCCCGCGCTGGACCTGCTGGTCGCGGCTGGTGGCCATGCCGTTGTCGCGGAGGTAGTCGAAGCCAAACTCGCTATTGGTCCCGTAGGCGATGTCGCACTCGTACTGGGCGCGGCGCGACTCGGGGGACTGGTCATGCTGGATGATGCCGGTGGTCAGGCCGAGGAAGGCGTAGAGCTGTCCCATGCACTCGGCGTCGCGGCGGGCAAGGTAGTCGTTGACCGTGACGACATGGACGCCGCGTCCGGTGAGGGCGTTGAGATAGACGGGGAGCGTGGCGACGAGGGTCTTGCCCTCGCCGGTGGCCATCTCGGCGATGCGTCCCTTGTGAAGCACCATGCCGCCGACAAGCTGGACATCGAAGTGGACCATGTTCCAGGTGTACTCGTAGTCGCAGACCATGAAGGTCTGGCCGACCATGCGGCGGGCGGCGCTCTTCACCACGGCGAAGGCCTCGGGGAGGATCTCGTTGAGCCTCTTCTGGAGAAGGTCGGGATCCTGGATCGCGGAGAGCTCGGCCTTCCAGGCGGCGGTCTTTTCCCTGAGGGCCTCGTCGGGGAGCGACTGGAGCGACTGCTCGATCGCGTTGATCTTGGCGACAAGGGGGAGCATCCGGCGCACCTCGCGCTGGTTCTTCGATCCGATGATTTTCTTGATGATCCAGTTGAACATGAAAAGGGCCGGTTTGCGGCGAATGGTCAATCAACGGCGAACCGCGCTAAAAGTAAAGATCAGGCCGTTGATCGGGGGATAGGAAATCGGTGATGGGGCATGGGGTATGAATAAGCCAGGCCCTCCAAGCAGAGGGAACCAGGAGGAAGATACCTCGCGCTGATCGGAGAGAAAACATCGGAAAAAGCAGGTTTTTAAGAACCCTCTGCATCAAAGGATTTGTAGCCGGCACCCCCCACTTTTCACCACCTTGGTGAACACGCTTTCTCTGTTTCTTGGATTCTACTGCAAAATCTGGGCTACAACGATTTCGCGGACTGCGGAACCTTCACGATGCGTTTGGTATCGTAGCCATGTTTGGCCACGTCGCTGAGGATCTTTTGATAGTCACTTTCGGGCATTGATGGCTTCCGTGCCATGATCCAGATCAGGTCGCGTGAGGGGTGGCCGATGACGGTGGTACTGTAATCGGGAGCCAGATCGATCACTAGGTAGGGGGCCTGGAAGGGCCAGAGAAACTGGACTCCCCATCGTGCATTGGACTGCTTGTCGACCACGGTTCCGACCGCATGCATCTCCTCCCGCTTCGCCGAGAGTTCCTTCTTGTGGAAGACATAGGTGATATCGATCTTCCCGTCGGGTCGCATCCTGTAGATGTCCATCGTCCCGACGTTATCGCGTTCCACAAACCACGGAATCGTGCCGATCACATACCACGCCCCCATGAATCGTGGCAGGTCGACATGGGCCACGGTTTTCATCGGCGGTTGCTTTGACCCGGTGATGGAGCAACCGGTGAGAAATGCGATTGCCATGAGAATCAAGGAGCGGGCGAGAATCATCATCCCTTGGAAATGAAGGAGTTTGCCTCGTTCGTCAAGGCAGGGCGGTCACTCACCGCGCAGGAGCGGATGCTTGGCGGCCCTTGCTCCGGCGGCGATTTGAACCCGGGAAGATTTTTCACGCGCCTTGATGGCGGTTGACTCATGATGATGCTTGTCAAGTCCGTCGGCCGTCAGGCCTCGCTCCTTGCGGGAGGTGTGGAGACGGCTTTTCATGGCGGATTCGCTTTTGATCCGGGTGTTGGATTTGTGGGATGTGGTGCTCATGGGACATCTGTACCATCGGCCCCTCGGGCCGCCCCTTCAACAAGGGGAAACTAATCAAAGGGCTTATCCCGTGGCGTGAGGATCAACTTCTCTCACTCGCTTGAAGAACATCGAGCGGAGGGAACCTCGATGAAGCCCGATCGGAGATTGGCCCGAAGGGGGTGCCTGTTTGACCCTCCATTTCCCTAACAGCCTTCAGCCTTCAGCCTAGCTGGATCATTCTTCATCCGCATCAATGAAGAGGGCATGTTCCCCTCCCCATTCGGCAATCGTTGCGGACCAGCGGGCCTCGTCGTGATAGTTGCTGAGCAGGAATTCCGGCTCATGGCGTTCCTCGATCTCTCCGGAAATCGGCCCGGGAGGAGAGGTGATGGCGGTGCTGCATGCGTGGCCGGGTTGGAGTGCGAAGAGCCAATCCCGTTCGGTTGTCTTGTTGTTCATGGGGGAGGGAAGTTTGTGACTTCATCATGTTGGACTGCGGAACCCTCTCCGGCACTGAATGAAAAAGTCCTCCTCGATGTTTTGAGTGGGTGGGCATGAGATTTCTCCCGTGGCCGTATAACGCAGGCCGATTGGCCGAGGCAGGGCAAGTAATCGCCGAAACGCAGAGAAAGCAATAGGCACAGGGATGAAGGGGATTGTAAGTATGGCATGGCAGAAGTAGCTGCTGGGCAGAACTTCGGTGCGTTGCAGAGCCCCTGCCTTCTGGACCAGGACCTGTTAAGATAAAGGAGCGCATCGAAGATGAAGGCGATGTGGATGAAGGCGGTGAACATCACGTCGAGTTTTTCAAAGCGTGAGAAGATGCGGCGGAAGGCCTTGAGTCGACGGAACAGTCGCTCAACCTCATTACGCTTCTTGTAAA
>CANKJN010000007.1 GCA_947482345.1 Spartobacteria bacterium
CCACGCGGCGTCGCTCCATCAGGGTTTCCCCCATTGTGAAAAATTCTCGACTGCTGCCACCCGTAGGTGTCTGGACCGTGTCTCAGTTCCAGTGTGGCTGGTCGTCCTCTCAGACCAGCTACCCGTCAATGCCTTGGTGAGCCATTACCTCACCAACTAGCTGATAGGCCGCGAGCTCATCAGGAAGCGTATTGCTACTTTGGCTTCGGGAGGATGTCCCCCCTGGCCATATGCGGTATTAATTCGCCTTTCGACGAGTTATCCCCCACTTCCCGGCAGATTGCTCACGTGTTACGCACCCGTTCGCCACTAGAATTCATCGGTATTGCTACAAATGAATTCCCGTTCGACTTGCATGTCTTATCCACGCCGCCAGCGTTCGTTCTGAGCCAGAATCAAACTCTCCGTAGAAAGTTTGCGCCACCTCGTGCTAAACGAGGGGCAAATTTCCAGCATCATCTTTTCCTCAAGCCGCCGTAGCGACCGAGGGACGATCTGTTATTAAACTTCGATTAAGAAAATCGACGAAAAACGCACAATTCAGTTTTTACTGTTTCGTATATGATCCATCCGGTTTCCGTTGCTTGTGCGAAACCGGACCAACGCTATCAAAGATCGTTATCCAGTGGCTGCAGAAGGTGTGAGTCGACCCTTGTTGCTTCCGGTTTGTCGCGGAAGCCGACTTTGGGTCGTCAGCACCACCTCGTACTTGTTCGTGTACTCGAGGCAGACTGGCGAAGAACATTCCCGAGCGAGTGACCGTAGTCGCTGCCGGGATTGATGAAGATATACGGACTCGAGAGAAGGTCAACACCTTCTTTCATTTTTTTGAAAAAATTTTCGCACCTCAAAATTCCCTTCGACGCGCTCCTTGTGTCCCGGAAAAAAGATCGCCCGCAAACCCTGTTTTTATGAGGGTCTGTGGGCGATCAGGAAATCGCCTCGCGCGGAGATCTTCCGCGGAGTCAGGTTTTATAGGGTTCTGCAGCCGATGCGTTCGTTTTCCTACTTGCGCGCCTTACGGCCATCAAAGAACTGCACGATCACCTCGTACGCAACGGGCATCATCGAGACCACGATGATTCCGAGCACGACGGCCTCGAAGTGTTTCTTCACCCAGTCGATCTGGCCGAATATCACCCCGGCGATCATCATCAGGAAGACCCAGAGGAAACTGCCGACCACGGTGTAGAGCGTGAACTTCCGGCGATCCATCAAGGCCATGCCGGCCACGAAGGGGGAGAGCGTGCGGAAGATCGGGAGGAAGCGAGCCATGATGATCGCCTTTGCGCCGTGCTTCTCGAAGAAGAGATGCGTCTTGTCGAGGTACTCCTTCTTCAGGATCAGGGCCTTCTCCTTGAAGATCTTGCCACCCACGGAGCCGCCGATCGCGAAGTTCACCATGTTGCCCAGCACGGCGGCCACCATCAGGAGCACCATGGCGATCGGCCACTTCAGGCCGGCGTCGGGATGGGAGACGCAGTAGGCGCCGACCGCGAAGAGCAGGGCGTCTCCGGGCAGGAAGGGCGTGATGACGAGCCCCGTCTCGCAGAAGACGATGGCGAAAAGGATCGCGTAGACCCAGATGCCGTAGAGAGAGACGATGTGCTCGAGGCTCTTGTCGAGGTGGATGAAGTTTTCCTGAAACCAGTGGATGAAGTCGAATGCTTGCATCCAGCCTATGAAGCAGGATCAAGGCCTCTGGACAACCATAGAGATGGCACGCCCCGAAGAAGGATGCGCCGCACCTCCCGGCGACCGAGACTCACCCGCACATGGCCGGGGGAATTCCTGATCCCCGCCAGCGTCGGCACCGCCAGATCCAGCGGCAGCGATGTCGCCATGAGGATCCGGCCGGGGCGGAGGCCGGCGAGGTAACGTTCCCCCAGGCGCAGCCATTCTTCGGCCTGATCGAACAACCCCGGAAGATCGGCATCCTGCGCATAGCGGCGTCCAAGCAGGAGATCGGCTTGCCTGTCCCTCAGGATATTCACCAGTTGGAGCCCTTTCCCGTAGGCGATCCCGAGCCGGATCATCTCCTCCAGGGGAAGCCTCAGGACGCCGGAGCCCTGCTTCGCGATCAGGCGCGTCCAGAATTCCCCCACGCTCCCGGCCACCAGCCCGCAGTAGAGATCAAGCTCCTGAGCGGAGAGCGGTTTCGCACCGGGTTCAAATCGCTTGAGATCGAAGAGCTGCCCCCGAAGGATCGTGCGCCAGAGAGAGCAAATGGAATCCCTGTCGGAAAGCGTCTCCAGTGCGCGGAGGAGATCCGGCACGAAATCGATCAACCCGGCCTCTGCGGTGGAGAATTCTCCGTCGCTTCCCGGGTTCCAGGATTGCGGCTCTCCATCCGCGAGCAGGGCCTCGAGTTCCCCGAGAAGCCCCAGCTTCCGATCCGTGGGGATCCCGGGCGCATCGGCGATCGTATCGGATGCCCGCGCGAGCAGGTAGGCGATCCCGAGTGGTTCGCGCAGACTGGAAGGGAGCAGCCTCAGCGTCAGCGCGAAGGTCCGCGCATGATCACGCAGCAGGCGGGGGATGTCGATCCGGGTCGTCATCACCGCTTGGGACACGCTCACAGGCGTGACGGGGGAATGGGTGGCGGGGCGGCACTCATTCCCACGCCGGGTGAAGGCGATACCGCGGGTGCCGGCGAAGCAGGCGCTCCCCCCGCGCCGATCCTTCTCAGGCGGATCATCTTCTCCTCCGCATTGCCGAGGCCGATTGCCTCAGCCTCCAGGACATGGCCGCCATCGGCGGATGCCTTCGGCATTTTGGAAAGGAGGCGCTGCTCATCGATGAGTCTCATCGCGGTGGCATCGATGGCCACGGGATCCTTGGAGGCAAAGAGGGTGGAGTAAGCGACGCAGTTCACCGGGCTCGGATAGGGACCGCCTGCGTACTGGAGCACCATGCCGTCCATGATCGTGAGCACCACTTTCCTGCCGATCCGATCGTCGGCATAGACCGAGGCCAGGGCCGAGTCTCCGTAACCATCCCCCTTTCCGAAGCGGCGCCAGTTATCGAGGATCCCGATCGTCATGCCGGCAAGGGCGCCATGAACACCCGTGTGGTAGCTGTCGCAGAGAGAGGGGATGTTGATGACCTTGTCGATTTCACGCGAAAGGAGCACCGGAAGGTGGCTCTCGTTGCTGAGTTGGGAGGTCGGACCGAGAAAGTCGCCCAGGGAATTGCGCGACTCCTTGAAAGCGAGGTCGCCGTAGACCAGTTGGCCGATCGCAGCGCAGGAGACCACGGCTCGTGGATCGAATCCACCCCCCTTCTCGACCCAACGGAGGTTGAGCCCGGGGATACTGTCATAACCCGCCTGCACGAGATTCTCGCGGCGACGGTCCCAGACGATGATGTCGCCCGGCTTGATGCCGGCGGCCACCAGGCCCTCGACCACCGCGCGGGCGATCTCGGGATGGGTCCCCCCGACCGGACCGGGAATGGTGGAGACCTTGATGCCGACCTTCTCCCCCGGCTTCACGAGCGATCTCCAGGCGGCGTCGGGGGTCGCTTTCCCGGTGACGGCGCAGACAAGGCCGGCCACCATGCGGGAGACGACTGCCTGTCGCGGAGTCATTCCGGGACCCACGGCATTCTGATCCAGCGCGAAGCAGACCAGCGAGGGAACCGCCGAGGTATCGGGCCTGGGGGCGGGTAGCTCCGCCAGCAAGGTGCCGGCCGGGATGGATACCAGACAGAGCAGCAGGGCGGGAATCACTCGCCGCCTCACGCCGGTTCCTCCCGCTCGATCCTGGGCTGCTCACCCTCCGTCCGGTAATAATCCTGGCCGATCACGACCTTCGGCCGCCCGTTGGCCAGCCGCCATTTATTGGTATCCCGCAGCGAGTAGACGCATCCGCAATACTGCTGGGCGTAGAATTCCTCCCGCTTCGAGATCTCGACCATCCGCTCGGCGCCGCCTCCCTTGCGCCAGTTATGGGTCCAGTAGCTCATGCCGGGCCAGCGGGCGGCGGCGCGTTCACCGGCGCCGTTGATCTGGTTCATGTCCTTCCATCGGGAGATCCCAAGACAGCTCGTGATCACCTTGAATCCCTTTTCAAAGGCATGAAGCGCCGTCCGCTCGAATCGCATGTCGAAGCAGGCCGTGCAGCGTTCACCTCGCTCCGGAGCCCACTCGAGCCCCTTCACGCGGGCGAACCAGTTGTCCGTGTCGTAGTCGGCGTCGGTGAAGGGGATCCCGTGCTCCTCGGCGAAGCGGATATTCTCGACCTTGCGCAGCTCGTATTCCTCGCGCGGGTGGATGTTCGGATTGTAGAAAAAGATCTCGAGCTCCAGCCCCGAGGCGACCATCGCCTCGATCACCTCGCCCGAGCAGGGGGCGCAGCAGGAGTGCAGCATCACGCGCCTCTCGCCGCCCGGAGGGGCGAGAACCGGACGCTGGAAGGGTTTCTTTGATCCGCTCATCGTCCCTTTCTACCTGAAGATGATCATCCGTGCATCAATTCCCGTGAAGGTGGCGTAGCTCACCCCGGAATAACCGGGATACCAGACGGGAACGGCCGTCATCCCGCCGCCGTACCAACCGCCACAGCGACCCCCGTACCAGCCTCCTCCGACGGGAATCCAGTTCAGCGTCGGAGGCACCGTGTAGAGATATGGCAGGATCCAGCTTTTGGATTCCTTGATGACGACACCGTCCGCGCCGACTCGGCGTGCATTGTACTGGATCGCCCTCATCATGAAGGGATAGCCGAGATCGGACTGGAAGGAGAAGCGGCCGATCTCGGCGTAGGGGCGCGATGGGGGCCGGCCCATGACCGGGATGACCGTCCCCTTGGGCTTGGACGCATAGACCACGCTGGTCGAGGGGGTGTAGAAGACAGCCGTCGACTTCACGCTCACGCAACCCGGGAGCAACAGGAGCACCGTGAGCACCGGAATCAGGAAACACCGTTTCACGGTTGCATCATTCCACAGCTTCGGCCCCGGGACAACCTGCCGGAAAGAATGCGCTACTTGGAGGTCAGCGATCCACATCTAGAGCACTTTCGATTTATTCCGACGCACTGAGTCTTTGGGAGCATCTAAAAAGGGTAGAGATTTCACGCAAAGGTCGCCACGAGCGCCAAGGGTTCAACAGAAGAGAGCCACAGCTTCCTTCCTTTCTTCTTTGTGGCCTTTGCGTCCGTTGCGTGAAATGCCCCTCTCCTAAAGCGATTATTTCAACGCGAAATGCTCTGGATATCGGCGGGAGCGATTCATGGGTTATCGACTCCACAGCGAGGTGGCGCCCGGCGGGGCACAAGCGGATTCCTGTTTTTGGATTTTTTTTGAAAATCCATTGAACATCCCTGCTTCGATGCTGTCATACTTATCTCGACCCATGAGATGCTGACCATTTCATGGCGCCAACAACAGAACAACCAACCCCAAAAACCCAAACATGAC
This sequence comes from Spartobacteria bacterium, assembly GCA_947482345.1. Taxonomy (GTDB): domain Bacteria; phylum Verrucomicrobiota; class Verrucomicrobiia; order Chthoniobacterales; family UBA6821; genus UBA6821. The sequence goes on from CANKJN010000007.1 coordinate 5,422, forward strand.
CTCACTACGTTTCGCCCTCGCAGGACTCATCATTGCCATGGCAACCCTCTCCGCACCCATGGCCCAGGCCAACTGCGGAAGCTGCGACTCCAAGAAAGAGAGCCCCTCCCCAACCCCTTCACCTTCACCCAAGAAGTAAGGGATAGTAACGGATTTTGTCATTCCCGGGTCGGGGGGCCTGGGATGACAGCGACTGCGCGGGAGAGACGTCCATCAGGCGCCCTTCCGCGCAGTTTTTATTTCTACTCATGGTTGTCAGCTGGGGAGGAGCCTCCAAATCTGCTCCTTATTCCCAGCCCGTCACGCTGATCCAGATTGTATCCCCGAATTCTGCGCGGATCTCACCCTCTATTGCTGCAATTGAGGTGGAGGAGGTTCCGGTCTTCATCACGGCCACCATGGTCGATCCCGAGCCGGTCATGAAGGCGCTCTCCACCCCCGGTTGCTGACACAACCACTCCTTCATCACGGGGAGAAGGAGGTATTTTCCAAAGACAGGAGCCTCTAGGTCATTGGTGATTTCGAGGTCCCCGAGCCACTGGGATTTCTGTGTCGGCATGCCGGCCTCCGAAGCCTTCATTTCGGCATAGCGTTTGTAGGCCCAGGCCGTCGGCACGGGAAAGGGAGGCTTGATGAGCAGAAGAGTCCTCCCGGGCAATGCCGCCGCATCCTCAAGGATCTCCCCGCGGCCACGGCACCAGGCCGCCCCGTCATGCAGGAAGAATGGGACATCGGATCCCAGGGATGCCGCCAGTTGTTGCAACTCCTCGGCGACGAGTGGCCGGTCAAAGATCTCATTCATCCCCTTGAGCACGGCGGCCGCATCGCTGCTCCCTCCGCCGAGACCGGCTCCATGAGGGATCCTCTTCATGAGGGAAATGGCCACCCCGTGCGGGATCCCCGTCTCTTCGCGGAAAGCCTCCACGGCCTTCACGCAGAGGTTCTCAGGTCCCGTTGGGAGATCCGGATCATTGCAAACCAGGGAGACGCCGTGTCCCGGCACGGCGGAGATCTCGATCTGGTCGGCAAGCTTGATCGGCACCATCAGGGTCTCCAGTTCATGAAAGCCGTCAGGGCGCTTTCCCAGAATGCGGAGAGAAAGGTTGATCTTGGCCGGAGCGGCGAGTGTGATGGATGCAGATTCCCTGCTCATCCGCCCATCGTGTGAAACTGCCGTCCCGACCCCAAGACAAAATCATCGTCGCCCTTGATGTCCCCGACACCGACGGGGCGATGCGCCTGCTCGACGCCCTCGGCACGCCAACCCTCTGCAAGATCGGTCTGGAGCTTTTCACCGCGCAGGGCCCCTCGGTTGTGAAGGCCGTCCAGTCACGCGGAAGCTCCGTCTTCCTGGACCTCAAGTTCCACGATATCCCGAACACCGTCGCCCATGCCGTACGCTCGGCGGCCGATCTGGGCGTCACGATGACCACACTCCATGCCTCAGGCGGACCGGTCATGCTGGAAGCCGCAGCGAAGGCCGCTGCGGCCTCGGGAAACAACGATCTTCTCCTGTTGGCGGTCACCGTGCTCACCAGCATGGATGCCGCGCAACTCTCCTCCACCGGGATCGGCGTCGATCCCAAGGCTCAGGTACTCCGCCTTGCGGGACTTACCTCCGCCGCCGGCATCGGAGGTATCGTCTGTAGCCCTCTGGAAGTCACGGCGATCCGGGACTCACTTGGCAACGATCTCCGGATCGTGACGCCCGGTGTCCGCCCCACTTGGGCCTCCGCCGGGGATCAGAAGCGGGTGATGACACCCGCCGAAGCCGTGAAGGCAGGCTCGGACTGGCTCGTCATCGGCCGCCCGATCACCGCCGCCGAGAATCCTAAAGAGGCCTACGCCAAGGTGGTGACTGAGCTATCATACCCCTGAAAGTTTATCCCGTAGAGGTGCGGAGAACGCAGAGGAGTTGTTAGGATTTCATCATACGCAGTGCATCCTGTATGCCTGCCCTCAGGTTAGGGGCAATGGTATATTCGATGCAGCGCCAGGCCTGCAAGCGAAGCTGTATAAATTATACTGCGAGCGCAGGCCAACGCCACTATGGCGCAAAGGACTCAGTCCCTACCCTTCCATCAGAGAAGGGATAGCCCCCTCAAAGCTCTCATTGAGGGAATCAACAGACCAGCTATAGGAATTGGCTCCCGTCTTAATGGCGAGGTCTGCCTTGGCTGTGACTTCGCCGATCTTGCGGAAGGGAACGCCGGTGACGGCGAGTTCCTTCTCAAGCGAGGTCACATCGGCGGCCTTCACGGAGATGACGATGCGGCCCTGGGTCTCGTTGAAGAGGACCACGTCGGGACGCTGGTCGCCGGCGCCGAGATCGATCGAGGCCCCCAGTCCGTTACCGAAGCAGGACTCGGCGAGCGTGACGGCAAGACCACCCTCGGAGCAGTCGTGGGCGCTGCGAACGAGTCCCTTGCGGATGACTCCGAGTAGGGCGGCGTGGATCGCCTTTTCCTTCTCGAAGTCGAGGGCCGGAGGGGCACCCTCCTTGCGGCCATGGATGGCGAGAAGGTAGTGGGAAGCACCGAGTTCGCTGCCGGTCTCGCCGATCAGGAAGATCTGGTCGCCGGCCTCCTTGAAGGACTGGGTGGTGATGTGCGCCGCTTCGTCGATGCGGCCGACCATCGAGATGGTGGGGGTCGGATCGATGGCCCCGGCTGGGCTTTCGTTGTAGAGGCTGACATTGCCGCCGGTGACGGGGACGTTGAAGGCGCGGCATCCCTCGGAGATTCCCTCCACGGCGGCGCGGAGTTGGTAGAAGTTCTCCGGCTTGTGGGGGTTGCCGAAGTTCAGGTTGTCGGTGACACCGAGAGGAACGGCACCGGAGCAGGCCAGGTTCCGGGCACACTCGGCGACGGCGATGCGCGCACCGACCGTGGGATCGAGGCGGCAGTAGACGGCGTTGCAGTCGGTGGCGGCGGCCAGGATCTTGTTCGCCTCGCGGACGATGAAGACGGCCGCGTCGGATCCGGGGAGAACCGCCGTCCCCGTACGGACCATATGGTCGTACTGGCGCCAGACCCAGCGCTTACTGGCGATGCTGGGATGGGAAAGGAGCTTCGGCAGGACTGCGGAAGGATCGGCCTGAGGGACAGTCGATAGATCGAGCGGTGCGGGTGGAGTGAAGGGAGCCGCCTCGCGGAAATAGAGCGGGCCGTCATCGGCAAGCGAGCGGGCCGGAATTTCGACAACGACATCCTTGCCGTTGCGAACACGCATCATGCCGTCGTCGGTGACGGTGCCGATCTCGGCATAGGGAAGGTCCCACTTCTCGAAGATCCGCTTCACGACATCCTCCTGACCCTTCTTGACGATCACGAGCATGCGCTCCTGCGACTCGCTCAGGAGAACCTCGTAGGGGGTCTGGCCCTTGGCGCGCTGGGGCACCAGCTGGATATCGATCTCGACACCGGTGCCGCCGCGGCTGGCGGTCTCGCAGGTCGAGCAGGTGAGTCCGGCCGCACCCATGTCCTGGATGCCGGCGACTGCGTCGGTGGCCAGCAGCTCGAGGCAGGCCTCGAGGAGGAGCTTCTCGCGGAAGGGATCGCCGACCTGGACGGCTGGACGGTCGGCCTTGGATTCCTCGGTCAGCTCGCGCGAGGCGAAGGCGGCGCCAGCGAGACCATCACGGCCTGTCTCGGCGCCGACATAGAAGACAGGATTGCCCACACCCTCGGCGGCGCCGCGGGCGATCTGCTCGTGGCGGAGGATGCCGAGGCAGAAGGCGTTCACCAGTGGGTTGCCGCTGTAGCTCTCGTCGAAGTAGACCTCGCCGGCGACGGTCGGCAGGCCGATGCAGTTGCCGTAGTGGGCGATGCCGGCAACCACGCCCGCGAAGAGGCGGCGGTTGGTCTTGGCCTGCTCGCTGTCACCCTCGATGGAGCCGAAGCGGAGGGAATCCATGAGAAACACGGGTCGCGCCCCCATGGTGAAGATGTCGCGGATGATTCCACCGACGCCCGTTGCTGCTCCCTGGAAGGGCTCGACGGCGCTCGGGTGATTGTGGCTCTCGATCTTGAAGGCCACGGCCCATCCGTCGCCGATGTCGATGACGCCGGCATTCTCCTCGCCCGCCTTCACCAGGACGCTCGGGCCGGTGGTCGGGAACTTGCGGAGTTCGGGACGGGAGTTCTTGTAGGAGCAGTGCTCGCTCCACATGACGGAGAAGACTCCGAGTTCCTCAAAGCTCGGCTCGCGGCCAAGGATGGAGAGAACCTTTTCGTACTCGTCGGGTGAGAGTCCGTGCTTGGCGATGAGTTCGGGAGTGATCGCGGGATTGGACATGGGTGAAGGGCTATTAGACTGAAGGCTGAAGGCTGTTAGGAAAGAGGAACTGCAGAAGGTAAAGAATGGGAAAGAGAAAGGTTAAAAGGGCAGAATGCGAAGAGGGGTGAAGTGGAGGCATCACTCTCCCTTTCATTCTTCATTTTGCCTTCGTCTTTTGAACCGCCTCGATCATCGACTGGAAGATACCGCGTCCGTCGGTGCCTCCAAGGAGGTGATCGCAGACACGCTCGGGATGGGGCATGAGGCCGAAGACATTGCGGCCGTGGCTGCAGATGCCGGCGATGTTCTCCAGAGAGCCATTGGGATTCGCCTCCGGGGAGACATTTCCGTTCGCATCGCAGTAGCGCACGAGGATCTGGTTGTTGGCATTGAGTTGATTCAGGGTCTCCTCGTCAGCGACGAAACTCCCCTCGCCGTGTGCGATAGGAATCTCGAGTACCTGCCCGTTGGTCATGGCCGAGGTGAATGGGGAGTCGTTGTTCTCCACGCGGAGATGAAGGTTCTCGCAACGGAAGAGGAGTCCTTTGTTGCGCATCAGCGTGCCGGGAAGCAGACCCGCCTCGCAGAGTATCTGAAAGCCGTTGCAGATACCGATCACGAGCACTCCGGCATCGGCCGCCGCACGGACGGCCCCCATGATCGGGGAGAAACGTGCGATCGATCCGCAGCGGAGATAGTCGCCGTAGGAAAAGCCACCGGGAAGGACGATGGCATCGTAACCGGCAAGGGAGGTCTCCTTGTGCCAGACGATCTCCGCCTTCACGCCGTCGAAGGAGGCCAGGGCCGCCTGGCAATCGGTGTCGCAATTCGACCCCGGGAACTGGATGACAGCCACCTTCATGACCGAGGGCATCGTGGCAGCCACCTTAGGAAAGGATCTCGAGCTTGTAATCCTCGACCACCGGATTGGAGAGGAGGTCGTGACAGATCTCGTGGAGCCGCTTCTCATCAGCTCCATCGACCTCGATCTCGATCGACTTGCCGATGCGGACGGAGCGGACTCCCTTGAGGCCCAGGTGCTCCATGGCGCGGCCTGCGGCCACTCCGGCCGGGTCAAGGATGGCGGGTTTCGGCATGACGGTAACGACGGCTTTCATAAAGAATGGAAAATCGGGCTTAAGAGGCGGAGGGACAAGATGAAAATCGATGAAAAGCAATTAACCCAAACTTCGAGGATGAAAGAGATGCAACCCGCGAAAGGGATGAGCAGGTTAGAGTGACGAAGATTGTCCGAGTGCAGCGAGTGGCTAGTCTCATGGTAATGAGCGATTCAATTGACGTAAGATGATGGCAGATAGCAGTTCAGGTGATTTCGAGGGCTTATCGATTGATACAGGCGTGAATCGGCGCGACTTCTTTGGGGTCAGTAGATTTTTTAAGATCGCTCCGCTTAACTTCGGAGTTCGGGACAGAAGCCCCACTTGGTGATTTGGTGACAGAGATCCGATTCCTTCACCGAAATGCCCAACTCCTTGGCAAGTCTTTCACAGAACGCGCCTCCCCTCTTCCCGTTGGGTCAGGCAATTTGGATGAACAGCTAGGCGGGAGAGTGAACCCGCAGTAAAACTACGGCGAACGAGCGGCAACAAAGCCGCAAGCCAAAAGCCCTTTAGGCGTGATTGCACCGCAGCATCAGAAGATAGAGACGATGGTATTTTGGCCTTGAACAGGGTCCGAAGACCGAATCCTCTGATGATAGTAGGGCGTAAGAAGTTTGGATGCGGGGCTAGACGCCCAAGCACAGCTGTATGAGGCATGCTGCAAGCGCAGGGCAACAACGCCCCGCGCCAAAATCCAACATCAATGAATATGACGAGTGTATTTGGGATGGAGTGCCAGGCATGCGAGCGCTGCGGTATATCCTCATACCGCAAGTGAGCAATAACGCCGCAATCCGCCCGAGGCCCCAAGTTAAAGTGGCGAGGGGATTTTTAGTCCCGGTCAAGGCCCGAGGACTGAAGCGCTATATGAAACATAGCGCGAGGGACGAGAACGCAGGCCGGGGCAAAAAGCCCCCGCCACTAGGCTTTTTCGACCTGCCAGTATTCCAGTTCCACCGGCGTGTCGCGTCCGAAGATGCTGACCGAGACGCGGAGTTTGCCGCGTTCGGGGTCGACTTCCTCGACGATGCCCTGCTGGTTCTGGAAGGGGCCGTCGGCCACCTTGACCTTGTCACCGACCTCGTAGGAGATCTTGGAAGTGACGGTATCCTCGCGCTCCTTCATCTGGGCGAGCATTCCCTCGACTTCCTTCTTGCGCATCGGGATGGGCTTGTCCTTGGTGCCGGCGAATCCGATGACGCCGTTGGTGTCCTTGATAAAGTACCAGGTCTTGTCGATGAGTTCGTTGTTCTCATCGAGGAGGTGCATGTTGACGATGAGGTACCCAGGAAAGAACTTCCGGGTGGTCTCGGTCTTCTTGCCGCGCTTAATCTCCTGAACGCGCTCGGTGGGGATGAGCACCTCGAAGACGTGATCGCCGACCTCCTCGGTCTTGATGCGTTTGACGATGTTGTCGTGGACTTTCTGTTCCTGTCCGGAGAGGACATGAACAACGAACCACTGGTCTTTCGGGGCTAGTGCCATGGGATGAAAAATTGGGGAAACTAAGGTGCGGCTTCGGGGCTTTTAAGGCTTGGTCAACCAGCCGACCACGTTGATGTTGATGAAATCGAAAAAGGAGATGTAACCGCCGACGAGTAGCATGGCAATGATGACGACCATGGTGGAATCCCAGAGCTCCTTGTACTTCCGGAATCCGCGCTCGCTGTCGTCCCAGGGCCACTGCACCTTCGCCAATTCCGCGCGAACCTCGCCGATGTAGCGTGCGATTTTCATATGAATTTTGGAATGGGCGAAGGATGCAGAGCAGGCCAGGAGGGACTCGAACCCCCAACAAACGGTTTTGGAGACCGCTACTCTACCAATTGAGCTACTGGCCTAGGCTCGGGATATGTGTTATTCGATGATCTCGGAAACACGACCCGCACCGACGGTGCGTCCACCCTCACGGATGGCGAAGCGGATGGTCTTCTCCATGGCGATCGGAGTGATGAGCTCGACCGTGATGGCGACGTTGTCGCCGGGCATGACCATCTCCACTCCCTCGGGGAGGGTGACGGTGCCGGTGACGTCGGTCGTGCGGAAGTAGAACTGAGGGCGGTAGTTCGCGAAGAAAGGAGTGTGGCGTCCGCCTTCCTCCTTGCTCAGAACGTAGACCTCTGCCTTGAACTTCTTGTGGGGCTTGATCGAACCGGGCTTGGCGATGACCTGACCGCGCTCGATGTCGTCCTTCTTGACGCCGCGCAGAAGGATTCCGACGTTGTCGCCGGCCTCCGCGGTGTCGAGGAGCTTGCGGAACATCTCGATGTCGGTGACGGTGGTCTTCTGGGTGTCGCGGAGACCGATGATCTCGACTTCCTCACCCTTCTTGAGGATACCACGCTCGACACGGCCGGTGGCCACGGTGCCGCGACCTTCGATATTGAACACGTCCTCGACGGGGAGGAGGAAGGGCTGATCCTTCGGACGCTCAGGCATCGGGATGTAGTTATCAACGGCCTCGATGAGGGCGAGGATGTTCTTCTCCTGCTCGGGATCTCCCTCGAGGGCCTTCTTGGCGCTGCCCTTGACGATAGGAATCTCGTCACCTGGGAAGTCGTAGCTCTTAAGGAGATCGCGGATCTCCATCTCGACGAGGTCGAGGAGCTCCGGATCGTCTACGAGGTCGACCTTGTTCATGAAGACGACGAGGGAAGGAACTCCGACCTGACGGGCGAGCAGGATGTGCTCACGGGTCTGGGGCATCGGACCGTCAGCGGCGCTGACGACAAGGATGCCACCGTCCATCTGGGCGGCGCCGGTGATCATGTTCTTGACGTAGTCGGCGTGTCCCGGGCAGTCGACGTGCGCGTAGTGGCGCTTCTCGCTCTCGTACTCGACGTGGGCGGTGGAAATGGTGATACCGCGGGCCTTTTCCTCGGGAGCCGCGTCGATCTGGTCGTAGGCGCGGGCCTGGGCCTTGCCGGTCTTGGCCAGCACGGTGGTGATGGCGGCGGTGAGGGTGGTCTTGCCGTGATCAACGTGGCCGATCGTGCCGATGTTCACGTGATCTTTTTCGCGTTTGAAGGCTTCTTTTGCCATATGGGTGGGTGGTGCTGGTGGTTGTTTTTTGTTTGGTGATTCGTTCCTCTGGAGCCCATGACCGGGATTGAACCGGTGACCTCGTCCTTACCAAGGACGTGCTCTACCAACTGAGCTACATGGGCCTGTCCGGTCCGAAGACCGGCCAAGTTATTGAAAGAACAGAGACCAGGGCGGGCCGGGTCGATTCCGCAGACTTCTTGAAAGCTCCAACCGAAGCGGCATCCGTTTCATGGGGACGCGACGCAACGATGCTTTCCTGAAAAAAGCGGACAGAAAGAATGATTCGCCCGCGTTCTTCTGTCAAAAGCAATTTTACAACCAATTTTAGGGGTGCCTCCGAGGGGGTGCCTGCTGCATGATGCCGCGGTGACCAAGAACGAGAAACCCGACTTCCTCGATGTCGCCTCGTTTCGGCGCGATTACCTCCACGCGGAGTTGCGGCGCGCCGACCTGCCCGCCGATCCCCTGGTGCTTTTTCACCACTGGATCGACGAGGCCGCCGCCTGCCCGAACATCCTGGAACCGACCGCCATGGTCCTCTCCACCGCCTCGGCCCAAGGGGATGTCTCCTCCCGCGTGGTGCTGCTGAAGGGCTACGATGACAAGGGGTTCCGCTTCTTCACCAATACGGGAAGTCGCAAGGCCGCCCAGATCGGCTCCAACGGCTCGGTCTCGCTACTCTTTTACTGGGAACCGCTCGAGCGCCAGATCCAGATCAACGGGAGGGCCTCCCTCCTCCCGCGCGCAGAGACGGAAGCCTATTTCGCCAGCCGTCCGCGCGGAAGCCGGATCGGTGCCTGGGCCTCCCGGCAGAGCGAAGTGCTCCCCGACCGCGAGACGCTCGACCGACGCGCGGAGGAACTGGATCGGCAATTCGCCTCGGGAGATGTCCCCGCGCCGGAGTTCTGGAGCGGTTATCAGGTGGTTCCCGCGACCATCGAGTTCTGGCAGGGACGGTCCAACCGCCTCCATGACCGCTTCCGCTACCGTCGTCCCGTCGGCGCGGAGTCCGCGCGGGGAGGAGACTGGCTCATCGAGCGGCTCAGCCCGTAGCAACGCTCAGGAACCGACGACGTGGAGATGCAGCGATTGAGACAACGGTTCCACTTCCTCTGGAGGCTCGTGCGGGAGACCTTCACGATCTACTCACGCATCAACGGCGAACAGAGCGCCGCCGCCTTCGCCTACTACGCCCTCTTCTCCCTGGTGCCGCTCGTGGCACTGCTGCTGACGCTCGGCTCCTACATCTTCCCGGCCGACTCGGTGTTCGAGACGATCCACCGCTTTGTACCGATGGGGGATGATCAGCAGGAGCTGCTCTGGAGCATGGTGCACGGGTTGGAGAAGGCGCGCGGCGGCGTCAGCATCGTCTCGCTCCTAATCCTGACCTGGGCCTCGCTGCAGTTCTTCCACGCGCTGGTTCTCTCGATCAACCACGCCTGGGGCACGCGCCGCCTCCCTTGGTGGCAGATGCCGCTGAAGAATCTCGCCATGATCCTAGCCATGACCGGGGCCCTGCTCATCGGAACCGTGGTGCCCGCCATCCTGCAGGGGGTTGCCAGGATCCTGCGGCTGCTGGAGGACTTCCTCAACGATCACTTCCCGCTCCTCGACCTCGGCCGGGTCCTCGCCTTCGTCGATATCAGCCGCTGCATCGGCGGCACACTCGTCCTCTTCTACTGCTTCGCTGTTCTCTACAAGCTCGCCCCGCGCCACAGGATCACCCTCCCCCAGATCTGGATCCCCGCGCTGACGGTCGCAATCCTTCTGCAGTTGGGTCAGGCCTTCTTCGTGCACATCGTTCCGAAGCTTGTGAACTACGGCGCCATCTACGGCACCATGGGAAGCATGATGTTCCTACTGCTCTGGGTCTACATGGCCGGCGTCATCATCATCCTCGGAGGATGCCTCTGCGCGGCGATGGCCCATGTGCAGGGACACGCCTACATCAACCACCGGCAGATCGGGGCGCGCACCACGGGAGACGACCATCCGGAGCCGTAGCCGTCGCTCAGCGACGGGTGGGGGATAGTGAGTAGGATATGGGTTATAGGGAGCAAGGAGACCCTAACCGTTCATTCCCAATCACCCATTCCCAATCACCCATTCCCTATCACCGATTGCCCACCTCAGTCACTCCACCCAACTCAGGATATTGAAGTTGGCGGACATCAGGGCGGCGACCAACGCGAGAGCGCCGAGCAGGTGTCCGATCAGGATCACGGGAATACCGACGAGCAACCAACGGCCGATGGCCCCTTCGATGGCATTCTGCTTTTCGGTTGGCTCGGAGGGAAAGGGAAAGGTGTTCATCGGCGAACTGAAGTAAACGGAGTCAACTCCACTGTCAACGCCGCGCCGAAATCGAAGAATTCCTTCCCCTCCTCATCCCACACGCGCGATACCTCCCCCCGGGCGATAGCCAGATCGAAGCGGCCGTAAGTCGGCATCACGTAAGAGTTCAGTTTCTTGCTGCGGGGTACAAAGATTTCACAGGGATGAAGGGGATGGAAGGGATCGTTCCAAACTGCAGTCAATCGGCCATCTCCTTAATCCCCTTCATCCCTGTGATTTTCTTCAATCAGTTTTCGGAATTCCTCCTCGTTCAAAACCTTGACCCCGAGTTTCTGAGCCTTGTCGAGTTTACTACCGGCCTCCTCACCGGCCAGCAGGTAGGTGGTCTTGGCGCTGACGGAACCGGAGACCCTGCCCCCTTTGGCGCGGATCATCTCGGCGGCTTCCTCGCGGGGGATGGAGAGCGTCCCCGTCAGCACCCAGATGGTTCCCTTGAGCGGGCCGTCGGCCGCCGGGGCGGCGCTCTGCGCGTCGCGCTCGCCGAAGTTCAGGCCAGCCGCGCGGAGCTTTCCGAGAAGGGTGATGACATCGTGGTCACGGAACCATCCGTGGATGGCATTGGCCATGATCTCCCCGATCTCCTCAACCCCGCACAACTCCTCCACCGAGGCGGCAGCGAGTCGGTCGATCGTTCCATACGAGGAGGCCAGCGTCCGGGCCACGGTGACGCCGACATGGGGAATGCCCAGCGCCGCCAGGAGCCGCCAAAGGGGCTGCTCCTTGCTCGCGGCGATGGCGGCCAGGAGATTCTCGACACTCTTCTCCCCCATCCGCTCCAGCGGCAGGAGTTGTTCCGCGCGTAGTTCATAGAGACCCGCGACATCATGGAGCAAACCCGCATCGCAGAGTTGCGAAACGACCGCCTCGCCCAGACCGGCGATGTCCATAGAGGAACGGCCCGCAAAATACTCGATCCGGCGGCGCACCTGGGCGGGGCACCCGGGATTGGCACACCGCACGGCCACCTCCCCCTCCTCGCGGGTCACGGGGGCCGAGCAGACGGGGCAGTGCTTGGGCATGTGGAAGACTTTTTCGGAACCGTTGCGTTCCTCCGCCAGCACCTTCACGACCGCCGGGATGACATCGCCCGCTTTCTCGATGAGCACCCGGTCGCCGATCCTCAGATCCTTGCGCGCGATCTCCTCCTCATTGTGGAGGGTGGCGCGGGAGACCGTGCTGCCGGCCACAAAGACAGGCTCCAGTTCGGCCACCGGTGTGAGCACTCCGCTGCGGCCCACCTGGACGGTGATGTCCAGCAGGCGGGTCTTTGCCTGCTCCGGCTCGTACTTGTAGGCGATGGCCCACCGGGGGGCCTTGCTCGTGGAACCGAGTCGCGCGTGCTGGGCTATGAGATCCGCCTTGATGACGGCACCGTCGGTCTCGAAGGGAAAGCCGCGGCGAATCTCCCCGAGTTCGCTGATCGCCTTCATCACCCCGTCAGCATCGCGCGCTGTCCAGTGTCTGGGATTCACGGGGAGTCCCCACGCCTTCAGTTGGCCAAAGAACTCCTCCATCCGCTCCGGCAGCGCGGAGGGGGGCTCCACAGCCCCGTAGCCGTAGAAGACCGCCGAAAGCTTCCGTTCGGCGACGATATTGGGATCCAGTTGCTTGAGCGTGCCGGCCGCGGCATTGCGAGGATTGGCAAAGACCGGCAACCCCAGCTCGTCACGCTCGGCATTGATCCGGGCAAAGGTCTCCTTCGGCAGATAGACCTCGCCCCGCACCTCCAGGATCCGCGGCGCCTTGCCCCTCAGGGTTGCAGGGATGACGCCGATGGTGCGGATATTGCGAGTCACCTCGTCACCGGTGGTGCCGTCACCACGTGTCGCGGCACGGGTGAGGCGCCCGTTCTCGTAGAGGAGGGCGATCGCCACACCGTCCACCTTCGGCTCGATCGTCATCGGAATCTCATCGCCGGGGAGAAGGCGCCGGAGGCGCTCCACGAAGTCGGCGACCTCCTCCTCGGAGTAGGTGTTGTCGAGGCTCTGCATCGGCACGAGATGCGAAACCTGGGCAAAGGTACCCTGCGGCCTCCCTCCAACCTTCTGGGTCGGCGAGTCGGGGGCGAGCAGTTCCGGATGGGTCCGCTCCAGATCAACCAGTTGCCGATAGAGGGCGTCGTACTCGCGGTCGGAGATCTCCGGCTTGGCCTTCTCGTAGTAGAGACGGTCGTGATGGGCGATCTGGCGACGGAGCTCCTCACTCCTCGCCGCCAAGGATCGGGCATCGGAACCGGCCTGCTCAGCCATGGTGAAAAGATCGTCCGTGCTCATCGGTTGATGGTCACTTTTTAGCCGTAAGAAGGGTCGTGTGGCGATCTTTGAGCACGAAAATGAAGTCGATGTCCTGCCCAAGCCGTTTCAGCAGGCGTAAAGAGTTGGCATAGCCTGTGCTTTAATCGATGCGGTTTGTGGTTGCAGCCCGGTCGCAAAAAATCTCGAGATCTCGGGGGAGGACTCGAAAACCCGACCGGGCTGCCTTTTTTGGGGGCTTCCCGCAATTTTAATGTTTCGGCAAAGAAACAGAGTGATCTTCACGCAAAGAACGCACCGCTCGCAACGAGGAGTCACTCGACGCTGATTTTTTGACGAGGCCGCTTTTCAGGAGCTTACAAAAAACACCGATTTAGCCCTCTCTTCCGTTCCAGCGAGTGCCTCTCTTTGGTCCTACCATGGCGACCTTTGCGCCCGTTGCCTGAAATACGTATTGATCAATCAACCCACTACAATCAGCGAGGCGCCCTGTTTTTCATTCTTCCTTTTGCCTTTTGCCTTTGTTCATCCCCGCCGGATCCTGATTAGCAATTTTTGCGGCTCTGCCTTATCTTCTTTCGATGCCCTCTTTGACCAACACCATCCCCGATCGAATCAGGGAGCGACTGGGTGAGGAGCGGACGCTCCGCCGCCTCCATCTTCAGGACCGCCTTGTCCGGAGGAAGGTGGCTCAGGGCCTCGGCCCCTTTGCGCTGGAGCGTTTTTTCTCCGTGAATGCCTGCGTTGCCGCAGTTGTCGCGGCCTGCGGACTGAGTGAACGCGGCCTCCGGAACATCCTCGACCTGCAGGTTGTGGAACACGACGTGGTGATACCGGGGCTACCCTCTCCCTTTGAGGGATTCCGCCTGCTCCAACTCGCCGACCTCCATTGCGATCTCGACACACGCGTGATGGAACGGATCAGGGAAGGGATGGCCTCCACCCCGCACGACGCAGTTGTCCTGACTGGCGACTACCACAACGATGTGCGCGCACCGTTCGACCGCTCTCTGGCCGAGATGCTCCGATTTCTCCCGTCACTTCATCCAGTACGCTTCGCCATCCTTGGCAACCACGACTTCCTGGAAAAGGTCTACCCCCTCGAGGAGGCGGGACTTCCCTTCCTACTGAACGAATCGGTCTCCATCGAGCGCGGGGGAAAGCGTCTCTGGATCTCCGGAGTCGACGATCCCCATTTCTTCCGCACACACGATCTGAAACTGGCGAGGGCGACCATCCCCGAGCAGGAGCCCGCCATCCTGCTTTCCCATTCGCCCGAGACCTATCGGGAGGCGGCCAAGCTCGGTTACAGCCTCCACCTCAGCGGCCACACGCATGGTGGCCAGATCTGCGCCCCGGGAGGCTTCCCTATCTACCGCAATGCTCCAGGATGCCGCAGGGAGCACATCGCCGGATCCTGGCGTGAAGCCGGGATGATCGGCTACACCTCACGCGGTAGCGGATCGGCCGGCGTGGCAGCGCGCTTCCATTGCCGGCCCGAGATCACGGTGCATATACTCCGATCCCGCACAAATCCCCAAACACCTCTCTCCCGATGAAATTGCCACCACCCGCGTACATCGCCTCGCTCCTCAGCATCATTCTTGCTCCCGCCTCACGCGTCACGGCACAGGATCTCCCGGCACCGCAGAATAAAACCGCGATTCTGCAGGAACTCGACAAGATCACCTCCGGCTCGGAGGCCAATGTCCGGAAGCGCCGGGCCGAGGCCATTTCCCGCGTCCAGTCCGCAAGCTCCTCCGGAGGCGCGGCCGTGGAGTTATATCTCAATGCATTGGACAACACGAGATACCGGGAGAAGCATCCGGAATTCATCGATTGGCGCCAGAAGAACCAGGATTGCCTTCGCCATGCCTCCTTTCAAAACGCCGCCCAACTTCAACTCCGCTACCTCCTCCTGGCTCTTCAGCGCTCGGATCAGAAAACGGCCCTGACGCAGGTCCCCGAGAGCCTTGCCTATCTGAAATCCCTCCAAGAGCTCCATTTTCTTGAGGAACCCCAAACGTCTTCCTCGGCCCAGAAATCCAACCGGGGGATGCAGGCACCCCCGCCCTCTTCGGACAAAGTGATCCCGGAAGCCTCAGCTCTCATCAAGCAACCGATTCGCAACTGCGCCGTGGTCGAGTGGTTCCAGATCAGCGACCTTCTGCCGGAGGGAAAGGATTTTGAGGGATCGGCGGGTAACTTTGCCGGCATCATCGATAAGAATGTGAAAACTCCTCTTCGCGGAACCAATGACCCGCGGTTGCCCGGCGCCTGGGACTTCCAGATCAATGCCGAGTCGGCTGTTGCGAACTCAGGGGATTCCCCGCAAAAAGCCGAGACATTCCGTAACGAACGCCTTCCGGAACTCATCTTTTTGAAACTCAAGGACACAGCCGCCATCGGCCAACCCAACCGCGGCTTGAACGAATTGATGACGCTTATCCGCACCTACCCCTCCAATCATTCCGTGAATGATTGGATCACGACCGCACGCGGAATGTTGACCAATACTTCGGGTACACCGCTTCCCCCGGCAACGGCTCAAGCGGCCTCCTCCAACCCGACCACTCCCCCTACCGATACCGTGACAAATGCTGCCGCAGCACCACCAACAGCTCCCATACAGACTCCCGCACAACCGTAATTCAGGCCAACCGGCGAAAAGGTCGGCCCAATGAAACTGAACAACTGAATATCAGGAGTTCAGCTCTTTTTCATTTTTCATTCTCCTTTGGGAACCGCTGAGCGGTTCCTTTACCCCATCCTTACCCAGGCACCTTTTCCCCACGGATGAGATCATCCCAGGTCTGGCGCACGCGGACGACCGTGGCCTTCTCGCCCTCCACCAGCACTTCGGGAAGAAGCGGACGGGCGTTATAGGTCGATGCCATGACGAAGCCGTAGGCACCGGAACTCATCAGCGCGATGCGGTCGCCGGGAGCAAGCACGGGAATCTCGCGGTCCTGTGCGAAGAAATCACCGCTCTCGCAGACCGGACCGACGACATCGACCTTCTCGAGCGTGGCATCCTTGGGCTGGTGCAGCGGCTCGATCTCATGGTGCCCCTCGTAGAGGGCGGGACGGATCAGGTCGTTCATGCCGGCGTCGACGATCACGAAATTCTTGGTCGGGGTGGACTTGCGGTAGAGCACAGACGTAAGCAGGACCCCGGCGTTGCCGACGATGAAGCGACCGGGCTCGAAAAGGATGCGGAGCCCGAGAGCCTTGAGCGGATCGATCACCTCGGCGGCATAGACCTCGGGGGCCAAACGTTCACCATCAAGCTCCAAGGTCTCCTCGCCGCTTCCCTTCCACCAGGCGGCGTCACCGCTGGCAAGTGCACCGCGGTAGACGATGCCTACACCGCCCCCGACACTGAAGAACTCCAGCCCGTGCTTCGCCTTCAACTCGAGGACAAGCGGAGTAAGCTTGCGGACCGCTTCCGCAAAGGGAGGGGCCTTCAGGATCTGGGAGCCGATGTGGGTCTGGAGACCCCGGATCCTGATATGCGGGAGCGATTCGGCGCGCTCGTAGACTGCGGCGGCGCGGTCGAGGCCGATGCCGAACTTGTTCTTGCTCTTGCCCGTGGAGATGTACTTGTGGGTCGGGGCGTCGACGTCGGGATTCACGCGGACGGCGATCGGAGCCACGAGGCCCACCTTGCCGGCCACCTCGTTGATGCGCTCGAGCTCCTCCTCCGACTCGACATTGAAGCTGTAGATCCCCTGGCGCAGGGCGAAGTCGATATCCCCCGCCGTCTTGCCGACACCTGCAAAGGTGCACCGGTCGGCGCGCCCCCCCGCCTTGAGGACCCGGAAGAGTTCGCCGCCCGAGACGATGTCGAATCCCGAACCTTCCTTTGCGAGCAGGTTCAGCACGGAGAGATTGCTGTTCGCCTTCATGGCATAGCAGATCATTCGGTCGCCGAGCGGCGAGAGCGCCGCATCGAGTCGGCGGAAATTATTCCTAATCGTCTCGGCCGAATAGACGTAGGCGGGAGTCCCCACCTCGGAAGCCACGGAATCGAGATCCACACCCTCGCACTTGAGCGAGCCATCGACATAGCGGAAAGAATGCATCGGGAGAGACTAAAGGCTTAAGTCCGAAGACTGAAGGCTAAAGGTAATGAGATAGGGGTAATGCTTACACCCCTCTTCCTTGCGCGGCGGATCTCCCGCCGTAGCGTGATTCATGAAGTCATGGTTTCCCCTGCTGATGGGAGGTCTTTCCGGAACCGCCGTAATGACCTGCTTCCTGCTCATTCCGCGCTGGATGGAGTGGGGCAAGATCGATGTCATCCGCGCCGTTGGGTCACTCATGACCGGCAGGAAGGAGCGGGTTTTCGGGAACGGGTTAGTCCTACATCTCGGCATGGGCATCCTCTTTGCCTTTCTGTATGCGGGCTTTCTCAATCTCTCCCGCCTTCCCTTCAATACCATGACGGGGCTTCTCCTCGGGTGCCTGCACGGGGTGATCATCATGCTGCTCGTGAGCATCATGATCATGGAACACCACCCCGTTGCGGGCTATCACGAGAAAGGATTGGAAACAGGGTTGGCTCAACTGGCTGCCCACATGATCTACGGAGCCACCGTCGGCTGGGTCGTCAGCGTCATGGGCTAAGGAAAAGCGGAAGGGGTGAGGCTTTCAGGCTGAAGACTTTTAGACTGAAGGCTGAAGCTTGTTGGGCAGTTCGCCCCCCTTTCACTTTTGCCTTTTCCCCTTTCCTCCAACCACTTGCGATCCATGTCGAAAAAGGCGCGTTTTTTCTGTTGTGGAGTCTGTGAATAACCTGTGAATATCCGCTCATCTTGACTCGAACCCGTCGCCACTGCGATTCGGTGCGGTTTGAAACTCCGGTAGGGCTCACCGGTGCCGGCCCCTTGT
Organism: Spartobacteria bacterium; assembly: GCA_947482345.1. Taxonomy (GTDB): domain Bacteria; phylum Verrucomicrobiota; class Verrucomicrobiia; order Chthoniobacterales; family UBA6821; genus UBA6821. The sequence continues at coordinate 23,366 of CANKJN010000007.1, forward strand.
CTTCACGGCTTACTGATTCAACTGCCATGTTCCCCTTTCGGCCTCTCCCTTGGAGGGGTTCGTTTAGGGAAGCCCTAGCGCTTCCTTTAAGAGACTGTCTGAAAACTGGGGAATGCCGCGCGAGAGCAAGGGGTGTCTGGATGGTCAGGCACCTGCGAGGGAGAATCCCCGCAGCGGGCTTTGACCGAGCAGGGAACGCAGCCAGACAGCGTCCCTTGCTCTTGCCCGAAGGGTTGGGTGGCTTTTCCCTTTGGCCAGTGTCGGATCGGATGGGACAAGACCGCACGGGTATTGCCGCCGTCCTCCCTTCTTGGCCAACGGAAAAATCCTCGCCAACGCGGCTCTCCCGAGTTTTCAGACAGTCTCTAAGTCACCCCAACCTTAACACCTGACCCGAACCATGCACCGAACCACCCCGCTGGAAACCTCCGAGGAACAGAACCTTTTCTTTCCCACCCCGACGAGGTCGAGTCGAGGAGCGGTTGCCGGCCAGGTGAAGAACTTCGTGCTCGATACCAACGTCCTCCTGCACGACCCGCACTGCCTCAACCGCTTCGACAACAACCATCTCTTCATCCCCGTCGAGGTCCTCTCCGAGCTGGACCGGTTCAAGAACGAGCAGACCGAGCGTGGCGCCAACGCCCGCACCATCCACCGCTTCCTCACCCAGATCTTCGACCACGAGACGAAAAAAGTGACACGCGGCGTGAAGACCGCCGGGGGCGGCACCGTCCGCATCTTCATGAACGACGCCATGCGCAGGGAGAAGCCCTCCCCCGCCATGCGCCGGTTCGCCAAGATCTTCCCCGATCGCGAGCCCGTCGATCACCGGATCATGGCCGCCTGCCTCGCCGTTCAGGAGATGGAGAAGGAAGGCACCCCCTGCATCCTTGTCACCAAGGATCTGAACATGCAGCTGAAAGCGATGGCCGTAGGCATCACCTGCCAGGATTACCTCAATGACAAGGTCTCCGCCGAGGATGCCGAGGAAGGAGAGATCCGTCGCATCATCGTCGAGGCCCACGAGCTCCAGCGCTTCGGAAGCTCCCTCAGCATCGACCTTGAGGCGAGCCGCACCGGGGAGCTTGAGATCAACGAGTATGTCCTCCTCGCCGCCTCCGAGCAGAAGCTCATGCCCGCCCGCCACATGGGAGGGGGCCACTTCCAGCGGCTCAAGGTTCCCACAACCCTCCAGATGCCGCGCGGCATCGAGCTCCGCCCTGCGAACCTCGGCCAACTCTGCTTCCTCGACGCCCTCCTCGATCCCGAGATCGCGCTCATCACCTGCTACGGCCAGGCGGGCACTGGAAAGACCCTCACCGCCGTCGGCGCAGGGCTCTACCTCACCGGACAGAAAGCCTACAACGGCATGACCGTCAGCCGCCCCGTCGTGGCCATGGGAGACACCCTCGGCTTCCTACCCGGCAGCCTCGAGGAGAAGCTCCACCCCTGGCTCCAGTCCATCTACGACGCCTTCGAGGTCCTCCTCCCCGCCAATCCTCACTCCGGGGAGAACGGCCGGCACGCCTCCGAGCGCAAGAAGCAGAAGAAACAGGTGACCCAGCAGCAGGATGCAGGAACACCCGGCCAGCAGAAACCGCTCAAGCCCTACGAACAGCTCATGCAGCGAGGCCTACTCGAGATCGAGGCCCTCTGCTACATCCGAGGCCGCTCCATCCCGAACCGCTTCTTCGTCCTCGACGAGGCCCAGCAACTCACCCCGCTTGAGGCCAAGACCGTCGTCACCCGCATGTCACGCGGATCCAAGCTCGTCATGGTCGGCGACCCCGCCCAGATCGACAACCCGTATGTGGACAGGCGCTCCAACGGCCTCGTCCATACCCGCAACAAGATGCGTGGCAATAAACTCACCGCCCACATCTCACTCACCAAGGGCGAGAGGAGTCCCCTAGCCGAAATGGGAGCGCAGTTGATGTAGCGGATTGGGATTTTGGCGCCGCGCGGTGTTGTTGATCGGTCGGCGTAGGATTACTACGCCCTCCCTCGCACGCCTGGCGCTGCATCCAAAATTCCAATCCTCTGTAGAATCAGCTTTAAGCCCTAGCCTTCTCTTCCGAGTAGGTCTCATAGACGTGCTCGAAGACAACTCCGCATTTGTTTTTGTAGAGTTCGGGGGCGTAGGCGCGGGGAAGCCCCTCATCAAGGGTCTCCTCGATGGCGTTCTTGACGAGAGCTCGGGCCTGTATCGTCTGCCGCCAGTTGAAAGTAATCAGGCGTTGGAGTCTCTGATGGAGAAGGCGGGCCACCTTCTTGACCTCTTCCTTTTCATCAGTGGACAGCTCGGGTCCGGGACGGGTCAGGAGATCAAAGACGGTCAGCTCCTCCTCGGTAAGATTTTCCCGAACATGCCGGGCCTCCTCCTCAGACAGGTTTCGGCTTAACTCCAGAAGTTCCTGATACAGTTGCTCAATGGTCTTGCTCCCATTGTTGTAGGCCTCGATCAGCTCCTCGAACTTCTCCGTGTAGTTGGTCCGGGTGCGATTCATCGCGATCAGGCGGTCGAGCAATGCCTTCACCGAAGCCTTCAGGGCTTCCAGTTCGATATTCTTCTTTTTGGAATTCTTAAAGCGCTTGGCCAGTGCCGCGAAATCAATCTTGCTAAGATCCAGCAGAGGGAGTGGCTTCGCCGCCATCTCCACACCCTCGATTGACTGGTCGAGCAGCTCATTGATCCGCCCCATGACCACGGAAACATCGGGCGGGTTGGGATTGAGCTGGGACTTGATTGCCTCTGCAATCGCCACAAGGCAGCTCACTCGGGGTGTATGGTCAAGCACCTCCGGACTCGGCTTCACGGCATCATACAGAGTCCGGACAATCCGATCATGCGCTAGAAACTCCTTCCGCAGAGGATCGGGCGAGATCAGAGCATTCACCGCTTCGCTCAACAGATTCAGACGCTCCATCGTCTTCGGTGGTGCCTCCTCGATAACAGATAGATTCACTCGCTTACTGGCGCAGAATTGAGTCGCTTCATCGATCGCTTTCCTCAGGTCGGCGATCAGTTGCTCCTTATTGCGGACTGGGGTGACTCCCCCCTGCCCTGCGCCATAGACCGCGAGCGCTTTCTCCAGTGAGGCAAAGACGTTGGCGTAATCCACGATCAGACCACTGTGCTTGCCGGGGAAGACCCGGTTCGCTCGTGCGATTGTCTGCATGAGCGTGTGATTCCGCATCGGCTTGTCGAGGTAGATAGTCGAGCAGCTCGGGGCGTCGAAGCCGGTCAGCCACATCGCGCAGACAAAGACCAGCCGGAGAGGATCCTCCGTCTCCTTGAACTTCTCATCCAGCTCTTCGGCGTTCATCCGCTCGCGATGGGGACGGATATCGAGACCGAGCTTCTGCATCTGATCGATCTCGTTCTGCCCCGGCGACACGATCACCGCCATGTCGGTTTCCTGTAGAATCTTCAGACGCGCTTCGAGTTCGGCCGTTATCTCGGGATCTAGCTGATATCCTGCTAAATCCTTGCTTACCCTGACTATCTCCTCATCCCATAGACGGCAAACCTTCGCATGCATCCGGAGTGCGGTCGCCTTGTCAATGGAGACCACCATCGCCTTCCCTTGGAATCCACGGCCAAGGAAATGATTCACGATATCCTTGGCCACCGTCTCCAGACGGTCATCGCGGGTGATGATGTGGTATTGGCGGTTGAGATCCCGTTCCAGCTTGGCCTCCTGCTCGGGGTTGAGTTGCGCCTCCTCGATCAGGTCATAGATCTGATCGTTCAGATCGGGATTCACCAGTTGGAGTTCAGGCGTCCGGTTCTCGTAGAAGAGGGGCACCGTCGCCCCGTCCTCCACCGACTGCTGGAAGTCATAGATCGAGACATAGTCGCCGAAGACCTCCTTCGTCCGCTCCTCCCCCGCGATCAGAGGCGTACCGGTGAAGGCCAGGAAGAGCGCCTTCGGCAAGGCAGCACGCATGTTGAGGGCCAGCGTGTCGTATTGGCTCCGATGTGCCTCATCGGTCAGCACGATCACGTCAGAGCGGTCGCAGAGCACCTCGGGAGTTTGGAACTTCTGGATCAGCGTGAAGACATAGCGGTGATTCCCCCGGAGCAGCTCCCTCAGCTCGGACCCACTCCCGGCATGGCACATATCCCCCTCCGCCTCGGTGACGGCACCCGTCGCCTTGAACGTGGTGGCGATCTGCTCATCCAGCTCCACGCGATCCGTCACCACGACAAAGGACCAGTTCCCCGCGACCTTGCGCAGCACCTTCTGGGCAAAGAAGACCATCGAGAAGCTCTTCCCGCTCCCCTGCGTCTGCCAGAAGACCCCACCTCGACCATGCCCCATTGCCCGGGCCGCGAGCATCGAGGTGATGGCATTGTTCACCCCGAGGAACTGGTGATTCTGCCCGATGATCTTCACCAACCCCGACTTATGCTTCGAGAAGAGCGTGAAGTTCTCCACCAGATCGAGCAGACGCCTCGGATCGCATGTTCCACGGAGCATGACCTCCAGCGAGACCCGACGCGGTTCATCCTCGCGCTCGATCCGCTTCCACTCGAAGAAACGTCCCCAGTCAGCGGTCAGCGATCCAACCCTGCTCTCCGTGCCATTGGAGGCGATCAGGAATGCATTATACCAGAAGAGCGATGGGATCTCCCTCTTGTAGTGGGTCAGATTCTCGTCAAAAGCCACCCGAGCCGGGACTCCCGGCTTCTTAAACTCGATCACCACCAAGGGAAGTCCATTCACGAAGCCGACCAGATCGGGACGGCAGGTGTAGAGCTGGCCCGTGATACTCAGCTGGCTCACCAGCAGGAAATCATTATTCTCCGGATGCTCCCAGTCGATCACCCGCAGACGCTCCATCTTCTGCCCTCCCCGCTCCCGATCCGGGACGGAGACCGTGATACCCTGCTTCAGTAGCTCATAGATCTCCTGATTGGCCGCCTCCAGACTCATCGCCGAGCGGTCACGGGTCAGGGCGACCACGGCGGAGTCGATCGCCTCGGCCGGGAGGGATGGGTTCAGCTTTGTGAGGGCGCCCCTCAGAGGTGTGGCTAATACTACCTCGCTCTTTGTTTCACGCTGGAGAGTACCGATCGGCCCGAAGGACTCCTCATCGGCCCTCACCGTCTTCCACCCCATTTCGCCAAAGAGGGCGATCGCCGGTTGCTCGACCAGCTGATCCTCGGAGTAGGCGTGGGGGCTCATGGGCTAGATTGATTCTTGACTCAAAAGAGTCCTGAAGTAGGTTTTACCCATCTCATCCACCATGTTGTGGAAGGAGTTACGAGGCCGCTCTTCGGAGCGGCTTCAGCATTTTTAGGAATGACGGGCATGGCGTTGGAGATATTTACGGTGTCCGTTCTCATGTTGAACATAGTAAGCCGTCCAGGGGAGAATGTAATTTCCACGGTCTGACAGAACCACTAGATAGCGCTCATTGGGTAGATAAAGATGGATTCGGTTATCACGGGAACCTCGTGATTCACTCCACACCAGCACCTCGACATCCGCTTCATTTTCGATAACTGGGCGGGGCCACCGGATCCGCTCACACCGGCGGAAATCCGGAGTTCGATCCGCCTCCACTGCACCTTCTGTAATCAGGTGCCAGAAAGTGGCCTCTTTCCCTGCATATTCAGGATGGCGTTTCAGACCTAGTCTCCTACCCCGGAATAAGGGTTTCGAGTTAACAAAGTCTTCCCGGAAAGCAGCATAAATCACTTCCAGATAACGATCCCAGCTTCCCCCACAGGAACTGAACTCGATCAAACTAGGGAGCCAATCTTTTGCAGCCATTATTCCTTCGAGAAATTGGGCTTCCAGAAGAGCAAATTCACTTTCCGGGCGCTTAGGAGCGTCGATCTCTCAAGCGTCAATTTGCTACGCTCGTTAAAACGCTCCACTAGAGACAGCTTTGCCAGACTAGATGAGAGCCCCCTAGCCTTGTAGGAAAGAATCCCAATCAGGAGATCGGCAAGCTGCATCTGTTCGATCTCGTGGGAGTGAACCAACTGCACGGAAGTCACGATCTCCCGGTTGAAATCATAGAGACTGTTACTCAGCACCTCGTGAAGTTTCTCAACTCGTTTTCCGCCGAGAGTGTCCTTCAGATCCAGAAAGATCCTGTATCGATGCTCCTCATTGAGAACCGCCTTGATCATGTCGAAGTAGATCTTCCAGTACCAATCATCATGGCTCTGCGCGTACTTCACATGATCCAAGGCTGATTTCTCGGGAATAATGAGGGCCCTAAAAGTAAGATCATCATCGTCGAAAAAGTAGTCCAGCCAGTGCCGATAGAAATCGAGCTTCGCCGGAGAGACCCCGGTCCATTTCACCTCCATGTGACGAGACAGGCCCGACTCCTGCTTTAGTTCCCGCAATCTCACGGCAATTTCACGGGCCTTATCTTTAGGGCAGGTGATGGCTCCGAGCACCATGCTCTTCTGACCATCGTTCTCAAGATGGCAACTTTCATCACAGTAGATGTTCAGCAACTCGCTCATGCGGCTTCGGTGGTGGGGGTTTGAAGAGGAATCTGGCCGGAGAGGAGGCGCTGGAGGAGCAGGTCGCGGGTTTTGCGGAGGTTTTGGATTAGTTTTTCGAGATTCAAAATCCTTCGAGTCATTGGAGCCACGAAATTGCCAAACTGTTCACACACTTCCTCCGATGGAACCACTAGAGTCTTTGCAGCGTACTCTGGCCAATGCCCTTTATAGTCATTGAAGACCACAAGGCCGTTTGTTGCCCAATGTAGCCAGTAAATATTTCTGGGTATTGAAGGGCTCGAAACGAACGGCAAAATATTTTGAATCGCCGAAAATGGAAACTGAATTAGGCGTTGGTAACAGGTATGATTTGCAAAAACTACGACAGGTGATGATTCGGATGCATGAACCCCTGGTTCGTCATCATGGTATCCAATAATGCCTGTCTTGCCTTGATCAAAAACCGGAACGGTGCCCGTAGCACTGACTGTTTTCTGATCATATTTCTTTCCTACTGGAATGCGCTTCACAATTCCCTCAACAGTCTTCACCTCCCAACCCTTTGGGATGTGCCCGAGGGGGGATGGGGTTAGTGAGGTGTTTTCGTGGCCGGGGTAGCGGTAGTGAACGAACCATTCGCGGTAGAGGTTCCGGGCCATGGTCTCGAGCACCTTGATCCTCCGCTGGCTGTTCTCGATCAACTCATCGTAGGCGGAAAGGATTCCGGCGATGCGCTTCTGCTCCGGGAGAGGGGGAACAGGGATGTGGGCTTTCCTGAAAATTGGATGATGCCCTTTGTAGTCGGATAAACTGACTCTCCCCAATGAGGCATAGTAGAAATAAATCGTCTCCGTAACTCCGGGCTTACCAACTTTAGGAAAGATATTCTGGATTGATGAGAATGGTTGCTTCATCAACCGAATCGCACAGGTATGATTTGCAAATGTGACAACCGGCTTCTGGTGTGAAGCATCAACTCCGGGCTCTTCGTTGTGGTATCCGAGTATGTCAGCAGCCGATTGATTGATTACAGGGACTGTTCCGTGAGGATAAACTGTCTTAGTTTCAAACAGCTTCCCTGGCTTGAGTTGGATGCACGCTTCTTCGGTCGGCATTGCCTTCCATCCATCTGGTAGAGGCGGCACTTCTTCGGCTATTAGCCAAACTGGCTGTCGCAGCTCTGCCATATCTCACCCCTCCAAGATCTCAGTGACGTTCTGAGCGATGGTTGCTTCGAGTTCGCGGGCTTGGGCGTTTAGCGCTGTCAGTTCTTCGTTCAGGGTCTCAAGCTGCTCCTTGAAGTCCTCGTCACTGACTTCCTCGCCGGGAGCAACGCCGACGTAGCGCCCGGGATTCAAACTCCACCCCTGCGCCTCGATCTCGCTAAGGGTCGCGGCCTTACAGAGGCCAGGGATGTCGACATAGGCAGGCTTGGCTCCGAAGATTTCCTTCAGCTTCGTCTCGGCTTCCTCGCCTCCGAGGGTGTAGTCGGGCTGCTCGCCACGGTAGAGGCGGACGAGATTCGCAATAAATCCGACCTGTCCCGCGGTCCAGTCGCGGTGGGCCCTATCGATCTGGCGGTAGATGTGGCGCGCGTCGATGAAGAGGACGGTGTCAGCGCGGGGCGTGGTGGCTTTTCCCTTATCCAAAAACCAGAGGGTGCAGGGGAGCGTGACGGTATAGAACATGTTCGGCCCGACGGAGACCATGACGTCGACGCTGCGGCTCTCGATGAGCTGGCGGCGGAGTTCCTGCTCGGAGGAGCGGGCGTCGGAGGCGGAGTTTGCCATGACGAATCCGGCGCGGCCTTTAGCATTCAGCGCGGAGTGGAAGAGCTGGATCCAGAGGTAGTTCGCATTGTCGGTGCGGGGGAGGCCGAAGGGGTAGCGGCGTCCGGGGCCGACGGAGCCGCTGAGGCGTTCCTTGTCGACGGCGTTGACATTGAAGGGAGGGTTCGCAAGGACGAAGTCGAACCGTCCCGTGGCGGCGTGGGGGTCGTCGTAGTAGCTGATGGCCTGCTTGATATTCCCCTCGAGGCCGTGGACCGCGAGGTTCATGCGGCAGAGGTCGGTGGTGGCGCGTTCTTTCTCTTGGCCGAAGATGGCGAGCTCCTTGGCGGGGTTCTTTCGATGCTCGGAGACGAAGCGGGCGCTCTGGACGAACATACCGCCGGAGCCGCAGGCGGGGTCGAGGATGTAGCCGTGGTAGGGCTCGAGGATCTCGGTGAGTAGGCGGACGATGCTGGAGGGGGTGTAGAACTCTCCCCCACCCTGCCCCTCGGTCATGGCAAACTCGGAGAGGAAGTATTCGTAGACGCGACCGAAGGTGTCGTAGTCGGTGGTGACGGGGATCTCGGAGATTTTCTTGAGGAGGCCCTTGAGCAGGGTGCTCGAGAAGAGGTTGTAGGTCTTCGGGAGGATGCCGGAGAGCTGGGGATTCTGCTTCTCGACGGCCAGCATGGCGGCATTCACCTTCGCTCCGATGTTCTCCGCCTCGGGGAGAGATAGGAGGTAGTCGAACCGGGCTTCAGCTGGGAGGTAGAGGATCCCCTCGGCATGGTAGGCATCGGGCTCCTCGACGCGGCTGCCACGACGGGAAGAGCGGGAGGAGGCTCCGGCGGAGGCTGCCTCGAGCTTAGCCCGCTGGGCGGCGAAGCGGGCATCGGCAAAGCGGAGGAAGATGAGACCGAGGACTGGGGTAGAGTATTCGGCGGCCTTCAGGCCGGAATTTGCCCGAAACTGGTCAGCGGCATCCCAGAGACGCTTCTCCAGCGTGCTCGAAGCCTGATCTCGTTCAGTTGGGGCAATCCATTTCACAGAGGGAAGAATTAACAGGTTGTTGTCTGACAGTCACGAAAGGATGGAGTAGAATTCATGGTTCGAATCCATCCACCTTATCAGACCGACGCGACACCAAGCGTCCTATCCCCTGATTTTATTTCAGCCAAGGCTCGAAACGCTATTGATGCTGCAACAACGTTTGGAGCACCCACTTAGCAGGAGCTTGGAAGATCGGATGGAGAGCAAGGCGAGCAAGAACCAAGCCACTGGGAAAAGGCGCGTGGGATCGCGGCTTTGCTTGCCTCTCCTTCGTCGATGTCATCCAAGGCTTAGGCCGAGAAGTCCACGTGCCAACTTGCACGAGGATGCCTGATCGGGGACGATCGGCAGACTAATCCTATGGCGACCGTAGACCAACACAGCTATCCGCCAATATCCCAAGCCACATCAGCACCCGTTCATCAGCTTGTGATCAGAGGGAATCTCTTCATTTTATAGAGAGACATTGCTCAGGAGGTTATAGAGCGGCTCATTGATATAGTAATTGGATTTTCCCCGCTTCTCTTTGCGGAGGATTCCCTCCGCAACCAGCAACTCCAGATATTTCGCCGCAGTGACGCGTGAGACTCCAAGGTCTTTCTCCACGAACTCGATTTTCGTGTAGGGATGGCGAAAGAGATTATTGAGCAGATCCTGCGAATAGATCTTCTCCAACCGCTTCCGGATCACCTCTTTTGTCTCATGCATGAGGTCCCGGAGTGACTTCACCAACGCGATCTCGCTGCGCGCCGTCAACGAGACTCCGCGGACCATGTAGAGACACCACTCCTTCCAGAGCCCCTTCTCCCGGGCTTCCTGCAGGAGCCTATAGTATTCACCTTTGGTGGTGGTGATGTAACGGCTCAGGTAAAGCACCGGCAGGTCAAGAAGACCCTCCCTTTGCAGGATCAGTAAATTCAGGATGCGACCGGTTCTTCCGTTACCGTCATAGAAGGGATGAATGCTCTCGAACTGATGATGGGCGATCGCCATGCGAAGGATTGGGTTCAGGTCATCCTCCGAGTGAAGGAAATCGACAAGATTTCCCATGAGAGATTCCACCTCAGCCGCGCTCTGTGGCGGCTCGTAGACGATCCGGCCCGTTGCGGGATTCTTGAGGACGGTTCCGGGTAGCTTGCGGAGCCCGGGTTTACCGGGTTCTATCCTCGCCTGAACATCCAGCAGGGTCTTCAGTCGGATCAGGCCGCTCTCACGCACAGCATCGAAGCCCACGCTCAGCGCCTCCACATAGTGTCGCACCTCCTTGACCGCACCGGAAGCAGATCCCTCCTCGTGGCCAGCGAAGAGCTCGTCATGTGTGGTAATGATGTTTTCGATCTCCGAACTGTCCTTCGCTTCCTGGATCGAGAGGGTACTGATCAGGAGCGATTGGTTGGGCAGGGATTCGCAAAACCCCTTCAATTCGGCAAGGTGGCGCTCCGCCTCAGCGACAGCCATCCAGACTTCTCGGCATTCTAGAGCAGCAGCGAGGTCTGGAATGGGGAGCGGTGGAAGAGATGCCATGTAAAGAAAGTTAATATATCTTTACATGAATTCAAATACATGTAAAGAGCTTCTCGTTTTCTTTATTTGATTGTCAACTCATGCAAAGAACATGGAACATTGAGTGTTACGTTCTTGAGAACATGAAAAGGAAACCAGATTTTCTTTTCATGTCCACGGAGACATGTTCAAGAAATCGTGATTTTTTGACATATCCCGCGAACATGTCGATGTCATCGACAGATACACAAAGTTGCTTGCCGGCAATGAAACGCATCGACCACGCTTTTGGGGTTCAGTTTCTGACCTAAGGGAAGCGCTGATTAAATCGCATAGAGGCCGTTGCGGAAAGAAATGGCCGCGGGCAAGGCGGCTTGGCACGAGCATCCCCGCAGCGGGCTGTAAGTGCCAAGCCAACGCAGCCCCCGGCCGGTTATCTCCGCAACCCGGAGGGCTGAAGCCATTTGTCGATTTTTGTGGCGTTGCTCGCTCGGGCGAGACCGCCGCGGGTATCGCCCAGCACTCACGCCTTCAAAAATCAGCAAATGCTCTTCAGCGGCATTCATGGGATTTAATCAGCGCTTCCCTAACAGCCTACAGCCTAAATCCCTAACAGTCTTCCGTTCGGCCTACGCTGAACGCTCTGCAAGGGTCCCCTTGGTGACGCCCAGTTGAGCGTTCGCCCTTAGCGAGCGCCACAAGTCGGCACCTTCAGTCTTGCCACTCAGAAGTGCTTGGTAGGCGCGGAGGATGTCGCCAGTTTGCGCCGCATCCTCTTCCAGCAACTCGACTCGGAAGTTGCGGAGTCCGGCGGCGCGGAGTTCCTTGAAGTAGCCGGCACCTGTCTGGGCGACGGCGTTGAAGAGGGTGTTCCGGCAGCCGACATCGGCACGAAGGGGATGCTTCATCCCGACACGGTCGCGCAGGTGGACGCGATGGGCCTCGCAGGGACGGCCGCAGTCGGTGTGATCCTTCCCCTCGGAGAGGAAAGCCGCAAAGACGCAGTGCTCCATGTGAAACATCGGCATGTGCTGATGGAGCGTGAGCTCGAACCACTCGGGAGGAGCCGCTTCGAGCAGGTCAAGCACCTGGGACACGTTCAGGTCATAGCTGACGGTCACCCGCTGCAATCCCTGCATCATGAAGAACTGGGCCGAGAGCGGGTTGGAGACATTGAGCGAAAAATCACCGACCGTCGTGAGGCCGCTCCCGGCGAAGTGGGAGATCGCGCCGAGGTTGCGGATGAGGACTCCGTCGGGTTCCGCGTTCTCGATGAGCTTGAAGAACCCCTCCTCGGTCGCCTTCTGGATGCGTGGTGTGGCCAGCAGGATGCGGGCTGAAGCAACTGGGCTTCCTGCGGAGCGCGCCTTCTCCCTCACCAGACCGACGGCCTCCTTGTAGCGGCGGATATCCTCGAAGTCGGCATAGACTTCCGTGACTCCGGCATCCAGCGCGGCACCGATCTGCTCCATCGAGCGGCAAAGAACGCGCAGGGAGGGAGCCGTGGGAGTCTCGGGAAGGGTAGTTAGCGCGTCGTTGCCTCGCTTGAGGAGGGTTCTCCAGTTGAGCCACTCCTCGGGACGCTTCCGCTCGGAGGCAACTAGGAGCTTCTCCAGTAACTCACGGCGCATCCGGTTGATCTCGCTGATCGGCAGGATCACATCTCCATCGATCTCGAGAGTCATGTCACGGAGGGCGAGGCCGGAGTCGGCGGTCTTATCAAGCTGGGCGCGGAGTTTATCCGCGGTGAGAGGGGCCTTGAGCGCGGTCTCCAGCGGGATCACCGATGAGACTATGATCTCACCCGTTTTCATCACCAGCTGCTCGCCCGACCTTCCGGAGATGGTCACATCGAAGGGCTTGGCGTTTCTGGCCTCGATGCGCCCTCCATACGACTGGCGGAGACGCTTATTCAGGTCGGGGTCATCGGTTTTCCAGATCCGGTCCCCCACCATCAGGCGACTGGTGTCGAGATGACCGTGGCGGAAGTAATGACGGTTCTCCCTGATCTCGTAGATCCGGCCTCCCTGCTCCTGATCAGTATCGGCGCCGGTGTCAAACACGATGCCGTCGCCGGGCTTGAGCGGGGCCTGCGGGTCGAAGGCGATGAAGTCGGGGCCCACGCCCGCGATGGTTCCCAGGAAGGCCCCTCGCTTCTTGCCGAAGCGGGCGTGGACGAGTTCCTGATGATTCACCCCGTGCATCCAGCCGGAGTAGAGCCCCCGCGAGAAGGTCATCTCGAGCTGGTAGCGATCTTCGTTGCTGGCTTCCCGGGGTTGGCCGGCCAAGGCGGCGTCGATGGCTTTCCTGTAAACCTGGCAGACGGCGGCCACATACTCGGGGGACTTCAGGCGTCCCTCGATCTTGAAACTTTCGACGCCCGAGGCGATCAGGTCCGGAATGTCGTTCACCGCCGCGAGGTCCTGCGGGGAGAGCAGGTAGCGCTTGTCACCGAGATCGCGGAGCGCCCCGTCCACGACAAGCTCGTACGGCATGCGGCAGGCCTGGGCGCATTCGCCGCGGTTGGCACTCCTTTGGCCGAGCGACTCGCTGGTGAGGCACTGGCCGGAGTAGGCGACGCAGAGAGCACCGTGGACAAAGACCTCGAGCGGCATCCGCTCCTTGTCGAAGCGCTTGAGTTCCCTCAGCGAGAGTTCGCGGGCCAGGACCGAGCGGGTGATCCCGAGATCGCGGGCCACCTCGACACCCTGCGGCGAGGTGAGGGTCATCTGGGTCGATGCATGAATGGGAAGCTGCGGAACGATCGCGGCCGCCAGACGCACCAGGCCGATGTCCTGGACGATCAGCGCATCGACGCCCGAACGGTTCAGGAGGCGCAGATACTCGGCGGCGTCATCGAGTTCCCCGGTGAAGACAAGGGTATTGAGCGTCACGTAGGCCTTCACCCCGTGGCGGTGGCAGAAGTCGGTGACCTCGGGAAGCTCCTCCTCGGTGAAATTATCGGCGCGCAGCCGGGCATTGAAGCGGGGCAGGCCGAAGAACACCGCATCGGCGCCGTTGGCAACCGCCGCCTTGAGGCAATCCCACCCACCGGCCGGGGCGAGAAGTTCGGGTTTTAAAGGCATGGGTATCGAAATATGAATGTTGAATTATGAATTATGAAAGGATCTGTTCCGCTTTTTCATCCCTCATACTTCATCATGCATACTTTTCTCTTATCCTCCCGCCGAGACCTGCATCAACTCGAGGCGGTCACCCTCGGAGAGACAGACTGCAGGCCACTCCGATCGGTGGAGCGCCTTCCCGTTATGCTCCACGAGCATGAGGGCAGCGGGAAGGGAGAGTTCGGCAAGAAGTCCCTCAAGCGACGTGGCTACGACCTCTTTGGATTCACCGTTGATCGTGAGAAGGGGCATGGAGAAAAAAGGGGGGGATATGAATTATGAAGGATGAATTATGAAACTGATGAAACAGCCTCCGCCGATTCACGTTTTTCAACCTTCATCTTACTTCCTTCATCATTTCTTAAGATCGCTGCGTCCCAGTCTTTCCAGACAGGTTCAAGTCCCTTGAAGCGGAGCATCGCCGCGACTTCAGCAGGAGAGCGGTCGTCGCTGATCGAGAATTGCTCGGTCGCCTGGGTCGATCCGCAGGCACTGGCGGGGATCGCTCCCTCGACCTTCTTCCCTCTCGCCGTCCGTTGGATCTGATCGGCCCCCTGGCCGGTGTATCCACCGGGCTCGGTGTGGCTTCCCGCGCTCATCATCGTGACACCGAGCGGAGACATCGCATCACGGAGAGGCGCCGGTTCGCGGGTGCTCAGGACAATCCCCACATGAGGAAAGGTGACGCGTAGCGCGCAGAGTAGTTGGGTAAGATCGCGATCCTCGAACGGGAACCTCGGCTCGAAGGAACCCGCGGCGGGACGGAGCCTCGGGAGACTGATCGTGATCTGGGAGGTCCAGCAGACACGCTGAAGATGGAACAGGTGAGCTGCCAAGGCAGTCGCTTCGCGACGCCATTCGGAGAGGCCGAAGAGAACACCGATACCGAGTCTGCGGAATCCCGCGGCATGGGCGCGCTCGGCCGCATCGAGACGCCAGTCGTAATCCTTCTTCGGACCCGCCGTGTGGAACTCCCGGTAGGCTTCCCGGTCATAGGTCTCCTGATAGACCACCAAACCCTCGGCTCCGGCATCGACCATTGGGATGTATTCCTCTTTCTCCATCGGGGCCACTTCGAGTGAGATACTGGGAATCTCACGGCGCAGTCGCTCGATGCACTGGCGGAGATAGCCGCCGGAGACAAACTTGGGATGCTCCCCGGCAACCAGGAGGATGTTGCGGAATCCCTCTGCCGCAAGATGGCGAGCCTCGGCCGCAACCTGCTCGATCTCCAGGGTGACGCGCAGGATAGCGTTGTCGCGGGAGAATCCGCAATAGGAGCAGTTGTTCACGCACTCGTTGGAGAGGTAGAGCGGGGCGAACATCCGCATCGTCCTTCCGAAATGCCTGCGCGTCAGCGCGACGGACCGGCCGGCCAGTTCCTCAAGCGCGGCATCCCCGAGAGGCTCAAGCAGACGCCGGAAGGCGGCAAGCTCGTGCGGCGGCGACGAGAGAACCGAATCGATCTGTGTGGAAAAGGACATGAAGGGAAAATTATGAAGGATGAGGGATGAAGTATGAAGAATAACCGGGCTAATGGAATCGGCTCATTACAGCTTTCATCCTTCTGACTTCATTTCCCCTGCCGCCATGCGGCCGAGGTTTTCCATTTCGGATTCGGTCGGGGGTCTTCCCTCGCCACGGCATGACTCGTCGAGATCGTAGACTCGGGAGACCCACCCATTCTTCCAGACAAGCGACTCGGGAAAGCAGGGGCCGACCTTGAGCGGGTCGCTCCACAGATGGATGGCAAGCGTCCTGGAGGGGTGAAGCGCCGCGGCCAGATGCATGGGGCCGCTATCGGAACTGACGATGAACGAAGCCCCCCTCAGGATGGCGGTCAACTCCAGTAGATCGGTCCTGTTGCTCCAGTTCTCCACATTGGCAGGAAGGTCATTAGGCAAATCCCCACGCCCGACCACCACGACCCTAAAGCCGGAGGCCCCGCGGGCGAAGGCTCTCACCAGTCCGGCATCGAGACTCTTCCCCCCTCCCCTCGCAAAGGGATGGATGACCAGATAGGGATCGGTCGTACGGAATCCGGCGGGCATCCTCCCCGCGGGCAGGATGAATTCCGGTCGCTCCGGCTTCGGGATCCCGAGATGATTGAGCACCGCGAGATAGCGTGACACCGCATGGTCATTGCCGGAGACAGGCACCCGCTCACCATGCAACAGGCGGGCCCCCTCGCGTGCATCGGAAAGCCCGACGATGCGGTCTGCTCCGGAGATCCTTGCAAAGAGGGCACTGCGGAGCAGCCCCTGGAGGTCGATCGCCAGGTCGGGCTTCCAGTCACGGAGGGTTCCGAGCCAGGCCACCGAACGGAGCCATCCGGCCACTCCCCGGAACTTGTCACGGGGGAAGAGAACCGTCTCCGAGACTCCGGGGTGCCCCTCGACAAGTGTACGCCACGCGGGCTGGATGAGCCAGCGCAGCTCCGCGTCGGGCCAGTGAGCGTGCATCGCGGAGACCACGGGAATCGCATGGATGACATCTCCGAGCGAACTCGGTTTCACCAGCAGGATGCGTTTCGGACGGGCCGCATGAGAGTTCATGATCCGGTGTGCAGGCGTTCGGCGAGTTTCTCAGGGAGGCCGGCGGCACGGACCGCCGCGGCGGCGGCCCCGATGTCGTATTCCACGCGGCGCAACCAGAGCCCCGAGCTCTCCTCGTCGTAAATCATGTAAGCGGCCCTGGGATCACCGTCGCGCGGTTGCCCCACGGAGCCCGCATTGATGAGAAACTTCCGATCCATGGGGAGCTGGACCCCCTCCCCCTCGTTCCCGAAGAGCAGGATCTCGCCGCTTCCCTTCGCGAAGGCCTTGGGAACGTGGGTGTGACCGATGAAGCAGACCGGCGTGCTCTGACAGGCCAGGCTCATCGCTGCGTCGTCCGCGGTGCGGATGTATCCCCAGGAGAGCGGCGAATCGAGCGTGGCATGGACAAGGGTGATGCGGCGGATCTGGCGCTGGACGCGGAGCGAGGCAAGCCAGCTCTTCTGCTCGGGATTCAACTGCCGCCGGGTCCACTCGATCGACGCGGTGGCTTCGGGACTGAAATCGCGGAGCGGACGCTCATCGGCGGCGGCCTGGTCATGGTTGCCGAGGATGCAGGCACCCGGCAACGCCCTCACGGTCTCGAGGCACTCTGCGGGATGCGCGTTGTAACCCACCACGTCACCCAGCGTGTAAAACTCCCCGCAGCCATACTCGCGCGCGTCCGCAAGAACGGCCTCGAGGGCCTGCAGATTGGCATGGATGTCACCCAGGATCGCGCAGCGCATCAGCTTCGGGGACGGGGGGAGGGTGACGGGTTTGCAGGGAATGAGGGGGATGCGGGAGCCTGCTCCTTGATCCGTTGGGCGGCGGGGATCTTCAACTGTTCCTCCAGTTTACGCAGGAGGGTGAGCAGGTTCGGCGCTCGCATCCTGCCACCCTCGTTGTGGAGGACGAGCAGGCGGTCATACGCCTCCCGTTCACGACCGGGAACCTTGGCCGCCTCATAGGCGGCGAAGCGCTTCAGGTAGGCGGGTGCGTCCGGGAAGGAGGCGGCCTTGGCGAAGGCATCGGCCGCTCCCGAATGATCCTCGACCTTGTCGCGGAGCAGGATCCCAAGCCTCTCCTGAAGGAGGTAACTGTCGGGATTGTTGCGAATGCCTCGCTCCAGGAAGTCGCGTCCGAGGTCGATGTATTGGCGGCGCGCCCGCTCCCGGAGCACTTCACTCTGCTGCTTGGTGTCCTGAAGGGCGGCGGCGGAGGCATTCCATGCCATGTGCCAGGCGGCGATGTCCCAGTAGAGGAGCGAATGCGGCTGGAGTGTCGTGACGGTGTTGAAGAGCCGGGTCATGCGCCCCCACTCGGTCTTCTCCCAAGCGGTGTGCGCCTCGATCCAGAGGAAGGCCGCAAGCGGCGAGCGGAACCCGCTCAGGGCCGCGAGGAATCCTGACTGGC
This sequence comes from Spartobacteria bacterium, assembly GCA_947482345.1. Lineage (GTDB taxonomy): Bacteria > Verrucomicrobiota > Verrucomicrobiia > Chthoniobacterales > UBA6821 > UBA6821. The sequence goes on from CANKJN010000007.1 coordinate 41,238, forward strand.
CAACCTGCTCCCGAAGCGAAAGGTCGATCGGCGTCGTGCGAAATCGGGCCTCCTTGGAGAGGCGCTGCAGTTCCATCTGCCAAGGGAGGAGGAGCGCCCCCGCGACCGCAAGCATCAGGATGGCCGCCAGACTGCGGAACGGGTTCATCGCGCCGGTCATGGTGATCAGAGCTCCCTGTTCTGGAAAAGGAAGCAGGCGACGGCAAAGTAGACTGCCGTGTAGACGCCGCCAAGCCCCATGGTCTGCCAGAAGAGACTCATCGGCAGTGCGGTTCCCGCCACGATGTCATCGGTGAGGTTGAAGGCCTGAAGATCCGGGAAAATCAGGGCCACCAGCGCCGTGAAGATCCGGGTCCACCAGTGGATCCCGACTCCGCTCATCCAGTATTCGCGGGCGGTGACCTGCAGGTGCCCGATGAAGTAGGCCGAGGTGGCCACGAGAATCGCAAAGATGCCCGAGGTGGCGAAGGTGGAGATCAGCAGGGTGAGCGAGGAGAGCAGGATCGCCTTCACCAGCAGGATCGCCATGGCCGGGATGAGATCCCAACTGAAAGCCCCCTTCCTAATCGCGTCGAGGGCCGTGGCCAACTCCTGCGGCGAACCCGACAGGGATCGCTGGGTCTCCATCAGCGCGGCCTGTTCCCTCAGGAAAAGCACACCGAGGAAAAGAGCCCCCATGACGATCGTGGAGAGGGCCAGCAGGATGACGACGCCGAGCAGTTTACCCAGGAGATACTCGTGCCGCGGAACCGGCTTGGAGAGGATCGTGAAGATGGTGCGGTCCTCGAGATCACGCGGCAGGAGCATCGCCGTGGCCAGGATCGCAAGCAGACTGAGGAAGACAGACATCGCGCCGAGCGCGACGTCCTTGAGCATCTGGAACTCCTCCTGGAACGAGAACTTGGCGAGGAAGGCGGAGTTGCCGATGACGATGAGCGCAAAGAGAAGAAGGAAATAGAAGACCTTCTGCCTCACCAACTCGGTGAAGGTGTTCCTTCCGATGGCGATGATGCGGGTAGGTGCGGCGGTCATCGTCTGCGGCGCGTGGCGGTGGCCCTGCGTTTAACGACGGGGAAGCGCGTCCCGACATCGTCACCCTCGACGGCACCCGCGATCATGCCCTTGAGGCGACCATGGGCGATGACGGTCTCGACCCCGGCCTCCACGGCCGTCCGGACGGCTGTGAGCTTGGCCTTCATGCCGCCCGTCGAGTGCTCCCCCTTGTCGGGTGTCACATGACGGAATGCCTCGCCGATGTCGGTGACGAGCGGAATGCGGAGGGCGCGGGCGGAGAGGGTGCGGCGGCCGAGCAACCCGTCGGCACTGGTGAGCAGGATGAGGAGCCGGGCTTTCACCAACTGGGCGACCTCGGCGGAGAGACGGTCGTTATCGCCGAAGCGGAGTTCCTCGACGGCGACCGAATCATTCTCGTTGATGATCGGGACGACACCGGGGGAGGAGAGCAGCTTGGAGAGGGTGATGCTGGCATTGCGACGGCGGCCCGCATCGAAGATGTCGTCATGAGTGAGCAGCAACTGGGCGGGACGAAGCCCGTGGCGCGCGAGATGCCGCGCGTAGGCATTCATGAGGGCGGGTTGACCCACGGCAGCACAGGCCTGCTTGCCGGCAAGGTCGGAGGGGCGCTTCGCGAGCCGCAGGGCATCGACTCCCGCGGCGACGGCGGCGCTGGAAACGACAACGCAGGGAATGCCCGCGGCCACAAGACCCGCGATCTCCGCGCAGAGTCTGCGGAACTGCGATTCGTCGAGCGAGCACCCACCTTCGCGGGCGAGGATGCCTGTGCCGAACTTGAGGACGACGGGACGCTTCTTCATGACTCCCTATTCTTGACGCGAAGCGATCATGAGTTCCAGAAAACCCGCTTCCAGGGCAAGGCCCTCCTGAACACCGCGTTCCAGGGTTCCCCGGAGCTTTTCGATCGCCTCGAGGCAGCGGAGCAGCCGGCGTGACTCCTCCTCGTCGAGGGATCCTCCCGTTCCGTGCAGGTTCCTGAGCGAGGCGCCGAACCAGTCGGCCATCACCCCGAGCAACAGGGAACGCTCCCCGAGCACGTCGGCTTCGGCCGAGGCTTTCAGGGCATCCTCCCTCCCCTCGAAATCCCCCTCGGTCGTCTTTCCAAAATGCGCCTTCTCTGCGGAGAGTTCCTCCTTCATCCGCTCCTCGGCCTCCTCGCGGACCTCCTCCAGCAGATCCCTGAAAAGTCTGGTCATGCCGAAGGCTGCGGTCGCATCGGTTCGGGCTTCCCGTCCGAAAAAACGGGGCATCGCCGCCGAAAGCTTCTCCTCGCGCGATCCGGCGGGGGGGCGTTGTGCCGAGTGGAGCACCACCGAGATGCAACGCGAGCGGATCGTCTCGAGAAGCGCCTCGGGAAGTTGAGTGGTCAGCAGCAGAAGCGATCCCTCCGAGGGTTCCTCAAGCGTCTTCAGGAAGGCATTGGCAGCCTGGACCATGAGTCGGTCCGCGTCGCGGATCACCGCCACCTTGCGCGATCCCTTTTCCGGGGTGCGGTGGATTGCCTCCTCCAGTTCCCGGATCTGCTCGATCAGGATGCGGCGGGACTTCGAACCCGGCTCGATCGCATGGAAGTCGGGATCCTGCTCCACATGAATGGCACCGGTGCCGAGGAAGAGACCAGCCACCTCATTGGCGAATTCCCGGACACCCGACCCGGGCCCGCCGGAGATCAGGTAGGCATGGCCGAGGCGCCCCTCGGCGAGGGCCTTCTCGAGTAACCGGAACGCCTCTTCCCTAGAAAATGCCATGAGCCCCCCCGTTGAAGCGTTCCGCAAGCGCGGCGGTGATGAGACTCTCCACCGAGGCCTCGTTGCCCGAGGCATCGATCACGGCAAAGCGACCGGGGCTCGCCTCGGCGAGTTCGAGATAGCCGCGCATCACCGCCTCGTAGAACTCCTCTCCCTCCTGCTCCATCCTATCGACGGGCCCTTTGCGGGAGACTGCACGGCGGCGTCCTTCGGCGGTATCGAGATCAAGGAGCAGTGTGAGATCGGGAAGCGTCCCTCCGACGGCGAAGGCATTGACCGAGGCAACATCCCGTCGGTCCAGCGCCCGGGCCACCCCCTGATAGACCGTCGTGGAATCCAAAAACCTGTCGCACAGCACCACGGCCCCGCGCTCCATGGCCGGACGGATCACCTCCCGAACAAGTTGCGCTCGGCTGGCCGCAAAGAGGAGCAGTTCCGCCTCGGGTGTCATCGCGCCGGCGGACTCATCATACTGGAGCAGGTGACGGATCTTCTCCCCGATCGGGGTTCCGCCCGGCTCCCTCAGGAGAACCACCTCTCGGCCCGCATCACGCAGACGCGCGGCGAGGCGTCCGATCTGGGTGGACTTGCCGCACCCCTCGGAACCCTCGAATGTGATGAAGATGCCTTTGCCTGCCATGGGGATGAAATCATAGCGGGAAGAGGCACGGGTTGAAGTGCTAAAAGGGCTCACTCCTGTAAAGGAGAACAATGAACTCAATAAAACCCCGCCTAAATAGTGTCGTCACGAGATAGGATTGTTGATAGAGGGAGCGGCTGAACAAAGAGAGCGCCCTTCATCGTCACGACATAACGGATCGAGTTTGGAAGTTACTGGAGCC
>CANKJN010000008.1 GCA_947482345.1 Spartobacteria bacterium
ACTTCAAATCCAGAAATTCTAAAACCACTTCTAACCAAAATCACCCTTCCTACCCCTTCAATACTTAATCAGCACTCAGTCTTTATGCCCCTGTGGGATGGCTGTGAATTGAATTAGAAGGTGGTGACAAAGAATTTTATCAGGATGCAACGGATGCGAAGCAACGGCCAAGCAAGCAAATAAGGAAAACAGGAATGGAGGGAAATTGGCAGGCGGGTCGGGATTGGATACCGAAGGAACCACGAAACACAGGCACGAAATTAAGGAAGTCATTGGACTCCATTTTCCCTTCTCTCACCCCTCGGCATTTCGTGACTTTCGCGTTTTGTCATGCCCGGCCGTTGCTGCGCATCAGTTACGGCGTGGTTCTACCTCCCTTGCTTCGACTTCACCATCTTGGTGAACACACCAGACCTGTTGTCAGGGTTCCATTGCAAAATCTGGGTTTAATCAGCGCTTCCTTAAGGCCGAGACTCTGGGGCGCGGGTAGTGAGGCTCTGGCACGGCCTTCTTTCTACTCTCGATCACCCTGAAGACCCTTCCCATCGGCATGGCCTACGCCATCTGGTCCGGGTGGGTACGGCTCTGGCCGCCGTCGAGATGACCAATGAACCAACCGGTCAGCTAGCATGCCCGATCAAGGACCTCGTCACCCCCGAAGACCGAGGCAACGCGTTTCCACTGCGGGCGCATGTCGACGACCACACCCTTCTCCATCGCTTCGTCCACGGCGTTGGCGACCACAAGCGACCTTATCCCTTCCGTGAATCCCGCGGCGGGAGCGCGACTTTCAGCCAGAACGTCTGCGAGTTCCCTGGCCATAAGTTCATCGCCCCCGGCATGTCCGGAGCCGGCAATCGGCTTGTGGCAGGAAATTAGTTTCTCCCAGCCGATCCGCCCGACTTCCAATTCGCCGGTGTAGGCGTCAAAGCGCATGGATCCCTCCGTGCCACAGAAATAGAAGCGCCTTTCCGGGATGCCCGCGTTGCACTGGGTGTGGAACGTCCCCTTGATCCCGGAAGCAAAGTCGAGGATGGCCACCTGATGATCCACGATCGACTTGTCGTCGCAGAAAGGATCGACTCCGTGCGGGTCGGGCCAGGCGCGGTAGGCGGTGGCGCCGTTGGGTGAATTGCCGATCCTCGCAACGTGACGAGCGTTCTCCGGCTTGAAAAAACTGCGCCCCCCGAAGCTGGCGACACGGGTCGGAAGACTGCCCGTAAGCCACAATGCCAGATCGATGTCATGGCAGCACTTTTCCAGAAGATGGGTGCCCGCCAACTCGCGGTGCCGCCGCCAATTGCCGTGGATATACCCCCCATGATTGAAGTCGAGTGTCTCGTTGAATTCGAAGGAAAGAATCTCCCCGATGCGCCCCTCCTCCAAAAACTTCCGGGCCATGCGGTAAAGGGGGGAATAGCGCAGAACAAGTCCGAGGGCGAAGATGCGCCCGCTTGAGTTCCAGGCTTCGTGCATCTCCTCCGCCTCATCGAGCGACAGGGAGAGGGGTTTTTCACAGAAGACATTCTTGCCGGCCCTGAGTGCAACGATGGTCTGGGCAGCGTGATGAGAGTTGAACGATCCTATGAAGACCCAGTCGACATCCTCCCTCGCGCACAGTTCGCCAACCGCACCACACACGGCCGCATCGGGGGCTACCTCCCGGCGAAACCGATCCAGAGCGGCCTCATCGGGATCGCAGAGCGCAGTCACCTTGCTGGAAGGCGACTCCCTAAGGAGGGCGGTGATGACGTGTTGAATCCGCATCCCGCTTCCTATCACACCGATGCGGACGGGGGCGGTAGTCGGGGAGGGTGATCGGGTGTTGCTCATCAGGCGAACCTACCCGTTTGGGAGCTCGTCTTGCTATGGCCGGAACGATGATTTATTTGTCATATTCGATGAAATTTTCAACGATGCCCCTCACTATGAAACGGGTTGGGCCTCATTCCCCGTCGGTTCCTGATTTCCTGATTTTCTGATTCATGACTTCCTCCCTTCCCCCCGTCTTTGTCGGTTGCGGATTTGCCGCGAAGTATCCCGAAGGGGGAGGGAATTTCTCTGTGCCCCTTCAGTACCTGACGGGGTTGAAGCGGATGGGGCGGCGCGGCGTCTGGTTGGAGGTGCTACAGGAGAGTGGCGATTCGGAGAAGGATGCCCGTTGCGTCCGGAGTTTTCGCCGCAGGATGGACTTCTACGGTCTCGAATATTGCCTGCTACTCCGCCCACCGCAGATTGGGGGAGGTGCCGAGGAGCATCACCCGGAAGGGATGAGGGTTTTCGGAATGCCGCTCAAGGAACTCCGCGAACTCGCTCCCGATTCCTTCCTGCTGAACCTCAGCTACTCGATCAAGCCGCCACTCACCAATCTCTTCGCCCGCCGCCTGCTCTGCAGCCTCGACCCGACCGAGGTCCTCTACTGGATGGATCAGATGGAGATGGGGCAGTCCTGCCATGACGAGTTCTGGTCGATCGGACTCTGCATGGATGCGATCGATCCGCGTCTCCCGAAGCCCCTCGTCCCTTGGAAGAGTTACTTTCCCCTCGTCGACACGGAACTCATCAAGCCTCAGCCTCAACCGCGCCCGACCGGAAAGCCCCGCTTCACGACGATCGGCCAGTGGTATTGGGACGGTAACATCATGATCGGCGGTGAGTGGCGCGATTACTCCAAGCAGGCCGCCTTCGCCCCCTACATGGATCTCCCGAAACGGGTGCCCGAGGCGGTCTTCGAGCTTGCGATGAATCTCAATCCCGATGACCCCGAGCGCCGGCGCCTCCACTCGCTGGGATGGAAGGTGGCCACCCCGCATGCCCTGACCCGCACGCCGGAGGCCTACTACCGCTATCTGGCGGGGGCCACGGCCGAGTTCACCGCGGTGAAGCTTGAGGCGATCATGGGAAGTGGCTGGCTGAGTGATCGCGCTGCGGCCTTTCTGGCGCTCGGTCGACCCGTGGTCACCGAACCGACCGGTGCCGAGCGCTTCCTCCCGAAGGATTCGGGAATGCTCTTTGTCTCCAACCTTGAGGAGGCGGTTGAGGCCTCGCGCCGCGTGCTGAAGGATTGGCCCGCACTCGCGAAGGCCGCCCGTGTCACGGCGATGGAGTGCTTCGACTCGGTGCGCAATCTGCGCCTGATGCTGGGCTCATGATCCTGCCGGGAGTGTGCTCCCATCGATCCAAGTCGGTTCGATGAGCATGGCTCTCGGTGAGGTGGAGAGGGCTGTCTCGCCAGCATGGATCATCTGCACGAGCAGATCGACCGCGGCGGCTCCCGTGCGGTCGTTGTGCTGGTCGACACCCGCCCAGTCACTGCGCCCGGGACGTGATTCAAGCTGCACGAGGGCCGTTGTCTCGGGCACCTTTACGCGGAGTGCCTTCAGCCATTCCTCCACGACATGGTAAAGAGTCAAGATCGAGTCCGGACGATGACGTTCCCACCATGAGATGAATTCCGGGGAGGGTTTCGAGTCACTCCCGTGGTGATAGAACGGGGGGATGCGGTCGCGTGCGGGGAGGTCACGCTGGGCGATCAGAAACCCTGCGGTGAAGCGACCCTGCACGAGTTCATCGATGCCGTGTTCAAGGACCAGTGCGGGACGCCGTCGACCGGAGGCAAGGATCCGTGAGAGGGCGAGTTGGGCGACCGCATGATGATCGGCACAGGCAAACGGTAGTCGGGGATCCTCCGTTCTCACCCCCGTGACGACGCATGGCATGGCGGTCCAGAGCGGGGCCAGGGTGGAGGGGAGGCGATTTTTCTTCATGAGGCCGGTGAGGATGCACCCCCTCAGCCCCCTGGCCTGCAGGATCCGCAGAAGTCCCTTACCATCGAGGGAGGTGGCCGGTTCGTTGATTTCGTCGAGGATGTAACCGAGGGCCCCGGCGCGGGACCTGCATCCCCTCACGTAGGCCGGGATGGTCGGGTGGGAGCGGAAGGCGGAGGGATCCTCGTTGAGGTTCAGCAGGGCGATGGTCGCCCGTTCCCCCCTCTGTTCCCCGATCCTGAGCTGGGACATCAGGTGGGCGACGACGGCATTGCGCCGGTACCTGATCCGTTTGGCCGCCTTCTCCACGCGTTGCCGGGTGGCCTTGGGGATCCGCGGATCATGACGCAGTGCCAGCGAGACCGCTGATTTGGTCAGTCCCGTGAGGGCAGCGATGTCGCTTAGGGAGGGGGTCTTCCGGGGTGGTTTCATTCAACTGTCAAACATTCTGCCCCTTGCCAATCGCGGGGCGCAAGTTTCAACCTTCCCCTCATGTCCTTCACGATTGGAATCGACTACGGCACCAACTCAGTCCGCGCCCTTGTGGTGCGCTGCAAAGACGGCAAGGAATTCGGAAGTTCCGTCTTCCATTACCCAAGCGGAAACCAAGGAATCCTGCTCGACCCCAAGGATCATCATCTCGCCCGCCAGCATCCCGGCGACTACCTGCTGGGCCTTCGGAAGTCGGTCAAGGGAGCGCTTGCCGAGGCAGGGAAGAAGCCCGGCTTTTCCGCCAACCAGGTGATTGGTCTCGGTGTCGACACCACGGGATCGAGTCCGATTCCCATCGATCGGAAGAACCGCGCCCTGGCGATGGATCCAAAGTGGAAGCGGAATCTCGCCGCCCAGTGCTGGCTCTGGAAGGACCACACCTCCTGGGAGGAGGCGGCCCGGATCACCGAACTCGCGGCGAAGCATCGTCCCGCGTACATCGCCAAGTGCGGCAACACCTATTCCTCCGAGTGGTGGTGGAGCAAGATCTGGAGATGCCTCAAGGTGGCACCGAAGGTCTTTGACGCCGCCTATTCGTGGGTTGAGCTTTCGGATTGGATCCCGTCGGTTCTTGCCGGAGTGGAGGATCCGCTGAAGGTGAAGCGTGGCATTTGCGCCGCGGGTCATAAGGCGCTCTACAGCGACGAATGGGGCGGGTTGCCCGACAAGAAGTTCCTGGCGATGCTCCATCCCAAGCTCGCCCCCCTCCGCGACCGTCTCTACGGGAAAGCTCACGACGCCACCGAACCCGCCGGCAGGCTTTGCGCCTCATGGGCCGCGACGCTCGGCCTTCCCGCAGGGATTCCGATCGCCATCGGTGAATTTGACGTCCATTACGGGGCTATCGCGTGCGGTGTCGCCGAGGGGACGCTCGTGAAGGTGATCGGCACCTCCACCTGTGACTGTGCTGTCGTGCCGATGACCAAAAAGGTGGCCGATATTCCCGGCATCTGCGGCATCGTGCCGGGAGCGATCCTACCCGGGTTCTTCGGCGTGGAGGCCGGGCAATCGGCGGTCGGCGACATCTTCAAGTGGTGGGTCGAGGGAATCTGCGGAGGAGACGCGGCCCTGCACGTAACCCTGACCCGGGAGGCCGTTAAGCTGAAGCCCGGCCAGAGCGGCTTGCTGGCGTTGGACTGGCACAACGGCAACCGCACCATCCTGGTCGATCCTCTCCTGACCGGAGGAATGATCGGACAGACCCTGCATACCACACGGGCCGAGATCTACCGGGCACTGATCGAGGCGACTGCCTTCGGGGCACGAGCCATCATCGAGCGGATCCGCGAATACGGTGTTCCCGTCAAGCGCGTCGTCTGCGCCGGAGGCATCGCCGAGAAGAACACCCTCCTGATGCAGATCTACGCCGACATCACCGGTTGCACCATGCAGGTGGCGGGATCGAGCCAGGCCTGTGCCCTCGGATCGGCCATATCGGCCTCGGTTCTGGCCGGGGTTCACAAGGACTTCCAGGCGGCGCAGAAGGCGATGGTGAAGATCAAGCCAAAGGCCTATGTCCCCAATCCCGCCTCGAAGAAGACCTACGACGAACTCTTCGCACTCTACCGTGCACTGCACGACGCCTTCGGGGGTGTGAACCGCAAGGCCGACCTTTCCGGCCTGATGAAGGAACTCCTCGCCATCAGCAAGAAGAGCCTTGCACGGTCCTGATCCGGTTCTTCTTCTCACCACGTACCGACCCTTTTCATGAAAAACATCCCCAACCCCGAAATCTGGTTCCTAACCGGCAGTCAGCACCTCTATGGAGAGGGGCCGCTCCGTCAGGTTGCCGAGAACTCCAAGGCCATCGTCGACCAACTCAATGCCTCGGGCCGCCTCCCTCTCAGGCTTGTCTTCAAGCCCGTCCTGACCCGTCCGGAGGAGATCCGCGCGACCCTGCTCGAGGCCAACGGCGCCCCCGAGTGCGCCGGCGTGATCACTTGGTGCCACACCTTCTCCCCTTCCAAGATGTGGATCAACGGCCTGCTCCAGTTGCGCAAGCCGCTTCTCCACCTCGCCACGCAGTTCAACCGCGATCTGCCCTGGGCCGAGATCGACATGGACTTCATGAACCTCAATCAGGCCGCCCACGGCGACCGGGAGCACGGGTTCATCCATGCCCGCCTGCGTCTTCCCCGCAAGGTGGTCGTGGGCCATTGGAGCGACGGGGAGGTCCAGGATCGTGTCGCCGCCTGGATGCGCGTTACCCGTGCATGGGCCGACTGGCAGAAGGGCAGGTATGTCCGCTTCGGCGACAACATGCGCCAGGTCGCCGTGACCGACGGGGACAAGGTGGCCGCGGAGGCCCGCTTCGGATTTTCCGTGAATACTCACGGCGTCGGCGATCTTGTCGAGGCGATGGAGGCCGTCGACGACGCCTCGGTGGATAGTCTCTGCGCCGAGTATGCGGAGACCTACGACGTTACTTCCCCGCTTCGTAAGGGGGGCGACCGCCACGCGATCCTTCGCTACAACGCTCGTCAGGAGATCGGTCTGCGTTCCTTCCTCGAGCAGGGTGGATTCACGGGGTTCAGCGACACCTTTGAGGATCTGCACGGCCTCTCCCAGTTGCCCGGTCTCGCCGTCCAGCGCCTTATGGCGGAGGGTTATGGATTCGCCGGCGAGGGTGATTGGAAAACGGCCGCCGTCGTCCGCGCGATGAAGGTCATTTCGGCGGATCTTCCCGGAGGAGCCTCCTTCATGGAGGACTACACCTACGAGCTCAACCCCTCCGGTCAGCTCGTGCTCGGCTCCCACATGCTGGAGATCTGTCCCTCGATCGCCGCGGAACGCCCCCGTCTCGATGTCCACCCCCTTGGAATAGGCGGCAAGGCTGATCCCGCCCGGTTGGTGTTCGACGCCCGCGCCGGCGCGGCCGTCAACGTCGCCCTGATGGATCTCGGCAACCGGTTCCGCTTCCTGGTCAACGAGGTCGACGCCATCAAGCCTCCCCACGAGCTTCCCAAGCTACCCGTGGCGCGGGCCGTCTGGAAGTGCCGTCCCGATTTCAAGACCGCCGTCGGCGCTTGGATCCATGCCGGAGGTGCCCACCACACGGGCTACAGCTACGCGGTTACCTCCGAACACATCGAGGATCTTGCCGAAATCGCGGGAGTGGAGGTGGCGGTCATCGATGAAGAGACAAGGATGAGGGAGTTCCGCCAGCAACTCCGCAACAACGAGATCTACTATCATATCGCCCCGGGCCTCGGCCGCGTGTAAAAAGATCCCATTATGAATCACCGTGACATCCGCGAGGCCTGCTGCGAGGCGAACCGCCGTCTTCCGGCCACGGGCCTCGTCGATCTCACCTTCGGGAATGTCAGCGTGATCAACCGCGCCGCAGGGGTGCTTGCCATCAAGCCGAGCGGTGTCGACTACGCCGACCTGACGCCGGAGCGGATGGTGATTGTCGATCTGGAAGGGAATGTGGTCGAGGGATCGCTCCGTCCCTCTTCCGACACCCCGACCCATCGGAAGCTCTTTCTGGCCTTCCCTGGAATCGGCTCCGTGGTCCACACGCATTCGCGGAACGCCGTGGCCTTCGCCCAGGCGCTTCGTCCGATTCCCTGCCTCGGCACGACGCACGCTGACCATTTCCGGGGGGAGGTGCCCGTCACCCGTCACATGACCCCAGAAGAGATCTCCGGCGACTACGAGTGGGAGACAGGCAAGGTCATCGTCGAGGCTTTTGCGGAGCGCGATCCGCTTGAAGTGCCGGGCGTCCTTGTCGCCGGCCATGGACCCTTCGCCTGGGGACCCACCGCCTCCAAGGCGGTGGAGTATGCATTGGCCCTCGAGATCTGCGCCGAGATCGCGCTTAAGACGCTGGCCTTGAACCCATCGGTTGGGGAACTCCCGGTGGCGCTTCGTGAGAAGCATTTCCTCCGCAAGCACGGCAAGGATGCCTATTACGGGCAGACCTGATCCCGTTTTCATCACCTATTCCCCCTCCATCGCCCCCCCATGAACACGACACTCGGAACCCTCTCCGGCGTTGAATGAAAAAGTGCTCCTCGATGTTTGGCTGCGGGTAGATTGAAGAATGCCATTTCACGCAACGGGCGCAGAGGTCGCTAAGGTTGGATCGAAGAAGGCTGCACGCTGGGTCGGAAGAAGGTTAAAAACGGTGCTTTGGTGCAAATTCTTAAGAAGCGATCCCGCTAGAAAAAACTAAGTTGCGAGTAACTTCCCTTTGCGCGCGTTGCGGCCTTTGCGTGAAATTCATCCCTCTCTTTTCCGAAACATCACACAATTCAGCATACAGAAAAAACGTGGTTGTATTACATTCCAAAATCTAAGCGTTTCCACGGATTGTTGACTCCCTGCCCCGGCGTGATTCTGTATCCATGATCCCCAAGGTCCCCAAAATCGTCTTCACCTTCAGGATTGATCCGCGGGTGAAGGAAGCAGCCAAGCAAGCCGCCAAGGAAGCCAAGACGACGCTCTCCCGTTACGTGGCCGAACTCATCAGGCTCGATCTTTGGAGGAAGGGGCTGTTGCGTTAACGGGTCAGAGGGCTGATCAAGGCGCCAGGTGTTTCGACTCTAGGGTATTAGGAGCTGGGCCGCCTTCGACTTTCAGCCCTTGACGGTCGTCACGCGTCCCTTGGTCTAACCCCTAACAGCATTGACGCCACTTGCCTCCATGCAAGCGGTGGCGCCCCTATCGGGGCTGTTCGCTACGCTCGCAGTCTACCGCGCCGCATCCCAGCGGCTTGGTTCAGACTAACCCCCTTTCTTGGGGGTAGGTGCTATTGGCCTTCCCGAAGGCTCCTTCTGATCCAATCCGGATCTCTCCGGGCATCCAGAACGCGAAACACGATTACTTCATCCCCCGAGACACGGTAGTAAATGCAGAAGGGGAACCGCTGCACCACGAGCCGATGGTATCCAAGACGGACGGTATGAATCCCTGCATAAAGAGTCAGGGAATCGATCTCAGAGAAAAGCGCGTCGAAAAAGTAATCACCGACGCCATCGGCTTGCCGTTCGTAGAACTCCCTTGCCGATCCGAGATCCTCTAGGGAAGCGCTGATTAAATCGCATGGAGGCCGTTGCGGTAAGAATGGGCCGCGGGCAAGGCGGCTTCGCGGGCGCATCCCCGCAGTGGGCTGTAACCGCGAAGCCAACACAGCCCCCGGCCTGTTATCTCCGCAACCCGCAGGGCTAAAGCCATTTGTCGATCTTTTGTGGCGTTGCTCGCTCGGGCGAGACCGCTGCGGGTATCGCCCAGCACTCGCGCCTTCAAAAATCAGCAAATGGCCTTCAGCGGCCTTCATGGGATTAAATCAGCGGTTCCCAAGCGCGGAACGAAGAATCCGGAGCTTCATTCAAACCGTGCGCGCAGCTCTTTCTTGGCCTCCTGCCAATCCAGCACCTCGATCTGACCAGCCGCCAGCGCTACCTCGGTCTTGCGGAGTGCCTCGCCGTGCCAGGCCGGACTCTCGAAGGAATCCGCATCTGCCGCAAGATCAGCCCAGAGCGCCTCGATGATCTTCAGCTTTTCAGGGGCGGGAAGCTGACGAAGTTCGGCAACAGTCATACCCCACCACTACTCCTCCATCCAGTGCCAGTCAACTTCCGCCAACGCCGCTTCAACCTCTCAACCTCTCAACCGGCTTCCCTAGATGCGTCCCAGCTCTCGCTCCCGACGGAGAAAGTCTCCCGGCTTCATGATTTGAAGACCGTAGAATCCAATTTCCATCAAGGGGCCGAAGTCCCCCCGATCCAATGTGAGCAAAATATCTGCGTATGCCAGCGCTGTGAAAAGAATGGGACGGTCCTTCGCGGGGGAAAAGACAACGGGCCAATCCATCACAAGGCTGTCGTCGACAAGGTTGAGCTTATTGGAGAGAGCCAACCACGACGACAACGCAGCAGGGTCGAGGAAAGTGAGATTATCCTTCACTTCAGACCTGACATAAGGACTGTAAAGAAGGCTCCAGCCTCCCGACTGCTGAAGATCAAAGAGGCCCCTGGATGCTCCATGTGCACTGCCGGCGGCCGCCAGCAGGACGCTGCTATCAAGGAAGATCTTCACGCGCCGCACTGAAGGCGGCGCATGTCTTCCTCATCTTCAGAGATCCATCCCTGAATCTGATCCTTGGAGAAGAGTCTGGGCTCGGGGAGAGCCGGCCCCTTAACTCGAAGACGCTCCATCAAAAAGAGCAGCAGCTCGCGCTGCTGAGTCTCAGGAAGAGTCTCAGCCGCAGTCTCGATCTCGAGGAGGGTGGTCATACCTGCAATCCTTACAGCGGCCTTGAGGGCAAATCAAGTCGAGCATCGAACGCCCTAAGAGACTCCTTTCTGCCCTGTTTTCCCTTCACCTCCGCCTCGACCCTTGGCCCCCATCCCTCGACGCTCGACCCCTCAAACCTTCCACTTTTCACTTTTCACTTTCACACCATCACCTATTCCCCATCCCCGATTTCTGCCTCTTCCCCCAGCCCTCGACGCTCGACCCCTCAAACCTTCCACTTTTCACTTTTCACTTTCACACCATCACCTATTACCCATCCCCGATTTTCCCCTCCTAACAGCCTTCAACCTTCAGCCTAAATAACCTTTCCCGGGGCCTAGGACGCTCTACGACCTACCTGGTGTGCTATGTTTCCATCATGAACACACCCATATCCCCATCCCGGAGCCTTGTTTCTTCATGGATCAGCACTTTGGTTCTATGCCTGCTGGCCTTGATCCTTTGCTTGCCTCTTCAGGCCCAAGTCGTCGGACTACCCGTCAGTCCTTCCCAGATCAAATCCGGGATCGTGGCCAGTGGTGCCTACGACATCACCCTGACCGATGGCACAAGGCAGACCGGCAACTACCACCCTCGCCTCGATGAGAAGGGCAACGGGACGATCGTCTCCTGGCCTGACGGAGGCCCCGTGACCATCACCCGTGTTCGGGACGGGAACGCCGTGATCTTCGGGCCTTAAGGAACCGCTTATTAAATCCCATGAAGGCCGCTGAAGAGCATTTGCTGATTTTTGAAGGCGCGAGTGCTGGGCGATACCCGCAGCGGTCTCGCCCGAGCGAGCAACGCCACAAAAATCGACAAATGGCTTCAGCCCTCCGGGTTGCGGAGATAACCGGCCGGGGGGCTGTGTTGGCCTCGCGGTTACAGCCCACTGTGGGGATGCGCCCGCGAAGCCGCCTTGCCCGCGGCCCATTCTTCTCGCAACGGCCTCTATGCGATTTAATCAGCGGTTCCGTTGAAATTAATCCACGCTCATGAACTCCGCATTCTCACTTCGACTGGCAGCCCTGGCCTTGCTGACCCTGCTCCCTGCCGCAATGGCATACGATTTAGAGTACCCGACTCCCGTACTCCCGATCGGCGGAGAGGAACTCGACAGCGGCACCTACTTTGCCCCCGTCTACAGCGTCTACGACAAGGCCGGGAAAAACTACACCGGTGTTGTCATCGGTGACGGAGACTTCTCGGTCACCTACCCCAGCGAGGGCAAAGGAACCGTCCTCCGGTATGGGAACATCCTCATCAACCTCGATCGGCAATGACACAGTTCCCTCTTCCCTCTCTTCCTTCAAACTTTAGTCTTACACCATCGACTTGACTCCATCGTCATCCACACCCACCTTATGAATCATGAAGACAACGACTCGATTGCCGCATCCCGCAGACCTCGCGGCCCGAAAGGCCTTGGCGAGCATGCCGCCCGCGCCATTGAGCAGAGTCTTGGCCCAAGCCAGGGCGGGGGAGCTTTGGAGGAAGAGTCATTCCTCAAAGATTGGCTCTCAGAGCAAGGCCGCCTGATATCCGAGGCTGACTGGGTTTCACTGAAACTCATCAGCAACAGTTCCGCGGAGCACGAAGTACGGTATCGCGAGAGTGACCACCGGGCCGTCAAGAAGACGCTTCCCGGAACATTCGGCAACACGCCTCGCAGAGATTCTGGAGCATGGGTCGTGCGACCCGCCACTCCCTCGGAATATCTCCATCGGATGGCGCTTCAGAATGAAGTCTTTGGAGACGAGATCATCCTGGAGGCAGGGATCATCGGCCAAGGGCCTTCCATGATCATCGGCCAGCAACCTGACGGACTCTCACTTGTCATCTCCCAACCTTGGCTCAATGCCGCCGACGAAGAGCGGCCCTATCCCTCCGAGGAACAATTGGCTCCTTATCTTAAGGAGCGTGGTTTCGAGCAGCTCTTTGCATCCTTCTATGGGTGGATCAATGACGACCAGAGCCTTGTCGTCCTCGATGCCAAGCCGGACAACTTCATCCTCACGGCCAAGGGCATCCTTCCGATCGATCTCCTGATCACAGAGATAACGCCCCCCTAGTTTCCCTCCCCTCAACTCCTCCAGCCCTCGACGCTCGACTCGGTCTAACCCCCAATAGCCCAAACCGCCCCCATGGCATCACTTCCTGCGCACTTCCACCAACCTCTGCCCGGATTCCAGTTGCCGGATGATTTCGGGGAAAAGGGGTTCCAGCCATGCGAAGAGAATCCGGTTCGTCGCATTCCCTATCCTCAGCCAGACAACCGGTGGACCCGCGTGAAATCCGACTTCCTCATCCGCGAAGTCATCGTCCTTGGTAATCAGAACCCATCCGCCCGACCTCGCAAAATTACGGATGCTTCCGTCATCGGATGTCAGAAAGCCTGCATCCCTCGCCGCGGTCGCGGAGTACCCCCTCTCGCCAAGCCACCGCGCCAAAGCCAGCGGCAACTGCGCATCCACCAGAAAGCGCATCGCTCAGGCGGCAGTCAGGACGGGATGATCCGTATACCGGGCGGCGTAGGCGATCGAGGCCCGGATATCCTCGGCCTCCAGATCGGGGAAATCCTCCAGGATCTCCTCCTGCGTGGCCCCTCCGGCCAGCATATCCAGCACGTCCTTCACTCGGATACGCATCCCCCTGATGCAGGGACGGCCACCGCATTGCGCGGGATTGATCGTGATGCGCTCCATAAGGCTACAACTACTCCTCCATGCACCACCCGTCAACTTCAGCCCTCGCCGCTCGACCCCTCAAACCTTCCACTTTTCACTTTTCACCTTCACACCAATCCCTCTCCCTCAACTCTGCCGCCCCTTTGATGGCATCTGCTGCCCGGCAGACGGTGCTTCGGGGCTACCTTCGGTAGTCTTCCGCGGCTCTTCCCAGAGCCTTGGTTCCCATCCCCGATGTTCCCCTCCTAACAGTCTAACAGTCTTCAGTCTAAAACCCTAGTGCCTGCCCCCCTTCTGACTCAACCCGTGACAAGTTTGCGTAAATCTTCCGAGATCCAGAACCCAGCCTCGCCGTGGAGGCGATTCATCAGCGAGTTTATGCGGATTTCCGAGACAATACCGAAGCATGGGAATGCTTGGGATAGCCTGCATTCATGCAGCCCAGAGGGCGCCACTCGCGGGCGCGAGGGCGGCAAAGTCATGCAACCCGGACCCTGGAGAGAACCCTTGCATCTTCAAGAGCCTCCTCCGTTCCGTAGTGGCTACCCAGCTTCCTCGCACCCAATTGAAGCTGAAATGTCCCGACCGGAAGCCCGGCCAATTCCGCTGCTTTTCCCATCGATAGACGGCCAAGCGAGAACAGCGAGATCGCAAGCTCCAGCTTCAGGTCTGGAACCGACATCCGTGCGGACTCCAGCACATCGGCCGGCAACTCCATGGTCATTGTTGAGGGCATACATCACCACTACTCCTCCATGCACCACCCGTCAACTTCAGCCCTCGCCGCTTAAACCTCTCAAACCTCTCAAACCTCTCAAACCTCTCAAACCTCTCAAACCTCTCAAACCTCTCAAACCTTTCACTTTTCACTTTTCACCTTCACACCAATCCCTCTCCCTCAACTCTGCTAGTCGCCTTCCCACTTCAGGTTTGATAGCCCGGCCGTTGCTTGCCTCGCCGCCTCCAGACGGCCTCGTCCTCCGGACTGCTGCGCAGGCTACATCATACCTCCCGGCACTCGATGTTCGCATCCGTTACGGCAGGTTTGACGGCACTTGCCTCCCGGCAAGCCGTGCCGCCCTCCGGGCTACCTTCCGTAGTCTACCGCGCCCGATCCCTCGGGCTTGGTTCAGGTTTCATCCCTCATCCTTCATAATTCATCCTTCAGCTTTTGCCCCGTTCCCCCTTTCCGATCCCTCCTAACAGCATTGACGGCACTTGCCTCCCGGCAAGCCGTGCCGCCCTCCGGGCTACCTTCGGTAGTCTACCGCGCCCGATCCCTCGGGCTTGGTTCAGGTTTCATCCCTCATCCTTCATAATTCATCTTTCAGCTTTTGCCCCGTTCCCCCTTTCCGATCCCTCCTAACAGCCTTCAGCCTTCAGTCTAACAGCCTTATCATTCCCCATGTCCGAAATCCCTCCATCCTCCCCCTCCTTCCAAGCCCTCATCGACTACATCGAGTCAAAGAACTTCAACCACACCCCGTACCCCGAGGAGAAGCGGGTGACCCTCTCCATGAGCGGCAAAAACGCCAACTACCGCTTCACCGCCCGGATCACCAACGACGACGACTACCTCCAGGTCTGTGCCCACTACCCCTTCAGCGTCCGCGAGGAGAAGCTCCGCTCCTCCACGGCCGAGCTCATCACCCGGGCCAACTACAACATGCCCCTCGGCAAGTTCGAGATGGATATGGAGGACGGGGAGGTCCGCTTCCACCTCACCCACGTGATCGGCGAGTTGGGACTGACCTCCGAAATGATCGAGAAGCACTTCATGACAGCCTACTTCACGACGGATCGGTACTTCCCCGCCTTCATGCAGCACATCCATGCCGGCTACACACCCGAGGATGCAGTTTTCCATGCCGAGCTCGACTACAACGCCGAGAGGGTCGAGGAGACTCCCAAACCCGCCCCCAAGCCCAAGGAGAAAGCCAAGCCTGCCTCCTCATCTGATACGTCATCAGCACACCCCGCGACTGCAGCTTCAGATGCCGGCTCCCTACCCTCATCCAGCGACCCACGACAGGGATCCTCGACCCCACCCGCGCCAACTTCCAAAAAGAACCACCGCAAGAAGAGTGGGGGGATTAAGGGCCAGGGAGAACTGCCACTCTAATCCCATGCCCAACATCCAGAACAGACACCTCGAGAACGCCCCCGGCATCTTCTACACCGACAATCAATGCATCGACTGTGATCTCTGCAAGGAAACAGCACCCGATAATTTCAGGCGCAACGATCAAGGGGGTTACGTCATCGTTTTCAAGCAACCAGAGACCCCTGAAGAGGAAGCTCTGTGCATGGAATCTATGAGAGGCTGTCCTGTGGAAGCGATTGGGAACGACGGGGATGGCGTTGATCGCTCTGCCGAGAACTTGAAGCACATGGCCACAATGATTGGCAAAAAGATCGCTCAATTCGTGGAGGAGCATGGAGATGAAATACCTGAGGAAGACTGGGACCGGATCGATTGCCCCTTCTGTGGAAAAATGCATTACCCCGGCTCCGATACAGCGGATGCAAACGAATGGGTATGGGAGGAGAAGAGTATCTGCGACCACCTGCTATTTCTTGCCGTCGATATATCGATCTACTCAGGGTTCCAATACCGCTCGAATCTCTTCAATCGGCACCTCGGTCTTGAGGATTCCGAGGATGGGGTAGTAGATATCCCATCAAAGGAGGATCCCGAGGAACTCCTCACCGTATCCGAAATCATAGCCAGCATCACGCTCCCGGGATTGGAACTCAGGAGCTACCAGGATCCTGGTGGAATCACCTGCGGGCCAGTGGGCGGTGGCACCATCACATTCGGATTCGTGCCTGACAAAGCCAACGATTAACCGCCCCTTACTGACCTCTCATGGGCTTTTTTCGCTTTTGTCTGCCGATCCTCCCGGATCAGGCATCCTCGCCAAAGCTCGGACTACCTACGGTATGACTAAGCTGCATTCCCTGGCACCTTTTGCCTTAAGCCTTCACTCATAAAACGATGGGGTTTTTTCGTTTCAGAAGATCAGTTAAACTTTTCCCCGGTATCCGCTGGAACTTTGGGAAGAAGAGCACGTCCCTGAGTATCGGTGGACGGGGTGCAAATTACACCGTTGGCACCTCGGGTAGCCGCACCACGGTTGGCATCCCTGGTACTGGTCTCTCCTATACCGAGATCCACAACAGTCACTCCCGCGTCGCAGCCCGTAACCCACGCATCCCCACGCCTTCCGAGTCATGGATCAGGAACAACCGGATCAATGTCACCATCAGCACACCGGATCGTCAGCCTGGAGAGGCTCCCATTCGTCCTGATCAACTCGACACCATCAAGTCCATCACCCCTGACTTTGACCTGAGCAAAGTGAGCGGTTTCGGCGAGGTCCAGGCCGAGAGTCTCAACGAACAGCTCCGCTACCAGCAGAAGGAAGCCTCCAAGACCCTGCTGAAGCAGTTCTATGCCCATCACGGCCACGCCGTTTCCGACACTTCATTGACCGCTGCTACGACCATCCGGACAGGCCCTATCAGGCACCGCGTAAGTGGGGATGCGGGACGATCCTTCTTTGCCTCTTCATCGGCTGGTTTGGATTTCAAGCAATCAGCCATTGCTCAAAGTAGAGCATTCTTAACGCACGATTAGTAATACTGAATAAAATAATACTTGCATTAATCACACTTGGCATATATGAATCTAAATCAAGCATGCCAACGCTCTCTTCATTTGCAACGATTCGCAGTGGGGCGACTCTCCGGGGTCGGGATGCCACGCGTCCTGATCCGAAGGGGGCTTATCGCTTGGTTCGCATTGGCGATATCACCGACCATGGGGAGATCGAGCGAGCAGACTTTCCGCGGATCTCGCCAAATGAATCCATCTCCGACGAGCAGATTCTCCGGCAGGGGGACATTCTCTTTCCGAGCCGCGGGACTCGCACGACTGCGGCAACTTACCGTCTCGATTTGGAAAATCCCATCGTAGGCGCCCAATTCTTCGTCATCCGGACGAAGAAAGAGGCCCTTCCCGAATACATCGCTTGGTATCTTCGCTCGGAGACATCACGACAGCATTTCGAGCAACGCCGGAAGGGGACCTACGTCCAGTTAATCCAGCGTGCGGATGTCGCTGAGTTGGATATTCCACTTCCTCCGATGAATGTCCAACATGCGATTGCTGAAATGGTCAAGCTCCAGCATCAGGAAACAACGCTTGTGAAGCAGATCGCCGATCTCAAGGAACAGCTTCTCGAATACCGCCTCCTCCACTCGGCAGCTCATACCTCCCATTAACCCAGAACCCACACCTCTCTATGTCCACCGTCAATCAATCTGAAATCAATGATGTCGCCTGGAAGGCTTGCGACACTTTCCGTGGCGTCGTCGATGCCGAGAACTACCGGAACTACATTCTCGTGATGCTCTTCTGGAAATACATGTCCGATGTCTGGCGCGATCATCGTGATGCCTACCTAGGTGAATACAACGGCGACGAGGCCCGTGTGGCCCGCCGCCTCGCCCGTGAGCGCTTCCAGCTTCCCGAGGGGTGCGACTTCTACAGCCTCTACGCCCTCCGCAATGAACCCGACATCGGCGAGCGGATGAATGTGGCCCTCGCTGGGATCGAAGAGTCCAACAAGAGCAAGCTCGAGGGGGTCTTCCGCGAGGTCGATTTCAACTCCGAGTCCAAGCTCGGCCAGACCCGCGACCGCAACGTCCGGCTGAAACTCCTCCTCGAGGACTTTGCTGATGCACGCCTCGACCTCCGCCCCTCCGTGATCGGTGAGGAAGATGTCATTGGGAATGTCTACGAATACCTCCTCGAGCGATTCGCATCCGACGCAGGCAAAAAAGCGGGGGAATTTTATACGCCGGGCCAGGTGTCCAAGCTCCTAGCTCTCCTGCTGGCTCCTAAGAAGGGCGATACCATCTGCGATCCCTCCTGCGGATCCGGTTCCCTCCTCATCAAGGTAGGCCGCCAGGCCGACGAACGCGACTTCGCCCTCTTCGGTCAAGAGATGAACGGCACCACCCACGCCCTCTGCCGCATGAACATGTTCCTGCACGGCATGGATAACTTCCGCATCGAGTGGGGCGACACCCTGCGGAATCCCCGCCTTGTCGAGAGCGACCACCTCATGCGCTTCGACATCGTCGTGGCGAATCCTCCCTTCTCACTGGATAAGTGGGGCTGCGAAGAGGCCTCCGCCGACCCCTTCCACCGCTACCACCGAGGCATCCCTCCGAAGTCGAAGGGAGACTACGCCTTCATCACCCACATGATCGAGACCGCCCGTGAGGGCACGGGGAAGGTCGGCGTCGTCGTTCCGCATGGCGTCCTCTTCCGAGGAGCTGCTGAAGGGAAGATCCGGCGCAAGCTCATCGAGGAGAACCTCCTCGAAGCCGTCATCGGACTCCCTGCGAATCTCTTCTTCGGCACCGGCATCCCAGCCGCCATCCTCATCTTTAATAAGGGGAAGACCCAAGGCGACGTCATCTTCATCGACGCTGCCCGTGAGTTTAAGGATGCGAAGAACCAGAGCATCCTCACCGACGAGCATCTCCAGAAAATCGTCCAGACCTATCAGGCCTTCCAGACCGTGGAGAAATATGCCTACCGCGCCACCCCACAGGAGATAGCCGATAACGACTTCAATCTGAATATCCCCCGATACGTCGACACCTTTGAGGAAGAGGCCGAGATCGACCTCGAGGGAGTGAAGAAAGAGATCGCCCGCCTGGAGAGTGAACTCACCGGTGTCCGGTCCAAGATGGAAGGGTATCTCAAGGAATTAGGACTATAAATTCTACTAAAATGAACAAAGAAGAGATTGCTATTCACCAACAAAGGTTTGATGCGATTCTACAAAATCATCCTGAAGAAAAGGTGGAGTTCTGGTTTGCGAGGGATCTGCAAACATTGCTGGAATATACCGAATGGAGAAATTTTCTTAGGGCTGTAGAGGATGCAAAAACTGCATGCGAAGAATCAGGAGTTAATGTCCGGAACCATTTTGTTGACATCAACAAAATGGTCCCCATCGGGTCAGGTGCCGAGCGGCCTGTCGAGGACATCATGCTCACCCGCTATGCCTGCTACCTCATCGCCCAGAATGGCGATCCTCGGAAGAGCTCCATCGCTTTTGCCCAGACCTACTTTGCCCTCCAGACTCGCAAGCAGGAACTCATCGAGGAACACATGCGTCTACAGCAGAGACTGGACGCTCGTGAGCGTCTGAAGGAATCCGAGAATGCTCTCTCTCGGAATCTCTTCGAGCGGGGAGTCGATGAGAAGGGCTTCGCCCGGATTCGCTCCAAAGGAGATGCAGCACTCTTTGGAGGCAAGGCCACGCAGCAGATGAAATCCATTCTTGCCGTGCCCGAGGGGCGCCCTCTAGCCGACTTCCTCCCCACGGTGACCATTGCAGCGAAGAACCTGGCTAACGAAATCACCAATCACAACGTCACCGAGCATGACCTCCAGGGAGAGCAGTCCATTACCCGCGAGCACACGCAGAACAACACCACCGTGCGAAGCATGCTCGTCGAGCGTGGTATCAAACCCGAGGCACTCCCCGCCGCAGAGGATTTGAAGAAACTCGAGCGGCGGGTGAAATCCGCAGAGAAGAAGATGATCGAGGATTCCGCCCTCCCGGAGAAAGAGAAAGAATCATGAACCCCAGCTCCATCATCTTCTGTCAGATTGAGCAAGAAGGGTTAAAGCGGGACTCAGTTGTTGCAGATTTTGCAACAACTGCCGCCGATGGGGTACAGCAGCCATTTTGCACAAGAAGCGCCATGAAGGCTCGAGCCGAGAACCATTTCGTGGGACTGGACGAAATGGTGCCGAGCGTGCAGCCGCGAGGAGTTGGAATGACTCATTCCAAAGACCATACCGAGGAACTCCTCGGAATGGTGCCGACCGAACAAGCCGGCGTGCGTGCGGAGATTCGGGATTATCTGGAGGGATTGGGTGTATGAGCTACATCTCCAATATCAACAAGGCATGGGAGGTTGTTCCGTTTGGCAAGTTGGTTCGCCGCTCTCAATATGGACTGTCAGAAAGCGCTACAGCGGATGGCGTTCCCTATCTGAAAATGTCCAACATTCGCGACGGCAAAGTCTTCATCGAAAACGCAGACCGTCTCCAGATGGACGACAAGACGTTTGAAGAATACGCCCTCCAGGATGGCGATCTTCTTTTTAACCGAACGAACAGCCTTGATCTTGTTGGTAAAACGGGTGTGTTTCGTGGCGTTCAAAAGGTTGTTTTTGCCTCTTACTTGGTTCGATTCCAGGTCCATGAGAGAAAAGCGGACAGCAACTTCATTGCTGCTTGGTTTGCAAGCAGTGGCGCAGCTCATAGATTAAGATGCTTAGCAACTCCCGGCGTGAGCCAGTCGAACATCAATCCGACGACACTTCGTTTGGCGATGCACGTTCCGTGCCCTCCTCTCCATGAGCAACGGAAGATCGCCGCGATTCTCTCCACATGGGATGAGGCGTTGGAGAAGCTGGATGCGCTGATCGAAGCCAAAGAGAGCAGCAAGAAAGCCCTCATGCAGCAGCTGCTCACTGGCAAGAGGCGATCTCCCGCATTTTGTGGGAGTTGGAAGAAGGTAGCTTTGGGGGACGTTGCAGAAAATGTCGCCGACCAGAACAAAGGCCGAATGGGCACCAGTAGCCTTTACGGCGTAACAAAAGCCGAAGGCATGATGCCTATGAGGGATCATGTGAAAGGCGAGTCCTTTGATCGCTGTAAATGCGTGGAAACCGACTGGTTTGCTTACAACCCTATGAGGATAAACATTGGCTCCATCGCCAGGTGGCAAGGAACTAAAACCGTTATGGTGAGCGGTGATTATGTCGTCTTCCGCTGCCATCCCCACAAACTTTTGCCCGCATACCTAAACCACCTCCGCCAATCCAGAATGTGGCAGTCCTTTGTAACTCGTGGCGGGAATGGAAGCGTCCGCATCCGAATCTACTTCTCCGATCTCGCTGAGTTCACCTTTCCATGCCCACCCATCGACGAACAGCGCGAGATTGCCGCCATCCTCGACACCTCTGACCAAGAGCTCATGATTCTACGCACCCAACGCACGGCCCTCAACCAACAAAAACGCGGCCTGATGCAGCGCCTGCTGATGGGGAAGGTCCGCGTCACCGTTTGACACCATGCACCGGGTGATGAGCGCTGCTTTTTCCCTCACTGCTGAGTCGGAATCCTTCCCCTGGAGAGGATTTTTTCTTGCTCCAGTTGGAGCCTCGTGCGAAGAAACACTCAACAGACCCGCCACGCCTCTCCACGATGCGCACCAGGGCGGGTGCTTTATTTTTAGGGTTAATCGGAATGGGGGTGCGGTATGAAGTTCCATAAGCAGGCACTTCCCATCCCAGAGCTTCTTGGCAAGTGGCGGGATCGGGGCCTACAGATTAAGGATAAGTCTGAAGCAGAGCACTATCTCCGCTTCATCGGTTACTACCGGCTTTCTGCCTACGCGCTTCCGTTGCAGGAGTCGGCTGCATCTGCCCAAGCGGGCGTCGACAAGCCATTCAAGTCGGGTGCTTCCTTCCGTGACATCCTAAATCTCTATCGCTTCGACAGGGAGCTGAGGCTTCTGTTCATGGATGCCATTGAGCGGATCGAGGTAGCCGTCCGAACCTGCATCGTGAATGAAATGAGCCTCGCTCACGGCCCTCATTGGTTCATGGATGCTGTGCATTTCAATCCCCATGCCCGCCGCTTCAAGCACCACCAGTTTCTCGATCAGGTCGATAAAGAACTCAAGATCGCCAACGGATCCAAGTCTCCAGACAAGCCTCACCACGAGGTGTTCATCAATCATTACTACGACACCTACTCTGATCCGTACCTGCCTCCGGCTTGGATGATTGCCGAGACGCTCACGCTGGGGACATGGTCCAGGATCTTCGAGAATCTCCGTGTTACTGAGGAGAGGAAAGCGATCGCGCGCCCTCTCCAAACCGATGAACGGGTGCTGCGCAACTGGCTCCATGCCTTGAATTACCTCAGAAATCTCTGTGCCCACCATTCCCGTCTCTGGAATCGAAAGTTCGTCATCAAGCCGGTGATCACAAAACGCCATGAGCAGTTCCTGAAATCGAATGACCGCTGCTACTCCATGGCAGCGGTCGTGGAGGATCTGCTTCGGATCATCGCGCCGGGAACATCCTGGGCCCACCGTCTTCATCACTTGCTTACCGCCAACCCGTTTGCTGATCCAGCAGCCATGGGTTTTCCTGTCGGCTGGGAGGCTGAACCGTTCTGGAATCTGAGATAAAAAGCATGACCCCCTCCTTTCAAGAAGCCCATATCAGTCAGATTCCCGCGCTGCGCACCCTCCAGCAACTGGGATACAGCTATCTCAGCCCTGAGGAGGTCGCCGTGGAGCGCAAGGGGAAGATGGGACGCGTCCTACTGGAGGAGACGCTGGCCCAGCAGCTTCGCCGACTGAATAAGATCAGCTTCAAGGGGTGGGAAGTTCCTTTCTCGGAGGAGAACATCGCCAAGGCGATCGAGGCACTGCGGGATATCCCGTTCGAGGGGCTCGTCCGCACCAGTGAGAAGGTCTATGACCTGCTGACGCTCGGGAAGAGTCTCGACCAGGCCATCGATGGCGAGACGAAGGGATTCACCCTTCGCTACATCGACTGGCAGAATCCGCGTAACAACACCTTCCATGTCACAGCGGAATACGAGGTGGAGCGCACCGGGAGCCATGAGACGCGGCGTCCCGATATCGTCTGCTTCGTCAATGGAATCCCCTTCGTCATTATCGAGTGCAAGAGACCGGAGGATAAGGGATCTCTGGAGCAGTCAATCCGGCAGAATATACGCAACTGGCAGGTGGGAGAGATCCCGCATCTCTTCATCCACAGCCAGCTGGTCCTAGGTCTGAATAAGAATGAAGGGAGCTATGCCACGACAGGGACAGCGCTGAAGTTCTGGTCGAAGTGGCAGGAGATGCACGATGTGACTTCCCAAGTGGAGGCGCTAGTGAATAGTCCCGTGCGTCCTGAGGAGCATGCGAAGCTCTTCCGGGGTCTCTTTGCCTATGCCAAGGAGCAGTTCGAGGAGATGACGATGGGCGGGCGCAAGCCGACAGGCCAAGACTTTTTGCTCTGGTCGCTCTGCCGGCCCGAACGACTGATCGAGCTGGCGCGGCAATTCCTGATCTACGATGAGGGAGGTGCTGTCAAAAAGGTGGCCCGCTATCAGCAGTATTTCTCAATCCGCAGCACGCTGGAGCGTATCCGCCAGCGTGATCCTCAGGGTCGCCGCAAGGGGGGGGTGATCTGGCACACGCAGGGGTCGGGCAAATCGCTCACCATGGTGATGCTGGGTAAGGCGCTGGCTCTGGAACAGAGCATCCCAAACCCTCGGATCGTGCTGGTCACAGATCGTATCGATCTGGATGAGCAGATCTGGAAGACCTTCCACCATTGCGGAAAAGATCCCCAGCAGGCCAAGACGGGTAAGCATCTCCAGGAGCTGCTGGCCGATGAACGCGTCCCGGTAATCACGACGGTGCTCGATAAGTTCCGAGCAGCGGCGAATGCTAGCGAGAGTTTCAAGAATGAGGATGAGGATCTCTTTGTTCTCGTGGATGAGAGTCACCGTAGCCAATACGGCGAGGCGAATATCAAGATGCAGAAGGCGCTGCCGCGTGCCTGCATGATCGGCTTCACCGGGACGCCGCTGATGAAGAAGGAGAAGAACACGGCGTCGAAGTTCGGGGGCTTCATTAAGCCGGAATATACGATCCGTCACGCGGTGAATGATGAGGCCGTGGTGCCGCTCCTCTACGAGGGCCGCCACGTCCTGCAGGATGTGAATCAGAAAGCAGTGGACGCGATGTTCGAGTCGATGTGCGAAGGGCTGACCACGGAGCAGAAAGCGGATCTGAAGCGGAAGTTCAGCCAACGTGATGAGCTGAATCGTCTGGAGAGTCGCCTCTATCTGATCGCCTGGGATATTTCCCAGCACTACTCCAAGCAGTGGAAGGGGACGGGATTCAAGGGACAGGTGACGGTCTCCGGAAAGAAGGAGGCGCTGATCCTGAAGCGCTTCCTCGATCAGTTCGGTAAGGTCTCTAGCGAGGTCGTGATCTCGGGGCCGGGTGAGATCGA
Organism: Spartobacteria bacterium; assembly: GCA_947482345.1. GTDB lineage: Bacteria > Verrucomicrobiota > Verrucomicrobiia > Chthoniobacterales > UBA6821 > UBA6821. Next base: position 24,335 of record CANKJN010000008.1, read on the forward strand.
GAATGCCGAGGAGCACCAGAGCGCCGAGCGTGACGAGAGCGTGGAGATCTTCTGGAAGTCGATGATGGCCAAGTATGGCACGGAGAAGGAATACAATCGGCAGATCATCAATGCCTTCAAGAAGGCGGATGATCCCGAAATCCTCGTGGTGGTGGATAAGCTCCTGGTCGGCTTTGACGCACCGAGGAATGTGGTCCTCTACATTGCCCGAAGCCTGAAGGAGCATTCACTGCTCCAGGCAATCGCACGGGTGAACCGTCTCTATCCAGGCAAGGACTTCGGCTACATCATCGACTACTACGGAGTGGTCAATCAGCTCAACGAGGCGCTCGAGCTCTACAGTAGTATGGAGGAGAAGTTCGATCGGGATGACCTCGAAGGAACGCTGACGAATATCACCGAGGAGCTGAAGAAACTCCCTGCGCTCCATGATGCGCTCTGGGATACCTTTAAGCAGGTGGCCAATAGGAAGGATGAGGAGGCCTATGAGCTGGCTCTCGAGGCACAGGAGAAGCGTGAGGAGTTCTACACGAGACTCTCCACGTTCAGCCGGGTGCTGAAGATGGCTCTCTCCACCATTCAGTGGGTCAATGAGACGCCCAAGGAGCTGGCCGAGCGCTACAAGAAGGATGCTGCGTTTTTCCAGAAGCTCCGTGCCAGTGTGAAGCTCCGTTATGCGGAGGAGATCGACTACAGCGACTACGAGAAGCAGATCCAGAAGATGCTCAACACTTATGTGCAGGCCGACGAGGTGATCCAGGTCGTGGCTCCGGTGAATATCTTCGAGCGGGAGGCCTTTGAGGCAGAAATCGATAAGCTCAAGAGCGACAGGGCAAAGGCTGATACGATCATCAACAGAACTAAGAAGACGATCACCGAAAAGATGGAGGAGGATCCCTTCCTCTATAGGAAGCTCTCCCAGCTGATTGAGCAGGCCATCGAGGACTACAAGACACAGCGCATTAATGATGCCCAGTTGCTAGCCCGTGCCAAGGAAGTGATGGAGCAGACGCGGAGTGGAAGCGCCAAGGAGGCCCCGGATCTTCTCAAGGAAAAAGATCTCGCCCGAGCCTTCTATGGGGCGCTGAAGGAGAAGATAGGTGAGTCTGTTTCAGAGAGCTCTTCCTCGGAAGGAACTAGGGTGGAAGAAGATCGAGGCCAGTATCAGGGGGGGGCGAGCAGATCCCAAGCGGGACTGGAACAGATTCTTGCCGAGGCGGCATGTGGCATGGAGGAGATCATCAAAAGACACACCGTGGTTCGGTGGCGTGAAAATCCTGATGCCCAAAACCGGATGAAAAATGATCTGGATGACTATCTCTTCGACCTTCAGAAGCAGAAGGGCTTTTCACTGAATTTCTCCGAGATGGACGGAATCATTGATGCCGTGATCGGCATCGCGATTCACCGGACAGATGATGTGTAGAAGCGAACTTCTGGAGACGGTCGTTGGCCCAGCCCGACTGAAGAGATCGGATCGCAGGACGCTTGCGATCAGCATCCTGCCGGATGGATCACTGGAACTCATTGCCCCCAAAGGTGCTACCGCTACTGCGATCCAGAAGAAAATCGAGAAGCGCACTCGCTGGATCGTGAAACAGCGGGATGCCTTTCGACGAATGAATGAGAAGCGTTCCGTGCCCCGCTTCTGTAATGGAGCCACGCATCGCTACCTCGGCAGGCAGTATCGCCTGAAAATTTCCCAATCAAACGAGGCCTCCGTTTCACTCAGAGGTGCCTATCTGCATGTGAGCGTCACTCAGAAATCTGATGACGCGGTAAAGAAAGCCCTCCATGCTTGGTATCGGGCAAAAGCCCGAGAACAGTTCCAGAAGCGCATAGTGCGATGGGAAGAGTGGTGCCGGAACAGGAAGCTCCTCGCACCAAAGCTTCAGATCAAATCGATGCAGAAGCGCTGGGGAAGCGCGCTCAAGAACGGAACGATCATCCTCAATCCAGAATTGATCCATGCTCCTTCTGCCTGTGTGGATTACGTTATCACGCACGAAATCTGTCACCTCAGACATCCGGATCACGGGCCACAATTCATCCGACTCCTGACCCAGCTCTTCCCTGAATGGCGGAGGATCAAGCAGCGCTTGGAAGAATTGAACTAAATCTAAGTAATCTCCTTATTGGAGAGTTTTTAAAACAGGGGGAGATTTATTCAATATATGTATAGGACTCCAAATCCAACTGAAGGCCAAGAAGGCACCCATTACCCGTTAGAGAAGCTTGATTTCTTCATCAAGTATATCGGGGTACAGATCGACACGATGGAGGATGACGAGGAGTGTGATCTTTGGAATAAAGACGCAGCATGCGATATGGCTCACTGCTGCTTTCTTAGAAAGATGACCAACGGGGAATATTTCTACTCGTTGTATGAACTCTTTCAGGAGCTTATCTCACCGGATCCATCTAAAGATCTGATTGCTTACAAAGAAGCGATCTTCACCGAGTTATTTAATGATGCAACGGTGAATGCATTGGAGATGATGCCGATGGAAGATGCCACCGAACACGGAAGTTGGGCTAAAGATCTTTGGAAGCTATATGATTTTTCGATGAGCAATAAAGGGTTCCCTGTCTGGACAGATGATTCAGGGAAACCAATTGAATCACCTGCGCTGTCAAAGATGATAGATGATGATTGGCGCCACATTGTCTCTGATCTTTTTGATGAATTCTTCTGGGATACTGATTACGAAATGTTTCGCCATTTCTCAGATGATGAAGTGCAGCCTCATTACCCAACATTTCCGGAATATCGAAAGGCCCTTCTCTGGTTCAAAGATATGTACAAGACCGCCGATAAAAGAAGAGGCGAAGGCTGATCTTTTCATTCCCAAGGCTTGGAAGTCTGAAACCTGCGACTGACGGGAGCAGGTAGAAATGCAAAAGACAGCCCAATTTAGATGCACGAGGCTTTGTCTACAATCTGCTTGGCGATCTCTCCTCTCTCTCCCGGGATCAGGTGATGCGGGATCAAGCGGCTTGCTCACTGGGCACCTCCTCTTCAAAGTGATCGGTCTCGCAGAGGAGGGAATCCCTCAGGACTCTGGCGATTGAGGAATCGCTCGTGTGAAGGCTCTTGCGGACACGCCTCTTGGTGTGGTCGGGGAGGTGCTCTGTGTAGTGGCACCACCAAGTCCCATTATTGTTCCAGAGGTGGTGGAATGGATTGTCCGTGGTCCTGATGGAGAGGACCGGCTTATCAAGGATCGCTGCGCTCATGTGGGTGTGATGTGTGGGTTGTCACATCAGGAACCCGGGCAATAAAAAAGCGCCGTTCCGTCAGGAAAGGCGCTTCATAAAGCCTGGAGAGATTTTTGTTCGGCGGATTTCTCCCCGCCGCACATCGAGCGAATCGCTTCGCTCAGCCACCGTGGGATTTCTCCGTCCCCGGTTGGCAGCACTGGCTTTTACCCCAATGCATTCCTGATGCTTCTACTTGTATAGCAGAAGACCTACCTCGACACAAGCCCACGTCATCCACTCCGTGTGTCATAAAGAAGGAGTCGGCGATTTCTTGGGGGGTCATTTGACTTTTTGAAAACCCGGAGCAAGTTGCATGAAGCGGTCGATTTGGCCGCCTAACCCTCCACCAACTCATCATGAAACAACTCTCAAACAAGCGCCCGGGACGATAAGGCGCCTCCCAAGGGGAAATAGGCCGAGTCGAGCGTCGACTCTCTCCCACCTGCCTCAACCCTCCGCGATCTCAGCGACTCTGCGCGAGGACAGGGGGAAGATAAGGGGTTTAGACTGAAGGCTGTTAGACAAAAGGTTCGTGGGAACGAGGCTTAATCATACCGGAGGTAGTCCTCACATCAGCGAGGATGCCTGGTCGGGGACGACCGGCAGATAATTAGGCTGTAAGGGGATAGACCGAGTCGAGCGTCGAGCGACGAGGGTTGGGGGAATGCAGATATCGGTGATAGGTGATAGGTGATAGGGGGAACCGGGGAGGAAGAGATGAAGTTGAAGTTTTAAGTTGGAAAAGTGAAGTGCCTGGAACCCTTGCCGATGCCCTGCATCTGGGCTAGAATCCTAATATGCAGTTCCCCGATATCGACAGAATCACGATCGATCCCCAAGTGATGGGTGGTAAGCCCTGCATTCGCGGCATGCGTGTGACCGTGGGCATGATTACGGGATTGGTCGCTTCTGGAGCATCCTTCGATGAGATCGTGAAGCTCTATCCCTATTTGGAATCCGAGGATATCAAGGCAGCGCTCACCTACGCCGCGTGGCGCTCCGAGGAGCACGACGTTCTTCTCCAGACGGCTTGAAGATCCTGCTGGATATGAACCTGTCTCCTGACTGGGTTCCTTTGCTTGTCGGTGGTGGGCATGAAGCCTTGCACTGGCGCGATCTCGGCGCGGCAAATGCCCCTGATACCGAGATCATGGCCTGGGCCAGGGAGCATGGATATGTGGTCTTCACCCACGATCTGGACTTCGGTGCCCTTCTTCATGCGACTGGAGCCGTGGCGCCGAGCGTGATTCAGTTCCGCGAAGATGATGTGCGTCCGGAGATCCTCGGTAGTCAGGCCCTTCTTGCCCTTGTTCAAGCAAAGGCGGAAATCGAGGCTGGAGCATTGATCACTATCGATTTGCGCAGGATGAGGATCACCAGCCTGCCGTTAAGGAATCGCTGATCCGGGGACTTTCCCTCGTCATTTCATTTTCCTGAGTCTGGTCATGATGCCGGGAGCCTCCTTTGCCTCGCAGAGAGGAGCGAGATGTTCGAAGATGTGGTTCCAATCCAGATTGTCAGCGCCTTGTCTCACGATGATCCCGCGGATGTCGTTCCAATCGAGATCCCTGTCGGCGAAGGCCTTCATCACAATGAGGTCCTCGGGTGTGCAGAGTTTCACGGAGGCGCCCGGTTCCATCTCGATCATGACAGCCCGCTCGACTGCCTTTTCCTCGAATGGGAGTGCTCATAGGGAACCGCTGAATAAATCCCATGGAGGCCGCTGAAGAGCATTTGCTGATTTTTGAACGGCACTGCTTTGAGGGAGCAAGGTGCAGTTCAACCGAGGGTGCGCGAGCGAGTGAATCGGATTATCCCTCCTTTCAGGAGGGCTCTGGAGTTAGGCTTCGCTGAGTATAATTGCCGCTGATCGCGGCATGCCAATACCTGGCCGTGGGAACGGTCGGGATAGCCTGCCTATAGGGCAGCCCGTTAGGGCGCTACTCGCGGGAGCGAGAGCGGAGGCGGATGCTCAGATCCACCCCGTTCCATCAACTTTAAGTTGATGGAGCCGGCAATACGCGCCCCTGGGGAGGGGCCGGATAGATCCCGCATTCGCGGGACCCGAAGGGCGAGCCGAGCGGGCGCGAGCGAGTCAATCGAACCAAGGTTTTGAACTCGGGCATGCCCATGCCGCTCGCCATTCGCTTTCGCTTCGGCTGTTCATTTCAGAACAGTCCAATCTCCTCTCGCCAATCGGAGATTTCATCCGCCCCGGTCCATCAACTAAGGTTGATGGAGCCGGCAATACGTGCCCCTGGGGAGGGGCCGGATAGATCCCGCATTCGCGGGACCCGAAGGGCGAGCCGAGCGGGCGCGAGCGAGTCAATCGGATTATCCCTCCTTTCAGGAGGGCTCTGGAGTTAGGCTTCGCTGAATATAATTGCCGCTCATCGCGGCATGCCAATACCTGGCCGTGGGAACGGTCGGGATAGCCTGCCTATAGGGCAGCCCGTTAGGGCGCTGCTCGCGGGAGCGAGAGCGGCAATCGAACCAAGGTTTTGAACTCGGGCATACCCATGCCGCTCGCCATTCGCTTTCGCTACGGCTGTTCGTTTCAGAACAGTCCAATCTCCTCTCGCCAATCGGAGATTTCATCCGCCCCGGTCGATCAACTAAGGTTGATGGAGCCGGCAGTCGGATTCGAACCGACGACCGCCTGATTACAAATCAGGTGCTCTACCAGCTGAGCTATACCGGCGACTCTTGGGAGAGGGTGCCATGCCGGAGTGCGTTCGGCAAGCAGGACGGAGTTACTTGGCTGAAACAGCCCGGCGGGCCTGGTTCAGGAGCATGCGGTCGGTGGCATCCCTGGGCTTGAGGGCCTCTGCCTTGGCCAGTGCCTGCTTTGCTTTTTCCTGCTGGTTCATGGCCGCATAGGTCATGGCGAGCGCCGCCTGATGCATGAGGCGGTCGGGCTTGGAGGTCACGGCACGCTGGAAGTAACCTGCCGAGGATTCAAGGGAGGCTTTCGGAATGCTGCCGTAGAGAACCTGGGCGACCTCCTTGAGCAGGGGGTTGATCCGGGAGACGGTGTAATGCCAAGTGCCGAGCACATGCAGGGCTATGTCCTGTCGCGGATCGAGCGCGATGGCCTTCTCGGCTTCGCTCTTCACGAAGCGCGCATAACGGATTTTCTGCGCCGGCCCCTCCAGTTTCGCGCTCCTGGCGTAGCAGTAGGAGAGTAGCGCATGGGCAAGGGGGCTGCGGGGGTTGCTGTCGGAGGCCTTGACCGCATAACCGAGGGCGCAGTCGGTGTAGTATTTTTCGCGGGCGCTGTCGCCCGCGTCATGGGCCTTGGAGGCGAGATCGGCATACTGCTTGGCGATGAGGCAAAGGATCTCGGTGTTGTATTCCCTGGCGATCCCCCGGAGCACCTCGTCGTCGACGGGTTCCCGGCCTTCGCTGGCCAGCAGTGACTGAAGGGTTTTTTCGGAGTCGGCCTGGTCGGGCTTTGCCGGAGGAATCGGCACCGCTGCCGGAAGTGCCGCGCTCAGCAGCAGGAAGGCGAGCGGCAGGAAGGGCTTCACGGGTGATCAGATCTCAGGGAAGCGCTGATTAAATCGCATAGAGGCCGTTGCGGGAAGAACAGGCCGCGGGCAAGGCGGCTTGGCACGAGCATCCCCGCAGCGGGCTGTAAGTGCCAAGCCAACGCAGCCCCCGGCCTGTTATCTCCGCAACCCGCAGGGCTGAAGGCATTTGTCGATTTTTGCCTCGCCGTCTCCCGACGGTCTCGTCCTCCGGACTGCTTCGCAGGCTACGACGCGGCTCCCGCCGCTCGTCGTTGTGGCGTTGCTTGCTCGGGCGAGACCGCTGCGGGTATCGCCCAGCGCTCGCGCCTTCAAAAATCAGCAAATGCTCTTCAGCGGCCTTCATGGGATTTAATCAGCGTTTCCCTATACTGGATCCAGCGGATCACTGTGCCGAGCACGGGGACGTGGTCCCAGACGCCCTGGGCGGAATCCCAGAAATCCTGATGGAGGAGGACGCGGCCCTGCGGATCGAAGCGGACAAGGGTCACTCCGATCGTGCGGATGGTCTTCCCCTTGGCGAGGTGCTTCATCCGGGTATCCATGGTCCATCGGAAGTAGTAGTTCCTTCCCGAAACGGCGACATCGTCGAAGGTGACGGTCATGCTATCAAGTCCTTGCGCGGTCTTGATGAAGTAGTCGCGGATGGCCGGTGCTCCATGGAGTGTCCTGATGGTGTCATTGAGGAAGGCCCCGGGGGCGTAGACCTTCTCGGTATCCTCCCGGGCGGTTTTTTCGTCGAGATGTCCGAGGAATTTCTCGAAGCGAGCGATGGCGGCCTGTTCCGCGGCACTGCCCCGCGGGGGTCCCTGGACCGATGCCGTCGCGCTCATGGCATCCTGAAAGGCGGGCACGGGAGCTTGGGCCGTGGATTGCTGGGCTGAAAGGGAGGTGGTCACCATGGCCGTGATGAGGAGGAGGGCGTGGAGGAGCGGTTTCACTCCACTATCCATCCTTGGTGAAAGGCCCCGCGTCAATCCTCCCGCTCTTGTCATGTACGCCGCGAAAGGCGATAACGTACGCATGGGACGCAATGAACAGAGTTTCTTGATGGAGATCGCCGGTCCCAAGATCGAGGTGCCGGATCTCCTGAAGTTCGAGACGGCCCGCAATCACAGCCTCTCCAACAAGATCATGAGCCGTCTCAAGGATCTGGAGCGGGAATACAACGAGCTGGTGGAACTGCACCGTTGGAATGAGTTCGTGGAGGGTTTTCAGATCAACTTCCAGACCCGCCTCAATCAGGACTACTTCCTCTATGAGTCCAAGGGAGACGCCGGGACGCGGCGCTTTCTCTCCCTGATCAGTCCCGCCGAGATGGGGGAGACTTACACCTTTCACGGGAAGACGAGGCTGCACAGCGAGGGGTACTTCGTGAAGGTGGTCGAGGAGCGGGCCGTGGCAAAGCCGCTTTAGCAAGGTTGCTGCAGGATGAGTCTTCCGTTTCGCATCCTGTTGGCGGTCGTTGCAGGCCTGCTCTGCTGGGGGGTGATCCGGGGCATGACCCCGATGCAGCGGGGGGGCTTTGCCGATGCACTTGGAGAGAGAAGGAAGGCCGGGCGCGACGCCATCTTCCGCAAGGAATTCATCAATCCGGAGCAGGGCCTGCCAATGGTCCATGTTGCCTCCCTTGCCCAGATGCCCGACGGGATCCTGTCAGCCGTCTGGTATGCCGGGACGGCCGAGTGTCATCCCGATGTGAGGATTTATTTCTCCCAAAGGGAAGCGGGGTTGGCGGATGCCCCGTGGTCGGCTCCCCGCGTGATCATGACGCGCGGGTTGGCGGAGCATGATCTCGGCCGGCCGGTGAAAAGTCTCGGCAACGCCGTGCTGCTCGCCAATCCCGACGGCTCCCTACGGTTGCTCTTCGTGACGATCGCGATGGGGAAGTGGTCGGGAAGCCAGCTCAACAGCTGCCTCTCCAACGACGGCGGCCTGACCTGGTCGCGGGTGGAGCACCTCACGCTCAGTCCCTTTTTCAATTTCAGCGAACTCGTCCGCAACAGGCCCGTGGCGAGGACGGGTGGTGGGTGGTGCGCTCCGATCTACCAGGAGTTCCTCGGGAAGTTTCCGGAACTGCTTTGGCTCCAGGAGCGGAACGGGAAGCTGACTTTTTCGAAAACCCGGATCGCCGGCGGATGCTCCACCTTCCAACCCTCGCTCATCCCGGGCGACGAGGAGCAGGCGGATGTGCTTCTTCGCGATTACACGAGTGCCCGCAGGATCCACATCGCCAGTTCGTATGACGCGGGGATGGACTGGCCCTTCGTGACGGCCACCGAGCTCCCCAATCCCGATGCGGGGATCTCGGGGCTGAGGCTTTCCGACGGACGGCTGCTGGTTGCCTTCAATGATTCGGCAAAGGACCGCTCCGACCTCACGCTGGCCGTCTCGGCGGATCGCGGGCGCTCCTGGAAGAGAGTCGCGGTGCTGGAGAAAGAACCCGGCGCCTCCTTCTCCTACCCCTATCTGATGCGGAGTACCGACGGGATGATCCGGATGGCCTATACCCGCAAGGGAAAGGTGATCGCCCTGGGCAGCTTCAATGAGGAGTGGCTTGCCTCGCAGGAAGCTCTGGCGAACCAAGGAGGGACACCATGAGCCGCGAACTATCACAGCAACTTTACGCCGGTTTGGCGCCTTGGCTCGCCCTCGCCCTTCTTCTGATGGGAAGGAATCCTTACCTCTCCCGTGTCAGGATCATCGGATCGCTCCTGCTTTCCTTGATCGTGCTGAGCATCCCGGTGCCGTTGACGGGATGGAACGGCTTTGCCTGGGTCCGCGTGTTGGAGCCGAATCCAAGCTTCACGCTGACGGCACTCCTGGGCATCGCGCTCTGGGAGAGGATCTCAAGTAAAAGAATTTTCCGGCCGGCGGATTGGAAGGCGGCCTGGATCTTCGGAGCTGCATCCGCCCTCCTCCTCTATCCCATGGGCCTCGGGCTGACCTCGCTTGACCCCTACAGCTGGGGATGGTGGTCTCGGATTCCGATCCTCGTCGCCGTCGCCGCCGCGATGCTGATCCTTCGAGGGAGCCGCTTCGGGATCCTCCTGCTCCTCCCCTTTGCGGGATTCCTCATCGGACTCCAGGAATCGACCAACTTCTGGGATGCCGTGATCGATCCCTTCTACGCGATCTTCTCGATCCTTTCCGTGATCGCGACGACTGCATTACGGGGCGTGAAATCCGTTGCGTTGACTTCCCAGACCTACAAGGCGCATAGAGTATTCTAGGCATGCATCGCATCTCCCATCCTCCACAATGATCATCGGCATTACAGGCGGGACTGGCTTTATCGGCCATGCGGTAACGGAGGCAGCAACGGACCGGGGCGACTCGGTCGTGCTCTTCAGCCGGCGCGGCGGTGAAGGGCGCAGGGCTTTCTCCCTCAACTCCCCGATGGATGTGACCGGCTGCGACGGACTGGTTCATCTTGCGGGGGAATCGATCCTCGGCCTCTGGACCCGTGAGAAGCGCCGCCGCATACTCGAGAGCCGAATCCAAGGGACACGGCGTCTCGTCGAAGGGATCGCCGCAGCCGCCGTGAAACCGCGGGTTCTTGTGAGCGCCTCGGCCATCGGGTTCTACGGAGACACCGGAGATGGGGTCGTGGATGAGGATTCCCGGGCGGGAAGCGGTTTTCTCTCCGAAGTGGCGCAGGCCTGGGAAGCCGAGGCGGTCAAGGCCGAGGCCCTGGGGGTGCGCGTCGTGCGGCTACGGATCGGCTTTGTCCTAGGACGCGACGGCGGCGCCATGAAGCTGATCAAGCCCCTCTTCCGGATGGGACTGGGAGGTCGACTTGGTTCGGGCAGGCAGTGGATGTCGTGCATCGAGGTCGACGACCTGGCCTCCATGGTCCTGGCCTGCCTTCATGACGACTCGATCAGCGGCCCGATGAACGCCGTCATGCCGGAACCGGTCACCAATGCCGATTTCACCAAGGCCGCCGCACGTGCCGTCCATCGGCCGGCCCTGTTCCCGGCCCCGGCTTTTGCGCTCCGTCTGGCGCTCGGCGACCTCTCTCACCTGATGCTCGACAGCCAGCGTGTGATCCCCAAACGCTTCGCGAACATGAGGTTTCACTACCGCTTTGACGGGATCGGGGCTGCGATGCGGGAGGTTTTTCGATAATCAGCCAAAGGAAGCTCAGCCAAAGGAAGCTGTTGTCCGGAGATGTCGAAGCAATGCCGGGCCGCAAAGACCAGGTGGAACAGACAGAAGAATCGGCCATCTTGATGTCAACACGCCACCTGCCCACGCACATCACCAGACCCTTATACCATCTCCACTCTTATTCCGGTAGAATCAGCTGGTTCTTTTGGCGTTCGGCGGACGTTGCCACCTCTTCGAGGCTGCGGCATGCGCCGCAGGCTACCGCGCCCGTTTGTGCTCGCTCGCACCATGCGCGGCTCGCCCGTTCGGATCCCCCCTTTGCGGGATCTATCCAGGCCTTTCCCAAGGACCTGTATTGCCTCGCCATCCCCGATGGCCTCGCCCTGAAGGGCTGTGCGTCGCACAGGCTTCATCGTGCCTCCCGTCACTCGATGTTGCCGAGCCCATCACCAAAATCCCTTTGCCAATTCCACCAGACTAATCGCGTCAATGGTATTACTTGGGGAAGCGCTGATTAAATCGCATGGCGCCCACCACCCCAAGGCTTCCGCAAATCCTTTGACTACATCTCAATCAAAAACGCTCTAATCATACTTCTCACATTCGGCGAAGGTGGCCGCCACAGCATCCTTGGCAGAGACGAGCGGCGTGATGCCGATCTCGACGGGCCAGGTGATGCCGAGCTCCCTATCGTCCCATCTGAGGGAACGCTCGGCGGCAGGGGCGTAGAGTGAAGTCACCTTGTAATGGAAGTCTGCCGTGTCACTGACCACCAGAAACCCGTGGGCACATCCGGGTGGAACCCAGAGCCGCTCATGAGCATCCGCCGTGAGGTAATAGCCGTCCCAGGCACCGTAGGTCGGGGAGCTTTTCCGCAGATCCACGATCACGTCGAACACCGTGCCGGATGTCACCCAGACGAGCTTTCCCTGCGCGGCATCCCCTGCCTGGTAATGAAGCCCGCGAAGAACGTGCTTGGCGGAGCGGGAGTGGTTGTCCTGAACGAAATCGAAATCGCCGACAAGTTCGCGGAATGTCTGCTTGTTCCAAGACTCGAGGAAGAAGCCACGGGCATCACCGAAGACTTTCGGCTTCAGCAGGTAGGCATCGTGGATTTTGGTGGATAACTTTTGCATCTATCTAATCAAATGAGCGAGTTGTCTGGCGCGATGCAGAGAGCTACCTCTTCCGGCGCTTGAGGACTTCACGCAGGTAGGAGCCGTAGGTCGATTTGCCGAGAGGTTCAAGAGCCCGCTCGAATGCTGCTTCATCGAGGAATCCCATCTGGAGACCGATCTCCTCGAGGCAGGCGATTCGGAGGCCTTGGCGGTTCTGAATCGCACGCACGAAGTCCGCCGCCTCGAGCAGGGACTCATGGGTTCCGGTGTCAAGCCATGCCGTCCCTCGGCCCAACTTCTGCACGCGAAGGCGGTCGGCATCCAGATAGAGTCGGTTCAGATCGGTGATCTCGAGTTCCCCGCGCGGAGAGGGCTTCAGCGCGCGGGCCATCTCCACCACATCGCCGCTGTAGAAATAGAGCCCGGGCACGGCGTAGTTGCTTTTGGGATGCGCCGGCTTTTCCTCCAGGGAGATCGCCTTGCCTGAGGCATCGAACTCCACGACACCATAAGCGGAGGGATCAGCCACTTCGTATCCGAAGACGGTGGCGAATTCCTTCTCCTGATCGGCCGCGGCAAGGATGTCGGTGAAATCGTGTCCGTAGAAGAGGTTATCCCCCAGCACGAGTGCGGCTGGCGATCCGGCAAGGAACTCGGCGCCGATCAGGAAAGCCTGAGCAAGGCCGTCTGGAGAGGGTTGCTCGGCATACTCGAAGCGAACCCCGTAGCGGGATCCGTCCCCGAGCAGACGGCGGAAGGCAGGCAGATCATGGGGCGTGGAGATGATCAGTATCTCGCGGATCCCGGCCAGCATGAGAACCGAGATCGGGTAGTAGATCATCGGCTTGTCGTAGACCGGCATGAGCTGCTTGCTCACTGCCATGGTCAGGGGGTGGAGCCGGGAGCCGGTGCCTCCGGCGAGAACGATGCCTTTGCGGGTCATAAATAGGAGCCAGGGGTTAGGAGGTGGAAGTTCAGGGAAGGTGTTTCGCGGCTGAGTCTGGGGCAGTTAGCAGGGGAAGAATTCAGCGATCAGAAATCGGAAGGCGGATTGATGGCGATGTGATTGGCGGGCGAAGCAAAATCTGAATCTGGGGCCAGGGGAGCGTGACCGTGAACAGGGTGCTGTTGGTTTACGCCCGCTTCAAGCAAACAGGTCCTTAAGGCGTTCGGTGAAGCTGCGGTGGATCGGGGTGTTCTCCTCGCCGCAGAGTTCCGCGAAGGTTTCCAGCGCCTTGCGCTGTTCGGCGTTCAGCTTGGTGGGAACCTCGACCTCGAGGTGGACATGGAGATCCCCCTTGGCATGGCTCTGGAGACGCGGCATGCCGTGGGATTTGACCCTGAAATCGCTTCCTCCCTGCGTTCCCGCCGGGATCTTCATCTTGACGGGACCCGCGAGGGTGGGCACCTCCACTTCTCCGCCCAAGGCGGCAACCGCGAAGGGGATCGGGATCTTGCAGAAGAGATCGGTTCCCTCGCGCGAGAAGATGGGATGTTCGGCGATGTGGATGACCACGTAGAGGTCTCCGTTCCCGCCGCCCCGGGTTCCGGCCTCGCCGGCACCGGAGGAGCGGAGTCGCGAGCCTTCGTCGATGCCCGCCGGAATGTTGAGCTTGATCCGGCTGGTCTGCTCGGCGCGACCTTCGCCCCGGCATTTTTTGCACGGCTTGTCGATGGTCTTCCCTGCTCCATGACACTGGGGGCAGGGCTGGGCGACCTGGAAGAAGCCGCGCGAGGCGACCACCTGACCGCGTCCGCGGCAAAGGGAGCAGGTCGAGACCTTGGCCCCCTTGGCGGCACCGGATCCTTCGCAATCGTCGCAGGAGTGAAGCTTGCGGAGTTCGATCTCTTTCTCACACCCCTTGAAGGCCTCTTCGAGGGTGATGCGCAGGTCGTAGCGCAGGTCGGAACCACGTCCATCCTGGGCCCCTCCGCCTCCGCCGAAGAAATGGTCGAAGATCCCTCCGCCGCCACCCGAGGCGCCGAACATCTCGCGGAACAGGTCGAAGGGGTCGTGCGTCCCGCCGCCCGCCGCTCCTCCCTGGAATGCGGCGTGGCCGTAGCGGTCGTAGGTCGCTCGTTTTTCCTGATCGCCAAGGATATCGTAGGCCTCGGCAAGCTCGCGGAAGCGCTCCTCGGCGGACGGGTCGCCGGGGTTCTTGTCAGGGTGATGCTTGACGGCCAGCTTGCGGTAGGAGCGTTTGATCTCCTCGAACTCGACGGTCCGGGTGACCTGCAGCACCTCGTAGTAACACCTCTTTGACATGACGATTGGGGCCCGGCGACTGGTCAGGCCAGCTTGTTGACGATGACGCTGGAGGGACGGATCAGCCTGTCGGCGAGCCGGTAGCCGCGGCGCATCTGGCGGAGGACGATCCCGTCTTCCTGAGAAGCGTCCGTTTCATGACCGAGTGCCTCGTGGAGTTTCGGGTCGAAGGGCTGCCCGACCGCATCGATCGGCTGGAGGCCGCTGGAGACAAGGAAATCGCCGAGCTGCCGGTGCACCATCGAGAATCCGTCGACGATACCCTTTGTCCCCGGGGTGGCTGTATCGCCGCGCGCGGCATCAAGGCCGAGCTCGAAGTTGTCGAGGATCGGAAGCAGCTTCTCGAGGATTCCGGAGTTGGCGAAGCGGATGGCCTCCTCCTTCTCGCGGATCATGCGTTTGCGGAAATTCTCCAGATCGGCTGCGGCCCGGAGCGCCTGGTCGCGGTAGCGGTCGGCTTCGGCCTTGAGCGCCGCGGTCTCGTCGATCGGTTCGGGAGCCGGTGGGGGGGTCTCCTGGCTCTGTGCTTCCTGCGCGGCTTCCGCCCCGTTTGCGGCGGTCTGATCGGCGGAGTTCTGTTCGGACTCCTGCCCGTGATTGGAATGTGATTTTGTCATCGAAGGTTGGGTTGATTATGAAGCGGAGGTCTTGCGGAGGGCAATCAAAGTGATGTCGTCATGCTGGGGTTGGTTCCCCACGAAGGAGCGGACGGAACGTGCCAGCCGGTGGAGGGTTTCATTGGCCCCTTCGCCGGGATGATCGCGGAGCTCGGTCTCGAGCCTCTGCACGCCGAACTCATCGCCCCCTGCATCCAGCGCCTCGGTGATGCCGTCGGTGTAGAGAAGGAGCAGGTCTCCCGGTCCGAAGCGGAAGGGGAAATCGGCGCAGAACCTGTCGAAGACCCCGCCACTGTCGATGCCGACGGCCATTCCCTTGGGGTTGAGGCATTCGACCCCGCCGGTGGCGGCGCGGAAGATCAGCGGGGCATCGTGACCGGCCCGCGCAAGAAGCGCCTCGCCGGTGTGCCTGTTCAGCACGACATAGGCCATGCTGATGAACATGTCCTCCTTCATGTCGGGATAGAGCTGCCTGTTGACGTTTCTCAGCACGCTCGCCGGCGAGAGTTCGCCGCGCGAGTGACTCCGAAGGGCACTCCGGCACATCGCCATGATAAGGGAGGCGGGAACGCCCTTGCCCGAGACATCGGCGATGGCGATGCCGATGTGGTCGTTGTCAATGGGCAGGAAGTCAAAGTAGTCACCGCTGAGCGTGCGCGCCGGGAGATTCAGTCCGCCGAGCTCGTATCCCGCGAGTTCGGGGGCATCGGAAGGGAGGAGGATCTTCTGGATCTCCCTGGCAATCTGGAGATCGCGGTCGAGCGCGTGTTTTTCACCGGCTGCCAGATGGATGGCCTGGTTGAAGAGGGCAAAGGCCGACTGCTCCAGGATGGCCTGGAAGAGTTCCAGCTTCGTGTCGCTGAAGGGATCCTGACCGGGTCCCCTGCAGAGGGCGAGCACGCCGAGGAGTTTCTGCCGGTAATGGAGGGGGCCGATCACGAGGGAGCCGAGCCCCTGTGCGACGAGTTCTGCGGGTAGGTCGGTTTTCCTCCTCAGGAAGCGGGGATTGCTCCAGTTGCCCGCCTCACCGACGAGGCCCTTGCCGAGCGGAACCGCATGGAGCCGGAGATAGCTCTCGACGGAACCCGCCGAGGAATCCTCCCCTGTGGCGAGGTTGGGCGGGAGGATCACCAGCGGGGGGCACCCCTTCGTGAGGAACGCCGGAAGCAGGTTCTCTCCGGTGCGGTCGGTCAGGTAAAGCGCCCCGCCGCCCGCTTTCAGGATGTGTTCTGCACCCTCGACGATGAGGCGGTGAAGTTCCCCCGCCGGCACACCCTCGGAGAAGGCGGCTCCGAGGCCGTGGAGAAAATCAAAGACGCGCCGCTCCTCCTGGGTGATTTCGGCGGAGCTTCTCTTAAGCTGACCCACTCTTCGCCGCGATCCGAAGACGACAAACCCCAGAGTGATCACGGCCACCAACATGATGGCGATGATGATGGACTCGATCAGGGCAAGCTTCATGGCCATTCATCATGCACCCTCCACGGCAGGAATGCCAGCCTGCGACCTCGAAGGATAGTCGGGGTGACTCTGGTCAGGAGTCCGAGGGTTCGCCTGACTTGAGGTAGGCGAGGACATCCCGAAAGCGCTCGGCGTTGGTGGGATTGGCCGCTATCAGCGCCTCGTGGGCGGAGAGGACGACATCGCGCTCCGGCCCGGCCTCCATGGGAAGCTGGAGAAGCTTGGCACCCTGCTCGGCGGGGCTCACGGGGACTTCCCCTGCGGGCTCCACGCCGAAGAGCATGTCGAGCCCCAGATTCTCGAACAACTCGACATTGCGCGGGCTGACGTTGAGCGTCCGGAGCGATCCCTGGCCCAGCTCGCGGAGATTCTGGGAGATGCCGGTAAGGGTCCCCATGAAGGTGGAATCCATGTGGTCGCAGGCCGCGAGGTCGACCACGAACTCGCGGTATCCCCTGAGGATCATCGCCTGGACGAATTTCTTGAGCGGGGCGCTTCCCTGGAAGTTGCCCCTCCCCTCGACATGGATCCAGACCTCGCGGTCGAAGCAGGCGACACTGACGGTGACGGTGGGTTGAGTGCTCACGGTGGAAAAAAGGGTGTTAGGGAAGCACTGATTAAATCGCATAGAGGCCGTTGCGGAAAGAATTGGCCGCGGGCAAGGCGGCTTGGCGCGAGCATCCCCGCAGTGGGCTGCCGTAACGGATGCGAAGCAACGGCCGGGCAAGCAAAGCGCCAAGCCAACACAGCCCCCGGCCGGTTATCTCCGCAACCCGAAGGGCTGAAGCCATTTGTCGATTTTTGCCTCGCCGTCTCCCGACGGG
>CANKJN010000009.1 GCA_947482345.1 Spartobacteria bacterium
CCACCCGTTATGCGAAAAATGCCTCCTCCTTCCTGGCTGCTATCCAAATACGCTGCATCGCTCTCTGGGCTCTTATCTCGTGACTACACTATCTAGCGAACCTGAGGACTTACATTCCAACATTCCAACATTCCAACATTCCAGGTCCTCCCGATCAGAACTTGCGCTCCAAAGGGATGAACCCGTTGCGGGCGGACGGCGGCCTAACAGCCTTGGCCCTGGTCAGCATGTGTTTCGTCCAGGATGCAACTGGTATGTACGTCCGTGGATCCTCAATGTGCCGGAGATTCCATCTGGCAGGACGATCACAGCCGGCTGATTACGGGCGATCCGGCATTTGATCGTGCCGCGTGGATGCGGAACGTCCGCCTCGACCCATTCGAGATCTCCGAGATCGGGATGGACCTCCACCGCCTCGAATCCCCAGGCCGCTGGCCTGACGCCAAGCACCGAGGCGATGGCGTGGTGCGCAGGGTGCGCGCTCCAGCCATGGCAGTCGCTGCGCGTCGGCTCCTCATGCTCGATCACTGTCGAGAGTCCGTCCGCCTGCATCCGTCGCCAAGGACCCAACCGGGTCAGGCCGGCCCCACCATGCCCCAACCGGGCCAGGGCCTCCCACACATGATGGAGGGAGGCTAAGGATGCGTTCGGCCGCAGGGTGCCCGCGGCAAGGGCCTTGGCTGCGTACTGCCGACCGGCTTCCGGTAGCCCGTCAGCGCAGACCGCCCAGGCGACGGCATGTTCGCCACCAGGCGGGCCGCCAGGGGCATCGGAGAAGGCCGTGCCCAGCCAACGCTGTCGCGTCAGCTCTGCACTGATCGCAGTGGCATGACGGCGCCAGCGGGTTGCCGGTTCCGCTTCACCGAGATGGTCCTCAAGCGCAGCCAGTCGGCGCAGCGCCCATACCACCTGCCAGCACCACACCGTGCCTGGTCCGGGATCGGCCCCTGTCGGGATGCCATTGCCCCATTCCGGCACCCAATCGACGAACTGCCAGCCCTCCGGCGGGACCGGCAGGCCATCGGCATCCAGACGCTGCAGACAGAGATCGAGGATACCACGGGCGATGGGCAGCAGCCGGCGGATGCGCACGGCATCCCCGCGCCACCAGGCGTGGTCGTGTAGCATGACGATCCAGTGCAGGGCGAAGCCGGGGATGATCTGGGTGATGCGGGATGGAAACCGCGACGGGATCAGGCCGTCGGCCCGGCGGCCGAGTCCGATCAGTTCCAGGTTGGCCATCGTCAGGTCGGCATCAGCCCAGGTGGTATAGGCGGCCAGCGCCTGCAGATGGGCATCGGCAACGTACTGCAACTGCTCGTAGTAGGGGCAGTCCATCCAGGTCTCGTGGGCGCAGAGCCGCAGCGTCGTCCGGCTGGCGGTAATAATCGCGTCCAGGACCGGATCGGAGCTCCTCCAAGCGGGATCCGCAGGGAACGGATAGCCGGTCTCCCGCAAGACCAAGCCGTGCAGGGTCAGCGGATCGTCGGCCGACTCCACCGCCAGTTCGACATAGCGGCCGGCCGACCACCAGGGTGGAGTCCAGCTCCGGGCGGGGCCGCCGTCGCAGACCAGCCGGTCACCGAGACCGTCGAACCAGCGGCCGGAGACGCCGTTGCGGTCGCCCTTGCGCAGGGCTCCGGTTCCGGGCGGATCGAGCAGCAGGGCTTCGCACCACGACAGGCTGAGGCGGGACCCCGAGCCCCCCGACCAGGAGATGGTGGGATAGGCGCAGTGGTAGCAGCCAAGGTCGATGATGGCGCGGCGACGGGTACGTGGCGGCAGGATCAGGTCCTGTCCCGTCAACAAGCCTTGCCATTCGGTGGCTTCGTCGGGTCGATGCTCCTCTGCCGCGATCGGGCCTGCGCCGGCGACTCGGCTATCGAGATGACGCAGGACTCCGGGCGGGATGGGCGTTTCGTGCTGTTGCGGCAGTCGGGCTGGTGCCAATGCATGCCACAACGGTGGATGTTCGCTGGCGAAGGTCTCATCGACCCCCGGGTGAAGCACGGTCGGCGCGGACCAACCCTCATCACCATCGTCACCATCCTGCCACCCCCACGGGTGAGTGGTAGCGTCACAGCTCGCCCGGGCACCCGCGCCGAAGGCCGTTCCCGACGGGAGGTTGCCGAGTCCGGGCAGTAAACGGCAGAGCCAGGGGGCTCGGCCGGTGTCGATAACGGCCCCATGTAGGCCTTCGGCCGCACACAGGAAGCCCGGTGCAAGTCCTAACTGGGCCCAGGGCGCCGGACCGTCAGGACCAAGCCAGCGCACCTGCGCCGCCAGCACGTGGTCGCCAGCTGCCAGCTGCAGCCGCCAGCTATCGACCGGCCAGGCGCGCGGATCTCCCCGCTGCGGGCCGCGCCCGAGGAGCCGGCCATCGAGCCAGAGTTCGTAGCGCTCGTCGGCGGTGGCATGCAGCAGCACCTCGCTAGCGCAGGTCAGCGGCAGGCGCAGGCGGCAGGCGAAGGCCACCGGCCTCCCCGGTGTCAGGTCGGCCGGTGCGATCCACGAGGCCTGCCACCGACCACGCTCCGTAAAGGGTCTAGTGCGGTCGATGAAGGGCAGATGGTCGAGTCGGAGGCTAGTGGCGGACATGGCCGATTCCTCAGAGAGGGGAATTTGAAGCATATGTGGACATGCACGAGTTATAGATCCCATATATTCCTGTACCCCTTGGGCTGAGAACACACGCAGGACCAAAAGAAAAAGGTCGAGCGGCCTGCGCTGCCAACCCCGGGACGCCCAATACGCCAATCATGAGTTTCCGATTGTTCATAAGCAGTGCAACCAAGCCTCTAAGCTGGCAACCAGTCAAGCCATAACCCCCCCATCATGGCGTAGTCCTGGCGGAGTCCGCAGAGATCGTTGGCGTGGCGGCGGCATCACGGCTTCGGCCGCAATCAGTAATGGAGTCGCCTTGGAATAGAATGGTGCTGTTGCTTGGTATCATGGTCTTTATTTTTGAAAGAGTTCTCCCGGGTTGTCCTTGATGAGCGCGCCCGGCCCGTGGCCACCTCGGTCGAGGATGAGTTCCCTGAGCGCTCCGGAATCCATGACGTTGTCCTTGATCACCACATTGCGCAGGCCCTGCGCCACAACGCCGTAATCGGGCGACCAGTTCTCTTCTTTGCTGAAGCCGGTGCTCCCCTCGTTGTTCTCGTCATCGAGTCCGGCGACCATGGTGTTGGCGGTGACCGTCACACCTCGGGCGCCGACGAGCACGATGTGGGCGCTGCAATCCTCGCCCGGGCGGTTCCAGATGGGACGACCGCTGCGGTAGATCATGTTGCCGGTGATGCTCGTGTAGCCGACGCGACCGACGATGCGGTTGGTCACGACCGGATTGTCGGTCGTGGCGGAAAAGAGGATCCCCGGGCCGCAGCGGTCGATATAGTTTCCGGTGATGTTGTAGTGGGAGCCGTTGAGGATGCGTAGGCCGCCGAGTTGGTTCCACTCGATCCGGTTGCCGGTGATGGTGACGGCGTTGTTCTCGCCGATGCTCGCGTAGCCGGCTCCGCCATTGAGCGAGAGCCAGTTGTCGAGGACGAACCCGTCCCAACCGCGCACGGAGAGGCCATGGCCCTTGTTCTCTGAAAACATGTTACCCCTCACCCGGAAGCACCAGATCCGGCTCAGGCGCACTCCGTCGCCGCTGAAGCGCGAAACCTTGCACCCCTCGATGAGGGGACTGTCCTCGGTGGTGCCGTAGTCCGGCTTGTCCACCAGGATGCCGTGCACGCCGTCGCCGAGATACTGCCCGTCGAGGCAGAGGCCGTTGACGCGGGCGCCGATGGCGAGCGTGAGATCGAGCAGGCAGGAGGCGGCGGGGTCGATCAGCTTGAGCGTGGATCCTCCGTTGCCCTTCCATGCGTAGGCGGGCGAGCCGGTGATGCCGGTGTGGGAGTGCATCTTTAATCTGCCGACGCAATAGGTTCCCGGCGGAACCTCGACGGTCGCCTGGCTTTCCGCGGCGAGATCAAGAAGCTTCTGGAAAACGGCTGTGTCGTCGGTCTTGCCATCGCCGGTGGCGCCGGCGTGTTTGACATTGAATTTGGAATCGTAGGACTTAGGAATCGTCAGCATCATTTGTTGTTTAGGGGAGGAAAGTAAATCCAGAGGTGCCCGTTGCGATCATCCTCGGCGGCAAGGATCTCGCCGTCGTTTCCCTCCAGCAGATCCGCGAACTGCAGGCCGTACCGTCGTGCGGTGAGGGTGGAGACGGGAACTCCCAGGTCGCGGGCCCATCCCCTCTCCTCTTCCGCGCCGATCAGATACCAGTGGGCGATCTCCGGGCCCGCGGAGCCGAAGATCCTGCCGTCAGGCAGGCGGCAAAACGCGTGAACCGGCAGTAGCGGGATCCGACCCCTCTCCCGCAGGGCACCAGACCGCCACTCGAAGATCCGCCCCTCGCTGTCTGCATAAACGAACCCTCCGGGGAAGAGGCGCAATGCCTGAGGAGAGGGCTCATGGATCGGGAGTTTCTCCGGCGATCCAATATCAAGGCTATCCCAGAGGAGCGGGAAGGCTTTCCATTCGTTGCTCAGCAGGCGGGTGCCGCCGTCCGCTTCCATGGCTGCAAGGATGCCCGGAAGCTGGAGAGATTTTTCCAGCACAAGTCCATTTTCCCGCGTTGTCAGGAAAAATCCAGTTCCCCCGCCCCACGCGAAGATGCGCTCGCCCACCCCAACCATTCCCTCGATCACTTCAACCGGAAGATCCAGCATCTTTTCATACGGGGCGCAATCCACGTACCATTCTTGGATGCCCTGCCCCATGGTGGCCGTCAGACAACGATGAATCGAGGCTCCCCCACGGCCCGAGCAGGCAAGATAAACGATCTCTCGGCAGGTCGAGGCGCGGGAAAGCAGCGCCGTGATCTCGGAGGCTCCCGCCGGTGCTCCTAGATCCAGCGCGTAACCATGGGTTCCCTTGGGCCGGAACTGCAGGAGATGGGGCACCGGCCCGCGGGTGGCGGCAAAGACGTCCCTGCCGGAGACCGACTGGAAAAGACGCCGGAGTCTGGTCTCGTCGGCCGGCGGTGGCAGGGAGACGCCGGGAAAGCAGGGCGGCATGGCGAGGAAGGTCCCCTCGGTGACAAAGTCCCCATTGACGGGAGGTGCGGTTTCTATCCCCATAATCGTAGATACTGGTCGGGACGCATGTCGCGCGGGTGGTCGGGCAGAGTGACACGGTAGGCGCCGGCGGGTTTGGCCATGATTTTCCCAAAGACCATGTTCCCGCGCGCACTGAGTGCGCCCCGTGATACGTAGTGGTTGGCCCCATTCCCACCGAAGAGCGCACCGAGTCGTTCCCAGGTATTCTTTTCGGGATCAAGACGCATGAGCATCGAGGAAGTAGTCTCCCCGGAGCAGCCTGTGCTTTTTCCGCTCCACTCGGCCTTCACCAGATAAAGCCTGTCGTCGGCTCCCCAGACGAGGCCGCCGACATGGTCGAGGTTGACCGACATGACCTCCCTCGGGTCGCGATCCTGGGTGATCGGGCCGAGGTCTTCCAACCTTCCCACCGGCCCCTCCATCGGCCAGAAGCGGGCCAGATGGGCGTGGGCTTTCCACGGAAGCATGTAGATGGCACCGCTTCGCGGATCGGCCACAGCGTCATAGAGCACGCCATGCCATGCGGATTGGTAGACCTCGTGGGGGTAAAAATGAGGGAGCTCCTCAAGGCGCTGGCGCTCAGGATCAAACCGCAGCATCCGCCCCGAGTCGTCGAACAGATAGGCACGTCCGATCGCATCCAGAAAAATGCACTGGGTATTGACCGAACCGATGCGGTCGTGGTCGGTGAGACGGCCGGAGGCTAGGTCGTAGGAGACGAAGTGGTCGCGCGGGTAGGTGATGGCGTAGAGGACGCGGCGGCGCTCATCAAGGGCAAGACAACGGCATCCCTCCTTGGGAATCATGAGCCGTGACTCCGTGACAACATTGGCGGATGTGTCGTAGCTGATGAGGTAGGCGCCCCGGAAAGCGCGGACCGGATCGTTCCACGAGGCCCAGGGGTTGTAGTGTTTCTCTCCCTTCGGCGGGCCGCTAAGGTGGGTGGCGGCATGGAGCAGGCCCTTCTCACGGTCGGGGACGAAGCTGTAGTGGATCTTGCACTGCGTGGCCCGGCCGCTATCGCGCAGGTCTCCGGTCACCTCGTCCAGGTCGAACAGGTATTCGAGCGTGTCGGTAGTTTCGTCCAACCGGAGGACGGTGGCCGTCTCACCCCCCGTATGCTCGGTGCAACTGGCGATGTAGACCCTGCCGTCCGGCCCCGTCTGGACGCTCCAGCAGGAGTCCGAGAGCGGGCGCTCGGAAAATTCGTGGTATTTAAAGTTCATGAAATGACTTCCCCGTTCTGGGCATCGAGCAGGTCGCGGAAGGGACCGGGCTTCGACACGAGTTCGGAGTAGGTCCCGTCCTGAACGATCGTGCCATGGTCGAATACCACCACACGGTCGCAGAAACGGACGGTCGAGAGCCGGTGGGCAATGACGAAAGCGGTATTGTCCTTCATCGCATGGGTGAGAGTCTCGGTGATCAGGCTCTCCGATGCCGTATCCAAGGCCGACGTCGCCTCGTCGAAGATGAAAATTGCAGGCTGCTGCGCCAGGGCGCGGGCGATGCCAATCCGCTGGCGCTGACCGCCCGAGAGCGTCGCCCCCCCCTCGCCCAGGATGGTGTGGATTGTGTCGGGTAATTCCCGGACAAACTCCCAGGCGTTCGCCCGTTCGAGTGCCGCCACGATTTCCTCATCAGTGGCATCCGGATTCGCGAGGAGGATGTTTTCCCTCACGCTTGCGTGGAAGAGGAAGGTCTCCTGCGGGACGACTCCGAACTGCCTCCTCACGGTCTGCAGCGACACATCGCGCAGGTCGATGCCCCCGAGCAGGATCTCCCCCTTTCCCGGGTCGTAGAGGCGTAGCATCAGCGAGACGATCGTGCTTTTCCCGCACCCCGAGTGGCCGACAAAAGCGACCTTCTGTCCGTAGGGAACCTTCAGCGAGATGCCGTGAATGACCGGGCTACCCTGATAAGCGAAGACAATATCCCTTAGCTCCACGATAGGCCGTTCCGGAATTTCAACTTCCGTGGCGGGCGCCTCGGGCGTGGAAGTCCTGTGGGCCAGGACCGACTCGATCCGGTTGAGGCCCGCATGGGCGACGCCCAGTGCAAGCGCGCATTGGAAAAGTTGACCGATGAGTGGTTGAATGCTGGCGTAGGAGGCAAGAGTGGCCACGATCTCTCCCAACTGCACCCGCCCCTGCACAAAAAGGATGGTTCCGGCCACGGCCAGGACGGAGAAAACGACCACTTGGATGGTCTCGGACTTCAACCCCAGGAGGTGGCTCCGCACCTGGACTTCGTAGGACTTGCTGCCGATGTCGGTCGCATCCTGCCGGAAACGCTCGACCACGCTCTCCTCGGCCCCGAGGATCTTGACCGCCTTCTGGCCCCGAAGCAGCTCGGAGGCGCGCCCGGAGACGGAGCTTTCGAGCCTTTGGAAGGATTGGTTGAGTTCCCGGATTTGCTTCGTGGCTCCGGGGGAGACCCAGGCATTGAGCAAAAGCCCCATGAGGAGGATGCCAGCCAGGATGGGATTCCAGGAGAAAACCAGCGCCAGCGTCGAAAGCAGGGTGAACATCACGAAGGGAACGATCAGGATGAACTGGAACAGAAACTGTTGAACTCCCCCCAGCGGACTACCGAAGAGGTAGCTCAGCAATTCTCCCGAGGGTTTCTGTTCATGGAACCGCAGGCAGAGAAAATTGACGTGCTCGAAGAAGTCGATGCGGATGTGAACGAGCGCCCTCGTGCAGGCACGGGTGAAGAGCCTCAGGCTGAGGTGCCAGCAGATCATCCTGCCGACGAGAGCGACGAACAGGTAAAACGCCATGAGCAGAATGGCCCCCTTGATCTTGGAAGCGGGGGAAAGATCGGCCAGAAGCACCGAGTCGGTGAGATACTTGGGGACGGCATTCTGTGCCGTAATGGCAATGCCGCAGATCATGTTCAGCCCGAGCGCGCCGAGAATGAGCCCGTGCGAGTTTCGGAAATAGCGCCAGAGCGTTTTCCAGAACGGATACGTCTTCTCCTCAAACCGGAAGGAGTTCGTCGGCTTATTCATTGGGTGTGATAAAATCGTAATTCAGGGCTACTCGAGAGAGCGGGCTTTCCTCAATTTGAGGTAGGCAAACAGAGGCCAGGCGTGGGCGTGCGAGCAGAAGGCGGGAAATTCAGGCCAAATGCTTTGCTGATCTGGCAAGCCGACAGTGGGAAGCAGGGATGAGTCGAAGTTATCGGGGGCGGTCCAGATCCCCGGCCAGTAGTCGGGAAATCTTCTGGCGTGGGCCGCCAGAGTCATGGATTGAAACAAGCGCTCTGCGACCTTCCGGTCAACCTCCGCCGCGTGAACGATCGCCGGACCGATGAGAGCAAACCAGACTCCACCGTTCTCACGCCCTCCCGTCTTGAAGGGAGGAATTTCAACGGGGGTCTCCTGCTGCCGCATGCCCCAGGGTTCGGAAAGGCGGCGTTGCATTTCGCGGAGCAGGACACGCCGCTTGGCCAAGGGGGCATCTTTGATTCCCAGCGCAAAAACCTGGGGTTCCATCCACATCTGGTCGGCGCCAAGGCACCCGGCAGGAGTATGGGCCCGGGCTAAGAAAGATCGTCCCTTCCATTCTTTCATGAGGGCCGCATGCAATTCCGCACGGTAGCATCGGATCATTTTGGAAAGAATCAGAGCACGCGGGGCAATGGACTTGGAAAGCAACCGGGCCGATCTCTTCAGCGCGATCCCAAGTTGCTCCAAAACCACGCAGGCCTGGGCTGTATTGAGATGGCTCTCCGACTGCAGAAACATGTCGGCATAGGGAACAGCGGTGGAGGCGCAGTAGATCCCGTCGTTCCAGTCGGAATTCATCAGGCGGACCAGGCCGTGGCTGCCGCGCCCGACCTCGTCCCGTAGAAAACGGAAGGCGCGTTCGGCATGCTCCAAAACGGTCACGGGTCGGCAATGCCCATCGGGAGGCCAAGGGGCGAGCTTTGTTCCCAGAAAGGCGGCATCCCCGCTGGTATCCAGATATTCGGCGAGCAATCCGAAAAAGTACAACTGCTGGTCGCTGGTCGCAAAAAAAGCCGTTGTCGTTGACCCGGGGCCGTTCTCCATGAGCCTGATTTCACCGTTGGGGGTCATTTTCCTGCAAGCATGCCGGAGGGTATCGCTGGCGAGCCATGGCATGAGTTGGCAGAGAGGCAGGGCATGCTGAAGGTGATCCCGCGCGGAGCAGGTGATGCCAAAGTCATACTCATAGGAGGGGCCCTGCGGTATGAATCGCACCCCGTAAACGGAACTCCACGTGGCCAGCGACAGCAGCATGGCGGAATGCCAGCGCATCTCACGACGCAGCGGGGCGTCGCTTTCGTTCGGAAAATCGGGAACGGCGCGGGCCCAGGCCCGCCGCCATCCGGAGACAACGGCAAGGGTGGGTGCAACGGCAAGGCGCTCTCCTCCATACAAAGCACTCCAGACCCATGCGAAGCTGCGGGTTTCGCCCGGCTCCAATCGAACCCCGGCAGAGATCCCTACCGTGCAGGCATTGCCGGAGAGGCGTGTTTGCAAACTGGGGATTTCGCGACCGAAACTTTCGCAACGGATGGCCGGGGGATGCCATTCAATCGGCGAGGAGGTGGCAGGATCCAACGATTCATAGGCACCACTGGAGGGCATCGCAGCGAAGGGAATTTCGACTGAACGCTTCGAGCATCGCGAAGTCCCTGGCTTGTATACAACGGGGTGCTTGGCTGCTGGAACATGCTGCAGGGTGATGGGGCCGTAACGCATCCCCAACTCCCTGACAAACGAGCATTCCATCGGTGCCGAACTCTCGTTTCGCAGGGAAATCGTCTCGATCCATTGGTTCGGTCTCGGGGCTTTCTCCACCGAGGGCGGACACTCGATCCGGTGCTCGAGCACAAGACCTTTGGCAGTGCGATAGCGCCACCGGGCAAACCCGCAGCCGAAAAGGCGTTCGACCGAGGAGGCTGAGGGACTTCCCCCTATGAAGCTCCGCTTGGACGATCCTTCAAACGCTCTCAGACTACCGGCTGAGCCGTTTCGTTTCCCATTCCAGTTGAGCCGCGCCCATTCTCGAACTCCCGACAACCATTGAACGCTGCCGCTGGCATGGACGAAAAGTTTTGTCCCGTCATTGCCCACAAGGAACCACGGATCATCCGGCACTCTTGCCGGAAAACCGTCCGGCAACCGGGTGCTGACAGGCAGCCGTGCATCAAAACGAAACGCAGGCAAGCCTTGATCATCTTGAATCCAGGTACCGAAGCTTCCTCCATCGCCGCCGTTTGTTTGACCCGGTTGACTTTGGGAAGAGGCTTTTCGTTTAGAAATCTGACTCAAACGGGTCTGAGCGGTTTTCGAATTCAGGTGCAAAGTGTCATCCATGGTGATTGGGAGGATCAAACCGTCTCACGGAAGCCACAGGCGGGGATCAATCGATGCTAACCTCTCCCGTGGCGTTGTTGATTTCGATGCGGTAGGTCTTGCCACGGAGGCGGCGGCTGACCTTCACCCCGGTCCAATGCGAAGGAAGGCACGGCTTGACCTCCAATCCCTCGAACGTCGGCTGGATGCCGAGCAGGTGCTGGGTGGCGGCGATGTAGGCCCAGCTTGCCGTCCCGGTCAGCCAGCTGATGCCAGCCTTTCCGAAATCACCCTCCTGTGCAGGCCCGATGACCGAGGAGGTGAAGACATAGGGTTCCCTGCCCCAGTGCTCGAAGCCCTCTTCCTCCGCGGCGATGGAGGGAAGGAGCTTGCGGTAGTACTCGAAGGCGCGGTCACCATTCCCCAGCATGCACTCGGCAATGATGGCCCATGTCATGGCATGGCAGAAGATGCTGCCGTTTTCGCCAGTGCCGGGAACATTGCTCGTGAGCGGATCCTCGGGATTCGGGATGCCTGTGTAGGGCGGGGTGTGGATCATCAGCCCGCGCCGAGTATTCAGAAGCCTGTTGGCGGCATCCATGGCCATCCCTCCACGGCCGTCGCTACCGACTCCGGAGATCACGGACCAGACCTGCGGCTCCAGATAGATCTTTCCCTGGGGGCGGCTCTTGCTTCCGATTTTCATCCCGTTGGAGAGCAGGAGGCGGCAATACCACTCGCCGTCCCAAACCGGCTCCGCGTTGAGCTTTTCGGTGAGCTCCGCGCTCACGGCATCGCACCAGTCAGCATCCTCCCTCCGCCCAAGGCGGATGGCGACATCACGCAGGAGATTGGCCGCATGGACGAGTTGCATCCCTAACATGACGCTCTCGGCATTCTCATCATGGAAGACGGCCAGGCCGTCATTCCAATCGGCATGCGCCAGCAAGGGAAGTCCGTGCGGGCCGCGGCGCGCATGGATGTATTGCAGTCCAAGCAGGATGTGGTCGTAAACGCTGGCCTCCCCGCCGTCGCGGAAGGGGATCACTTCCCCAAGGAAGGAGAGGTCACCAGTTTCGTTGATCAGATTGGTCACGGTCATGGTCGGCCAGACGGTGTTGTCGGAGCGGCGCGGCTCTTCGTTGATGCGCTGCTTCGGGGCGTAGGGATAGAAGGAGAAGCAACCGGATCCATCCTTGCCCTGGGCGGCGAAAATCAACCGGATCCGCTCCTTGGCAAATTCAGGGTCGATGCTGGTCATCGCCAGAGCATCCTGCATGGTGTCGCGGTAGCGCATGCCGTCGAGACCCGTGTGGTCGGTGGAGATGTCGCGGGTGCGCTCGAGGGTGATCTGGCAGTTGAGGGGGTTCCAGACATTGATGAACCGGTCGACATGGGCGTCGCCCGTCTCCGCCTGAAAGAGCGACGTCTTGCGATTCCACTCCCCCTGAAGCGATGCAAAGGCGTTGTCGACGGCTTCCATGCGGGAGTATTTCTTCCTGAGCACGGAGGCGAGTGCCCATTCATCGGCCACGCCCAGCATGTAGGCGAAGCGTTCCGTCGCACCGGGAGCGAGTTCCAGATCCACCCCCATGACCCCGCAGCCGTGACCACCGGCGGGAATCTGCGATCCGGAGAAGCCGTCACCCAACAATGCTTTGGGACGCTCGAGCGATCCGCCCCGACCGCAGAAGGCGGCACGCGAGGTTTCAAATCCGTCCGCTTGACGGGTGCAGGAGAAAAACATGGCGGGCGCGTAGGGCGCCTGGAAGACGTGGTAGTCGTATTTGATCCAGTTCTCGCGAGCATCATACGTGAAGCCGATCTGGTTCTTGAGGTAGCACCAGAAGGACTCGCGGGCTGACTCCAGGAGGCCAAATTCCAGGTAGCTCGAGAGGGTGAGTTTTTTTGACTCCTTGGCTCGGTTGGTCACCGAGACATCCCAGAGCATCACCTCGTCATCAGGCGGGACGAAGAGTCTCAGGGAGACCTCCAGGCCGTCGCGGGATGAGACGAACATGGTGTATCCGAGTCCGTGGCGGCACTCGTAGGAATCAAGCGGTGTCGAGGTCGGTCCGAAGTGGGGATTCCAGAGAGCGCCGGTCGCGTGGTCCTTCACGTAGAGGTAGAAGCCGGGCTGATCCTGCGCCGCCGGCATGTAATGGTAGCGGGAGATGCGGCGCGCATGGGGCTCCTTGTAAAAGACCAGACCGCCCGCCTGCTGGCTGACGAAAGCTGTCAGGCGCGTATTGCCGAGGTAGTTGATCCATGGCGAGGGAGTCAGCGGATCGGTGATCACGTACTCCCGGGAGGGATCGTCGAAATGTCCGTAGCTGGTTTTCAAGGTGGTCATGGTTTTGAGGATGTTGAGAGCGTTGGGAAGGGTGGTTTCTTACGGGCGCTTGTTCCCGAGCCAATCTTCCAGAGGTCGGATGCCGTTCATTGGCACACTCCCTTTGACGGATGCTCTCCCACGGGACTCAAGCGCGATGTCTAAAAAAATAGGCAATCTTCAACTAGGCCGGCAACTCCACGCGGAACACTTCTCCCGCCTTGCGGTCGATATCGACCAGGCAGACTCCATCCACGACGGGGATTTCCTCGCCGGTGACCAGGTTCTTGAGCAGGAGCGGACGGATGGTGTTGAAGACAACGCGCATCTCGGCAGGTTCCGGGTAATGATTGAGCACGAAGAGGACCGGAAATCCGCCGCCGCTTTGCAGGACGGCTGAGGCCAGGATGCGGCTCTCTTCGGTGCGCTGGATCCGATCGAGGGCTGATCCTCCCAGCTTGCCGCCCGCGTTGGTGACGCCGCTGTCTTCCCCCCAGGCTTCCCAGACGACGGGCGAGGGCAATTCCAGGGCCACATGCCAGCTTCCCGCCGAGCGAACGCGTTCCCGCACCCAGGCGATGGCTTCGAGTGATTCCTTCTCGGCATCCTCCATCCCCAGTGTAGCTCGGTGGATGACGATACCACTGCCGATCTGCGTCTCTTCGGAAGCGGGCTTCCCGATCCCCAAAAAGGTGAGCGGACGCCCCAACTCGTTGAGGGAGGGCCATGGTCCGCTGACGACCAAGGTGCCTCCAGCTGCGACCCACTCGCGCATCTCGGCCGAACCGGCCGCCGAGGCGATGGGGGATCCTGGATAAAAGGCCAGCTTGACCTTGGAAAGACGCTCCGGCCTCGCCTCGATATCCACGGCCAAGGGCTGATGTCCCGCCGCTTCCGTCACGCGGTGCAGTCCGTAGTATTCCTGACTGGCTAACCCGGCAAGGCTTTCCCTGATGACGGGGGCGCCCACGTGCGATTTGCCATCGTTGCAGGGGGAAACATCCCCGATGGAGGTGTGCCGGTGATGGACCACGTCGTAGATCACGGCGCAATCCCCCTCGACCTGAAGCTGGTCCCAGTGCGGGATTGACTGGGTGCAGAGAGCGTACGTCTCGCGCAGCACCTCCCAACTCGGACGCCGGTGGCCGTGGGGACTGACCGGGCAGTCGCCCCAGACGCGGCGGTCATGGAACATGAACCACGAAAGGGCCTTGCAACCTTGCGCAAGCGCCGACCGCGCCATGAATCGCATGTGATCGTCGGAGACACGCGTGGACAGGACCTTTTCCCACGTCCCGCTCATGAATTCCGGAGACCAGGTGTAATCGAGGCTGGCGTTCATCAACCTCAGCACGCGGGCCATGGAGCTGTAGCCCGACCAGCTCAGGAATGTGCCTCGGTAGAAGTCGTATCCCACGATTCCCCTCCCCTTGTCCTTGCCCTTCACCGCTTGCTCGAAACTCGGCATGCGCGTCGGCACCCCTTCCGGAAGATGAGGGTTGAAGTTGGTCATGAAGGTGACGTCCTCCACGCCATTGGCCACGTGCATGGCCCGTAATTCCGCCAAGTACCGCGACATGCACCACTCCTTGAACTCCACCCAATCGAGATACCACGCCGCGTCGGCGGTGATGTCCACAGGGACTTCGCGAGGCGGCTGCACCTCTTCGATGGCCGCATGCTTCACGGGGTACGGCAAGGCGCCCGCCGTCCCGTATTTTTCCCGAAGGAACTGGTGATAATAGCCCCCGGGGCGCACGTTCACGGGATTATAATCACTCGAGAGCATCCCATCTTGGACGATGTAGCTCACCTCGTTATCGAGGTTAATCATCGTGATGAACCCGCCGTTGGATTTCAGGCGGGGCTTGATGATCTTGTCCACCTCGTTGATCCACTTACGGCACCAGTCGAGATAGTCCGGATGGAGGTAGCTCGGCTGGGAACCTTCCTTGCGCGTGGTCCAGTATCCCTGGGTCGTGCGGTTCTGGTGATCCCACACCATCATGGAGGGGTCGCCGCAGACCAACCACTTCGGATAACCGCCGAATTCCATTTCGTTGCAGCAAAACGGGCCGCTCCGGAAGTTGAGTTCGAGTCCCATCTCCTGAATGAGATCGAGGAAATGGTAGAGGTTGAGATTCGGATTCGTCCGGCCCTCGAAATCAAGCTCGCCGGCGGGATGTTCGGCGCTCGGCGGTCCGACCAGGTGCGTTCCCCACTGGACGTAGGTGGTGACGTTCTTGAGTCCGGTCTCCTTGAATTGCTGAAGGATCGGCTTCCAGAAGCGTTTCTCAAGGCGGAAGTATTGGATCTCGCCGCCGAATATGTCGGCGCTGTTGATGGACGGATTTTCTTTCATGGTTGGTGTGTGATGAGGTGAGTTGAGGTGTTTTGTGCGAGATTCAATGCGCGATGTCCGAAGGGCACGGGTCGTAGTGCGGGTGAGGTACTTTCGGGATGCGGAGGCCGCCGCTCTGGTAGACCACGGGTTCGCCATCGCACTCGATCCGGATCGCGGGCCAGAGGCCGGTCTCGTCGGTGTTGGGGACATTGTCGATCCGCAGGCGCGTTCCGCTCTGGGTGAAAGGCAGCGCCTCGCCGTTGTCGAGGCGGCTCACGGAGAGAACCTTGTTCTGCAGTCCGCCGAGGGTGGCCTTGTCGCCGGGTGAACGCCGCAGCAGCCAGAAGAGGGAGTGTCCCTTCGCTGTCATTGGGCCGTGGAAATTCCAGTCGCCGCGATGGGCTCCGCGCTCCTGCAGGTTGTAGGTGAAGAGTTCGGTCCCGTAGATCGCCTCGCCGTTTTTGCGAAGCCATTCGCCGACGCGGTGCAGCACACGGGTGCAGGGCTCGGGGACGACGCCGTCGGGGGAGGGGCCGACATTGAACAGGAGATTGCCGTTCCCCTGTGCGCAACGGGCGAGCATGTCGAGGACTTGCGACTCGGTTTTCCATTCGTGGTCGCCGGCATGGAAGCTCCAGCTTTCATTCATCGTCACGCAGGCTTCCCATGGGCGCCACGGATTCGGCGCGCTGAGGTGCTGCTCGGGCGTGGCGAAGTCGCCCGGCAGGCCATTGCGGCCGTTGAAGAGAATGTGCGGCTGGATCTCGCGGACCATGGCGTTCATCTTTTCGGCCTCCCATCCCCCGGCGTTGAACGGCCACCAGCCGTCATACCAGAGGATGTCGATCGGATTGTAGCGGGTGACCAGCTCCCGGATGCGCTCGTGGGTCGCCTTGATGAAAGCATCGTAGGCGACGGGATTCTCCAGCGCGGCGACGGAATCGGGCTGATCATACCAGTTGTTGAGACTGTGGTAGAGGCCGACCTTGAGTCCGTGCTTCCGTGCGGCGGCAATGATCTCGGCAACCAGATCGCGCCCTGCGGCACCGCTGTTGCCGATATGGAAATCGGAAAGCTCCGTCGGATAGAGGCGGAATCCCTCATGGTGCATTGTCGTGAGCACTACATATCGCATGCCGGCATCCACCGCCATGCGGCAGAGCCTGTCGGCGTCGAAATCCTTCGCGGTGAACCGGGCGGCGAGTTGCTTGTATTCCTCAAGGGGGATTTCCTCCCGGTTCCAAACCCACTCCGCGCGCTCTAGCAGGGAATAGAGACCATAATGGATGAAGAGACCGTAGCGGGCCTCGGTGAACCAGTTGTTTGTTGTCATGACGGGATCGGTTGTGATCATTTTATTTTGATGC
The DNA here is from genome assembly GCA_947482345.1 of Spartobacteria bacterium. Lineage (GTDB taxonomy): Bacteria > Verrucomicrobiota > Verrucomicrobiia > Chthoniobacterales > UBA6821 > UBA6821. Next base: position 16,490 of record CANKJN010000009.1, read on the forward strand.
TTCTTGGGAAAACTGCGGTGCGGAACGCGGCCAGCGCGGCATGCCGGGGCGTAAAAGCGCGGCATCCAGATCGCCCTCCGGAACCAAACGGCGCAGGAAGGGGAGTGCGTGCTTGATCCGCCTGAGGCTTTCCGCATAAAGGGCCTTGCATTGCGTGAAATGCGAGCCATGGCCACCGAGATTGAGATCGACATCCTCGTCAACCATCTGCATGTAGCTTTTCAAGATGCCGCTTTGCCCGTCGGGGATGCTGTGGTTGGAAATCGCGCCGAAGTTGATCCCATCCGAATCACCGTGGCTTTGGATGGTATCGCCAGTGACAGCCAGTCGAAGGCCGTTGAAAGACAGAAGATAGGCGGCGTGAACATAGCAATGCCCTGGCAGGTGGATGGTGCTAATGGCTGTGCCGTGCCAGAAAAAAGGCTCCCCCACGCGAAGAACATCGTCCACGGCGACATGATCGACTCCCACATTATACCAGGGAAGAAGAGCGGGATACGGGTAGTCCCATGGCGCCTCCATGACACGGGCAACAAGGTCCCAAGCGGCCACGCGACAGCGCGGGTAGCGCCTCTTCAGATCAGGCGTCATGTCGTAATGGTCGCCGTGAAAATGAGTAATGATCGCCAGATCGATCTCGCGCAACCCGCATTCCCTCTCCAGCAGCGCAAGGTCGTTCTGGAAGCTCTCTCGCCGCGTCGGCGACTCGTAATCGCAGGGCCCTGGATCGAACATCAAACCGCGCCCCTCGTCATCAATGAGCACGATGCAGTTGCCTAAGTTATCCAATTGGTAAACCCCCTTGTGGAGCCTCAGGTAGCGGCCGACACGCGGATAGTCGGGCTGCGGTGCCGGGGAGAAGAGGCCGCTTTGCCAAGCAATGGCCTGGTGGTAGGCATCGATGGCATCGGCGAGAGCGAGGGCCTGATCCGGACCGTCGTTGATCACCGGACCTGTCGAGGAAAAGTAGGTCCTCACCGGACGGGCCGCCAGTCTGCGGAGTACGGCGGGAAGATCAAGCAGCGCGGTTCCGCCGTAATTCACCTCTAGATCGTAAAGGTTCACCAACCGGGCACCGTCGCACATAAGATCGCCGGTGAAGATCGCCAGGGGTACCCCCGCAAGCTCCAGAACGAATCCGACATGATGCCGGCCGTGACCGGGAAGAGGAATCACCTCGAACACGAGATCCTGCCATTCAATCCGCTCCCCCTCAAGGAACGTTCCCGCGACATTGAGCGGGTATTGGGGAGGAAATTCGGTGATGCTTCCCGCCACGCCATACTCCTCCCGGCCGAGCGTGAGCCCCCATTCCTCGGGGCGCTCCCAACGCGTGCGAGTCGCCCTCTCGTAGCCGGCCCGGTCGCAGGCAAGCTCAACGGCCTCCTCATGCACCAGGATACGGGCCTCCGGGAAGCGGTCGGCCTCGCGGCATTTGCCGGGCTCGACATGCGTGTGGAGGATGATTTCAGGCGATGGCAGCCCCTGGTGCTCCAGCCAGCGCCCGAACTGCGGCGAGTGACAATTGACCAAAAGGCTACTTCCTCCACGGACCACCAGATGACTCGTGGATTCACCGACGAGGGAATGGATTTCCAAATCCGGGGCCAATTCATGAACATTTTTCATCTGAGGGTAATCATGAAAGGCAGAGCCTGTCGGCGTCGAAATCTTTCGCTGTGAAGCGGTCGGCGAGTTGCTTGTATTCCTCAAGGAGGATCTCTTCCCGGTTCCAGACCCACTTGCCCCTTTCGAGCAGGGAGTAAAGACCATAGTGAATGAAGAGACCGTAGCGGGCCTCGGTGAACCAGTTGTTTGTTGTCATGTGAGGAAAGTTCGGATCGCAGTCAGCAGATTGTGTCAAATCGCCGTGCTGAGCTTCGGAGTTCGGGGTTAGATGCTGCTTCAGTGCGATCGGCCTGATGTCCGCCCCCCATCAATCAGACATCACAATCCCATCGACTCGATGGGATTGAAATCCGAGGCGTGGTACGAGCTCCTCACCAGCGGACCGCTCGCCACATGGGTGAATCCCTTCTTGCGAGCGATCTCCCCGTAGAAGTCGAAGGTCTCGGGGGTGATGTATTCGACAACCGGGAGGTGCTGGGGGCTGGGACGCAGGTACTGACCCATGGTCAGGACTCCGACATTCGACTCGCGCAGATCATCCATGGCCTGGAAGATCTCGTTCTCCGCCTCACCGAGACCAAGCATGATGCCGCTCTTGGTGACCATCTTCTGACCCTTGGACTCCGCGAGATCGCGGGCGCGCTTGAGGAAGTCGAGGGAGAGCCTGTACTTCGCACGGGAGCGGACCATCGGGGTGAGGCGCTCGACGGTCTCGAGGTTGTGGTTGAAGATATGGGGCGCCGCATCGACGACGGTCTGAAGCGAGGAGTCCTTGCCGTTGAAGTCGGGTGTCAGGATCTCGATGATGATCGAGGCATCCATGTCACGGATCGCCTGAATGGTGCGCGCGAAGTGCTCGGCGCCGCCATCGGGGATGTCATCGCGCGCGACGGCGGTGATCACGACGTGCTTGAGCTTCATGCGGCGCACGGCCTCGGCGACGCGCTCGGGCTCATCGTGCTCGAGAGGGAAGGGCTTGGCCGTGTCGACGGCGCAGAATCCGCAGGCACGGGTGCAGCGGTCGCCCGCGATCATCATGGTGGCGGTTCCGCCGCTCCAGCACTCCCAACGGTTCGGGCACTGGGCGCTTTCGCAGACAGTGTGGAGGCGAAGATCGGAGATCATCGCCTTGGTGGAGAAGAAAACGGGGTTCGACGGCAGACGGACCTTGATCCAGTCGGGCTTGCGCTCCTGGTGGAGTGCGGGGTCGATCTTGGGAGTGGCCATGGGTGAGGAGATTAAAGGAGTGGGAACGGTTAAAAAGTCAAAACGGACAAAAGATGAATTTTTACGGGAGGGAACGCGGGAGCAAGGGTTGCGCGGCGATTTTCGCCACCTCGGCGGGAATTCCCTGCCCCTCAATCAACCCTCTCGCTGCGTAAAAGTCCGCCCGGTCAAATGACTTCGAACAGACAGCCTTCCATTGATGGAGGAGGGTACGATCCAACTTGTCGATCAGGGGGCGGATTTCACCCTGCAGGTCTTTCGGCGGTGTGGCGGGCCGGGGGAGACCGCTTACCCACCCCATGATCATCTCCTCCTGAAGCCGGCAGGAGGCCGCTATCTGGGGCTTGAAAAAGCAGGAAACCTCCTCGGGAGTCAACCCGATCTTCCTCCCCTCTTGCTTGAGATCAGCCAATAATTTGGCCTCGCGTGCCAGATCACGAACCTTGGCATGATTGCAGTACTTGGTCCAAGCCACCTCACGGGAGAGCAGCAACCGTGCGACGATGGAGTTCACCAACTCCTCCTCCGGTCTGGCCAAAGCGGCGGCCTCGTCCCACCGAAAGGCTTGAGACCAGACGGGGCCCGCAAGCAGGAGGAAGAACACTATCAGTGGGAAAATCCGCATGGCGATTGCTCCATCCGGCACGTTCAGCGTTGGCCGGGGACATTCCCGTAGGAACCGCGATTAGCCAGGGCGCGGTGCAGGGTGATCTGGTCGGCCTGCTCCACGCCTCCGCCGGCGGGAAGCCCCTGGGCGATGCGGGTCACATGGACCCCTGTCGGTGCCAGCATCTCGGCAAGATAATGGGAGGTCGCCTCCCCCTCCACGTCGGCACCGAGAGCCAGGATCACCTCGGAGGGGCGCTCTTCACCGACGCGTTCGATCAGTTCGGCGATCCGAAGCTGCTCCGGACCAACTCCGTCAAGCGGTGAAAGTTTACCTCCGAGCGCATGGTAGCGGCCCCGGAAGACACCGGTCCGCTCGAGCGGCAGGATGTCGGTGGCCGTCTCGACGATGCAGAGTTCGCGCCCAGCACGGGCCTCGTCGCGGCAGAGGGTGCACTCCTCCGCCTCGGTGAAGAATCCGCAGAGTGGGCAGGTCCTCAGCGTCTCGCGGGCCGTGGTGACGGCGGAGACCAACTGGTCGGGCTTGGCGTCCGGGGATCGGAGCATCCAGAGAGCGATGCGCTCGGCACTGCGGGGCCCGATCCCGGGAAGCCGTCGGAACTGCCGCACCAGCTCACGGAAAGAATCGGGGTAGTCGAGGGGCACGGGAATTGGGAGGCTGTTAGCGGTTTAGGCTGAAGGCTGTTAGGTCAGAGTCAAAGCGGAAACAGGCTGCTGTTTTTAAAAGGGCTCTGGCTGTCTCTTTAGCCTAACAGTCTAAAAGTCTTCAGCCTAACAACCTTCTTCTTCTAGACCGCCTCCGCAAGCAGCGCCTGCTCGGGGGTGGGCTCGTCCTCGCCGCGGCGGGCGCGTTCGACACGCTCCAGATAATGGTCGAGCGCCCTGTCGGGAATGCCGGCGATGCGTGCCGAGGCGAAGGCCTTGATGGCCTCCTCCCACTTGCGCTCACGGAAGAGGATGACTCCCTTCCAGAACTGGTCCCGGCTCCTTTCCCGCTCGGGGGAGAGGGTGTGCTTGGGGGCCAGAAACTCGTAGAGCTCGACGCGGCGGCGGCTGCCGGCCCTCTGCAGGAGATCAATCGGGCGTCCCTCGAAGGTCTCCGAGGCCATCTCGTAGGTGAGAGGGCCGCTGAGTATGCGGCACCCGTACTGGGCGCATGCGGCGGAGAGATGGCGGGCAAACTCGACGACGGGGCCCGAGACGCTGTAGCGGCCGACAAGCGCGCCGCCGAAGGCGGCCGCGACCATGGAACCGGAGTTCACGCCGATGCGGAAATCGAGGCGCTTCTGCCAGCGCCTGTCGCACTCGCGATTGAGTTCCTCAAGCCGGGAGACGAGGTCGACCGCCGCGCGGGCCGCCTTGGAGGCATGATTGGGCGCTCCTTCGGCGGGCAGCGGCGCGCCGAAGACGACACGGATGCTCTCGCCGGAGCACTCGTCGAGGTAGCCTCCCACATCGACCAGGAAATCCGAGGCGACACGGAGGTAGAGATTCATAAGTGCCACGTAATCCGCGGGCCGGAGCACCTCCATGAGCTCGACGTGGTTGTGAACGGTGCAGACGAGCACCGAGGCCTCGTGCAGTTCACCGGGAAAATCGACAGGCATCGAGCCATCGACCAGGCAGCGGAAGATCTCGGACCGGAGGCGCTGTCCGAAGAGCCGCCTCAAGACAGGCTCGCGCGAACCGGCATGCGTTTGACGGAAGATCACGATCGCCGTAAAACCGAGAAAGAGTGCGGCGATTCCGGAGGCGGGATTCAGGTAGGCACCAAAGAGCGAGGCAACGAGGGAGGCCCCCAGCATGAGCAGCGCTGAACAGAGCGAGATAAGCGAGAGCTCGCGCAGGCTCGAGCGAAGCGCGACCCACACGATGCCAAGAGCGAGAAAGAGCGTCGCCAGGATCGGCACATAGGCGGCGGTGAGAGAAAGTGCCCCTCCCCGAATCAGGTTCCTCCAAGGGGCCCCTGCGGCCTCGTAGGCTCCGGCGAGGCCGAGCAGACCCAGCACAAGGAGGGTCGGCACCACGAGCAGGAGGTAGTATTTGAGCTGCCTCATTCGAGAGCGGAAGTTGCGTGATTGGGGAAAATTGGAAGCCGGTTCTGGATCACGGAATGCAAGGTTTCCACCAAGGGTATCGGTAATCAAGCTTCCCCTGCGAAGGAGGCACACTGAATGAGGAGTCGCTGCGGCGGTTCGTTACCGTCGTGATGGTCCGGGCCGGGGTCCCGACCTGGATTTGAGGAGGTTGCCTGCAAGCTTGAAAAGCCCCATGCCGAATCCGCCCGATCCGGCACCCGAATCGAGGGCGGAGAGGATCCCGGCCTCCACTTCCCCGAGTGAACGGAACCGCCTCGCGGGATCGGGATCGAGCATCCGGATGACGAGCCGTTTTGCGGCGGGTGAGAAGGGGCCTTCGGGGAAGCGGGCCGGCTTTGCCTTAAGGCGGCGAAGTTCCTGAATGGAAAGCCCCTCCGTGGCGTAGGGAGCGACTCCCGTCATGGAATGGAAGAGGCACCCTCCGAGACTGTAGATGTCGCTCCGTTCATCACCGCGGAATCCCGCGAGCATTTCGGGAGCCACGTAATCGGGCGTGGCGAGCAGATGGGGCTGGGCGACGGGCATTGCCACGGTGCTAAGGGCGAGGCCGAAGTCGCTGAGTTTAGCGCCGCCAGTGGCGGAGAGGAGGATGTTTGCCGGCTTGAGATCGCGATGGATGATCCCCTTGGCATGGGCCGCCGCAAGTCCCTTGAGGACTTCAAGCACGATGCGCAGGGCATGCTCCTCGCCAAGTTTCTCCCGATCGCCGATGAGATCGTGCAGTGATCCTCCCTCCATGAGTTCCATGACCAGCCTGACCCCCTCCCCGTCCCTCTCGATTCCGAGAACCCTGACAATGCGGGGATGAGAGACCATGCCGGCGGAGGCGGCCTCGTTGCGCAGTAACTCCAGATGACCGTCGAAATCGGGCATGCCCTTTTCGAGGACCTTCAGGGCGACATCCTGCTCTTCACTCTCCGCACGTGCGCGGAAGACCCGTCCGCTACCTCCCTGTCCCAGCACCTCCAGGAGAAGATAACAGCCCGATTTTCTACGGATCCTGACTTCGGAGCCGCACCCGGGACAGCGGACCTTCGAAAAAAGAGGGGCCCCGTCCACTATCAGCATCACGCCGCATTCGGGGCAGGGCTCCGCATCCTGAGGTGGCTGTGACTGCGACATCATTTGACCCTAGCCACGGTAATCTCCATTCTTCAAGCGGCCCGCCGCAAGCGGCGCAAAAAAAATCATGACCGAACCCGCCATCCACGAAATCACCGCCACCCCCGAGGATGCCCGACAGAGGCTCGATATGGTCCTTGTCCGCCATCTGCCCCACCTCTCGCGCTCCAAGATCCAGGCGCTCGTCAAGTCGGGTCGCGTCACCCTGCGCGGAGAGGCCGTGCGCAACAACGACGAAGTCCACGACGGGGATCTCTTCCGGATCGAGGAGGAGCCGCCGAAGCCACCCGCGGGCGCCCGGCCGGAGGACATCCCGCTCGAGATCCTGCATGAGGATGCCGACCTCCTTGTCGTCAACAAGCCGGCCGGCATGGTCGTCCACATCGGCGCGGGCCACGAGGAGGGAACCCTGGTCAATGCACTCCTCCATCACGGGGCCGGTCTCTCCAGCGGCTCGGAGGAGCACCGGCCCGGCATCGTCCACCGCCTCGACAAGGAAACCAGCGGATGCATCGTCGTCGCCAAGAACGACCGGACCCACGCCGCCCTCTCGGCCCAGTTCGCCGACCGTCAGGTGAAGAAAACCTACCTGGCCATCATCCGTGGGGTTCCCCGCCACACCAAGGGAACCATCGACCTGGCCATCGGCCGCCACCCGGTCCAGCGCCAGAAGATGACGCCCCGCCGCGCGCCCTCCGGACGCGATGCCGTGACCGATTACGAACTTCTTGCCACGCGTGACGGCTGGGCCCTCGTCGCCTGCATGCCTCGCACCGGACGCACCCACCAGATCCGCGTCCATCTCCAGCATCTCGGCCATCCGATCGCCGGGGATCCGCTCTACGGGAAGAGGAGTGACTTCGCCCGGCACCTGCTCCACGCTTGGAGACTGGAGTTCGCCCACCCCTCCACCGGGGAGACCATCCGGTGCGAGGCGCCGCTGCCGGAGGATTTTGGGCTCGTTCCCCTCCCCTCCGGGAAGGCAACATCGCGCGCATGAGTCAGGAACAAGCAGGATTTCAGGAAGCGCTGGATGCAGCCCTCCCCATCCTCCAAGGCATGAAGAAGAGTCTCCGCAAACAACCCTCGGCCACCCATGCCAGCCTCGAGCGGCTCAGCGCGGTCGATCCGGTGAAATATCCCCCGGCGCCCGCCATACCGGCCGCTCCACGCATCCTCTCCACGCCGACCGACGACGGACGCCTTGCCAAGCTCGAGGAGCTCAAGGGCAGGATCCTCGCCTGCACCCGCTGTCCCAACCTCGTCGCCAGCCGCACCCAGGTGGTCTACGGCGTCGGCAACCCCTTCGCGGAACTGCTCTTCGTCGGCGAGGCGCCGGGAGAGGAGGAGGATCTGCGGGGAGAGCCTTTCATCGGGAAGGCGGGCCAACTGCTCACCAAGATCATCGGGGCGATGGAATTCAGCCGCGAGGAGATCTTCATCGCCAATGTGCTCAAGTGCCGTCCCGACATGCCTGCCGGTGAATCGGGTAACCGTAAGCCGAAGCCCGCGGAAATGGCCACCTGCCTGCCATGGCTCACGGAGCAGATCGGGCTGATCAAGCCCAAGGTCATCGTCGCCCTCGGCCTGACCGCCGTCGAGGGACTCCTGGGAGAGCCCCGCACCATGCGCGATGTCCGCGGCAAGTGGCTCGACTACCACGGCGTACCGCTGATGCCGACCTATCACCCAGCCTACCTGCTCCGCAACCAGACTCTCGCCGAGAAGCGCAAGGTCTGGGAAGACATGCTGCTGGTGCTGGAGAAGCTCGGGCGACCGATCAGCGCCAAGCAGCGGGGCTACTTCCTTGAGAAAGCTTAATGCTGGGGATGCGTCGCCATACCAAAAAATGCATTTGGTCCGCAGGAAAAAATACGAACGACACGAAAGAACACGAACACTCTAAGGAAGCGCTGATTAAATCCCATGAAGGCCGCTGAATGCCATTTGCTGATTTTTGAAGGCGTGAGTGCTGGGCGATACCCGCAGCGGTCTCGCCCGAGCGAGCAACGCCACAAAAATCGACAAATGGTCTCAGCCCTGCGGGTTGCGGAGATAACCGGCCGTGGGCTGCGTTGGCTTGGCACTTACAGCCCGCTGCGGGGATGCTCGTGCCAAGCCGCCTTGCCCGCGGCCATTTCTTTCCGCAACGGCCTCTATGCGATTTAATCAGCGCTTCCCTAATGGGCAATCAGAGGAAAGACCTCCCTATCGGAATGCCCATTTGTTGAACCATACCCAATCATGTTTTTCCCTTTTCGTGCTTTTCGTGCTTTTCGTGGTTTTCATGGTTAAGGCTTTCACTTCATTGGCATGACGGGCCCAACATCTCCCCGACAGCACTCCTGCGGACAGCTCCCTGAGCGGATGCTCCGCACCGCCTTCCACTGGCTGGTGATCAAGGGATGCTGGCTGCTCTTCACCGTGACCTGCCGGGTACGCGTCGTGATCCTCTCCCCCGTTCCGAAGCACGGGGCCCTGATCATGGCCTCCAACCACATCAGCCACTTCGACCCGCCGATCCTCAGCGGCTTCTTTCCGAGGAGGCTCGACTGGCTTGCCATGGAGGAACTCTTCCGCTCCCCCTCGGGAAAGCGGATCTTCACCTGGCTGAACTGCATCCCCGTCGAGCGCGGCGGAACAGACAGAACCTCGCTGCGCCAAGCCCTCCAGCGCCTCGCCGACGGACGGGTCATCGGCATCTTCCCGGAGGGGGGCATCCGGGCCGGCGAGTGGTCGATCCTGAACGGCGCGGAGATGAAGCCGGGACTTCCCGCGCTGAGCATCCACTCGGGGGCGGCGATCATTCCCTGCGCCCTCATCGGGAGCGACCGGCTTTACAAGCCTTCCAACTGGCTCCGCCGAACCACGCTCCACCTTGTGATCGGCGAGGCGATCGAACCGCCTGCGAAGGATGCAAAGCAGCAGGGCGCCAGGGAGCGCTTCTCTGCGGAGCTCTCGAAGGCCTTTACCTCCATGCGCGACGAGGCGGTCGCCCGCTTCGCGCTCGCTCCGGAGGATCTTCCGCAGACGCCGCAGGCCAGAAAAGGAGAGCACCCTTGATCTCACGGACCCTGCACGGAGCCATGGACGCCGTCATGTGTGCCATGATGAACACCGCCCAGTGGCGCCTACGCCGCCATGCCGTGACGCGCGACCGACTCGAGTCCTATCTCGCGGCATGCGACGGACTCGATCACCGCGGCTATTACGGGCTTCCCGAGGAATTGAGAAATGTCCCCGCGACCGTCTGGAAGCGTGACGGACATCACCTCTCCTGGACTTCTCCCGTGCCGGGAGAGCATCCCGAGAACAACGTGGCCCGCGCCTTCCTCCATGAGACGGATTCGTCAGGCAAGGCTCCGACGCTGATCCTGATGCATGCCCTGATGTCGGCCAACGACTTCGGATACCGAAGGATTGCGGCGCGGTTCAACAAACAGGGTTGGAACGTGCTCTTCCCCCACCTTCCCTACCACTACAGCCGGAAGCCGAAGGGATATACCAACGGAGCCCTCACCATCACCTCGGACCTTGTCCGCAATGCCGAAACCCTCCGCCAGTCCGTCATCGAACTACGGCAACTCATCCGCTGGGCCCGGCGCCGCGGCTCAAGCCGGGTCGCCGTCTTGGCAACCAGTTACGGGGCCTGGGTCACCGCCCTCACTCTCCCGCTTGAGGAAACCGACTTCTCCATCCTGCTGCAGCCCGTGGCCGATGTCGGTCACGCCACCTTCGGCAGCCCGGCCAGCCGCATGATGGCGGGACTGCTCCGGAAGAACGGCATTCACAGAGATGCCATCGACCGGCACGCCCATCTCAGCTCGCCAGAGCGACTCCGCCCCATCACCCGACCCGACCGGATCACCGTGATCGGCGGCACCCACGACCGGCTCTCCGCACCGGAGTCCTTGAAGTCCCTCTGCGCGTCGTGGGGAGGCGCCCGTTATCTGGAAGTGAACCAAGGGCACTTCGGCTACGGCGCGATGCGATGCGCCCTTGCCGAGGCCGATCGCTACCTGTGAGGGTGGGATGGAGCGGGGGGAAATGAAAAATGATGAATGATGAATGAAAAAACGGGGAAGAGCTGCACCTTCTTTCCCCTTCAGCCTTCAGCCTTCAGCCTTCAGCCTTCAGCCTTCAGCCTTCAGCCTTCAGCCTTTAGCTTTTAGCCTTTCCCACTCATCCTTCCCCTTCCCAAATGACCATCCTTGTCACCATCGGCCCGACCCAGGAACCGCTTGATGCGATGCGCCTGATTAGCAACCGCTCCACTGGCGAACTCGGGACCCGGCTCTCCGCCGAACTTGCGAAGCAGGGACACACGGTCATCGCCCTGCGCGGCACCGGGGCGACCGCCCCTTCCACCCCCTTGGAACGGGACAACGTCCGCGTCCTCCCCTTCACCACCACGGAGGATCTCCGAGACCAGCTCGAAAAGCTTGGCGCGGAAGAAAGAATCGGTGCCATCTTCCATGCGGCGGCGGTGAGCGATTTTTATCTCCCCGGCGCAGGCACCGGAAAAATCCCCACCTCCGGCGGAGCCCTGACCCTGACCTTGGAGCCAACCCCGAAACTTCTGCCACTCATGCGCGGATGGTTTCCAGCCGCCCGGATCACAGGTTGGAAATTCGAGGCCTCGGGCAACCGGGATGCCGCCGTCGCCATGGGGCGTGCTCAGATCACCGCATGCCATACCGATGCCTGCGTCGTGAACGGCCCCTCCTACGGCGAGGGATTCGGAGTGCTCTCGAAAGCCGGCGAACTCACTCCCCTCCCCGACAAGCCGACACTCTGCGCACATCTGGCATGGCGGCTGGGCAACTGAGTGACTGAATCATTTCGCAAGAAACTCGTTTCTTGACGGCACTTGCCTCCCGGCAAGCGGTGCCGCCCTTATACCATTTCCATGATTAGTCTGGTGGAATTAGCGAAGGGATTTTGGTGATGGGCTAGGCGGAAGACCAAGGGCTATCTGAAGATAACCCGAGGAATGACAACAACGCCCATCGCCGAAAGAACCAGCTGATTTCACCGGAATAAGAGTGGAGATGGTATTACAGGGCTGCGACTTCGTCGCAGTCTTACGCGCGCTTTCCCACGCGCTTGTTTCTCCTTCTCCTGCAGGCAGCATCTCTTTAGAGTGGAGGCTTCATGAGCGAAGACCTGAATCCCTACATCGAGGCCGGCAAGATCACCGCCTCCCACGCCGAAGCCCTTTCCAAACTCACACCCGGAGCCTTCGTTACCCACCGCAGCTGGGGCTTCGGAAAGATCGCCGCCTGGGAACTGATCACCGGCCAGGTCACCATCGACTTCGGAAGCAAGAAGGGCCACCCGATGCAGCTTCAGTATGCGGCCGAGACGCTCACCTTCATTCCTGCGGAGCATATCCTCGCCCGTGCCGCAAGCGATGCCGCGGCGGTCCGCGAGCAGGCCTCCTCCGATCCGGTCGGGCTGGTCCGAGCGATCCTCGCCGACCATGGAGGCAAGGCGACGGCTGATGAGATCTCAGCCATGCTTGTACCTTCGGTCTTCGACGCCGCCGGGTTCAAGAAGTGGTTCGACGCCGCCAAGAAGAAACTCAAGGCAGACGGCCATTTCCAGATCCCCGCCAAGAAAGGGGAACCGATCGTCCTTCAAGAGACGGCGCAGAATCCCCAGGAGCGCCTGATCGGCCAGTTCCGCGAGGCCCGTCATCCCAAGGAGCAGGTCGCGGCCCTCGATGCGGCTCTGAAATCGCTCAGCGACTTCACCAAGGAAGTCGAGGAACTCCGGGCTCTCGCCCTCGAGGTCGAGGAGGCCGCCAAGCGCGGCGGCAAGATCCACGCGGCCAAGGCGATCGAGCTCCTGATCATCCGCGACGAGATCTGCTCGCGCCACGAGTCCCTCAAGCCGGGCCCCGAAGCGGCCACCGTGGCCAAGTTCCTCTCGGAATCCCCGGGCAAGCTCGCCGAGATCTTCACCGAGATTCCCGCCGCCAAATATGCCCGCGTCCTCGAGGCTTTCCCCGAGGCCTTCCCCGGTGACTGGCAGGAGAGATCCCTGAGGCTGCTGCGATCCTCGGAACCCCGCCTCAGCGGAGAGATCTTCAAGCTCTTCACCGCGCAGGGAAAAAAGGAAGCCTTCGCCGAGCACACACGCCGAGTAATCCGCGAGCGCTCGGCCAGCACCGACTTCCTTCTCTGGCTCTGCAAGGAGCGCGCCAAGACCCTCCCCGAACTCGTCGACGAGGAACTCTTCGCCGCCATCCTCGCTGCGATGGAGGCCGACCTCCATGCCGAGATCAAGAGCAAGCGCCTGGAGGAGTTCCTCTTCGAGGAACGTGAGCTCGTCGCCGACCTCCTCGGCAAGGCCGAGCGCGACTCTGCACGTCAGGCAATGCGCAAGGTGATGCTCAGCCCGGTCTTCGCCGACCTGAACCGCCGCTCCCTTCTGGCGCGTATTCTCAAGGTGCACCCCGAACTCGAAACCCTGGTCACCGGGGAACAGTCGGAACCGGCCGAGCGCTCCGAAAGCCTCGTTGTCTCCTGGGCCAGCCTCCAGCGGCGCAAGGAGGAGCTCGAGCATCTTGAGAAGGTCCTCATCCCGCAGAACATCCGCGATATCGCCACCGCCCGCTCCTACGGAGATCTTCGCGAGAACTTCGAGTTCAAGTCGGCCAAGGAGCAGCAGGCCGTCCTCAACCGCCAGAAAGGCGAACTGGAGCTCATGCTCAACAACGCACGCGGAACCAATTTCGAGAACGTCGATACTTCGGTCGTCTCGATCGGTAGCGTCGTGACACTGGACCCGGCAGACGGCGGCAATGCCGAAACCTACAGCATCCTGGGAGCTTGGGACGGCGTTCCCGAGAAGGGATGGGTCTCCTACCAGGCCGTCATCGGCCGCGCCCTCCTTGGCAAGAAAGTCGGCGATACCCTCGACCTCCCGGCCGACAAGGGAACCCGCTCGATGAAGATCACGGGCATCGCCCCCTTCACGGACGTTGCAGCCCTCGGCACGGTCGCCTCCTGATATTTCCACCCCTTCAGTCTTCAGTTTAAAAATCCTTCAGCCTAAAAAACCCACTCACATGAATGACACCACCATCACAGCCATCCACGCCCGCGAGATCCTTGATTCCCGAGGTAACCCCACCCTCGAAGCGGATGTTCATCTTGCAGGAGGATCCGTCGGACGCGCAGCAGTCCCGAGCGGTGCCTCCACCGGTGAACACGAAGCCGTCGAACTCCGTGATGGAGTGAAGGGCCGCTACCTCGGCAAGGGTGTCAGCAAGGCGGTGGGCAATGTCATCAACCACATCGCCCCCGAACTCGTCGGCTACAACGCCCTCGACCAGATCACCATCGATAAGACGATGATCGAGCTCGACGGCACCTCCACCAAGAAGAAGCTGGGAGCCAACGCCATCCTCGGCGTCTCCATGGCCGTGGCACGCGCCGCCGCCGCCCAGATCGAACTCCCTCTCTACAAGTACCTCGGCGGCCCCAACGCGAAGGTCCTGCCCGTCCCGATGATGAATATCCTCAACGGCGGCGCCCACTCGGACGCCCCGATCGACTTCCAGGAGTTCATGATCATCCCGAAGGGTCTACCTACCTTCTCCGAGGCACTCCGCGCCGGAACCGAAATCTTCCATGCCCTGAAATCCGTCCTCAAGGACCGTGGACTCTCCACGGCCATCGGTGATGAGGGCGGCTTCGCACCCAAGCTCAAGGGTGCCGAGGATGCCCTCGACTCCATTGCCCTCGCGGTCAAGAAGGCCGGATACAAGCTTGGTGACCAGATCGCAATAGCTCTTGATGTGGCCTCCAGCGAGTTCTACGACGCAGCCAAGAAGCAGTACGTCTTCAAGAAGTCCGACGGTAGCCGGCGCTCTGGTGCTGAGCTCGTCGCTTACTACAAGAAGCTATGCGCCAAGTACCCGATCATCTCGATCGAGGATGGCTGCGCCGAGAACGACTGGGCGACCTGGAAGCTCCTCACTGAGGCTCTCGGCGACAAGGTCCAGTTGGTCGGCGACGATCTCTTCGTCACCAACGTTGAGTTCCTCCGCAAGGGCATCCAGATGGGCGTGGCCAACTCCATCCTCGTGAAGGTGAACCAGATCGGCTCCCTCACCGAGACCTTCGACGCGATCGAACTCGCCAAGGAGAACAGCTACACCGCCGTCATCAGCCACCGCTCTGGCGAGACCGAAGATACAACCATCTCCGACATCGCGGTCGCGACGAACGCGGGCCAGATCAAGACCGGCTCTCTCTGCCGCACCGACCGCGTCGCCAAGTACAATCAGCTCCTCCGCATCGAGGAACAACTCGGTGAAGATGCTGTTTACGGCGGCAAGCTAAAGTGCTAAAAGGCTGAACTGATGTCAGGTAACCGCATCCACACGACCAACTCGGCCAACACGCGCCGCGCTCAGGCAAATTACCTGCCTGTGGCGATGCGTGTGATGTGGGCGTTGATCGTGGGAAGCGCCTTGCTGACCCTTGGATTCACCTTCTACCCGGAGTGGATCCGCCTCTCCGACATGAAGCGTGACGTCGCGGAGCAGAAAACCCGTCTCGCCGAACTCCGCAAGACCGCCACGGATCGTGAACTCGAGGTCAAACTGCTCCAGACCGACCGCGAGTACCTCGAGATGATCGCCCGCGACAAGCTCGACCTCATGAAGGACGGCGAGACCATCTTCAGGCTCGGGAACAGTCATCATAAGTCCTGAACTGCAGTCGGCACAGCCGATATGGCGCGAGGATTTGAGGTGAGCCTTCCCTAGGGTCTATTTAAGCCCCAACTCCGAAGTTGAAACTGATGTGATGGGGTAAGATGCTGGACGATTGGAGTAGCGGAGATTTTAAGTGGTCTATCGCCTGATCCAGGCGAGAATCGAGACCCCATGACCGGGGGAAAGGGCTGGTGAGCCTGTACGTAGTACAGCCCATAAGGGCGAGACGAGCGGGCGCGAGCGAGGCAAATTTTTCTTTGCGGTAAATAGATATTGTAAAAATCACTCTACTCAACTTCGGAGTTCGGGTTAATGGCATTGAACAGATAGTATTTTAGCCCAAGGTGCGACTTCAGCTTGCCGGCTATCACCAGTTCGTATTATACGAGTCGTCTATGAAGCGTCTCTTATCAGCTATCTTTTGCCTACTGATCGTGTTTGCGCGAATACTTCAGGGCGAAGAGTTCACCACACTTGATGGCGAGCATTACGCAGGAGCAACATTGAGGCGTGTGGAGCCTGATGGAGTCGTGATTGCCTACTCAGACGGCGTTAAAAAGCTCCAGTTTCAGAAACTGCCTCCAGAAGTCTGCGCTAAATACGGCTACAATCCGGAAACTGAAGCGAGATATATCGCTCAGCGCCAGTCGAATGAAATCGCCACCTATCAGGCTTTGTTACCGGCGCCCCATAAAGAGCGCCCTCCACTTCAAAATAATGCCGATTCACAGCGCGCACTGATTTCCTCAATCCGTCGTCGGGTCGAAACAGCAACATGGAATTGTAATATAATTAAAAACCGAATTAGCGCGACGGAAGCAGAACTTAGTTCCGGCGTTAGCGTCAGTGCCAAAGCACTTATATGGCAAGAACTGGAAAAGAAAAAATCTCAACTTATTACAGCGCAAAAACTATTAGCTGACGCTCAAGCTGAACTAGTTCCAAAACCCACACCAAAACCTACACCAACACCCACACCTAGCTACTTCGCGAGAGTGAAGCTGTGGATATCAAGTTTTCTCTCTCCTGCCCCCGCCTGCACTCCGACAATAGGAACTCCAACACCTTCCGATAAGAAGGTTCCGTAATCAGATCGCATGCATCTCCTTCCCTGTCTTGGCCGTCCCAGCCTTTGCTGCGAATCGGTTGCAACTGATTTACTACTGTGTCTACCAACTTGAAACTGAGAGAAAGCCGAATAGAGGCACAGTTTACTGATTTGCAATAATTACACACCCGTAGTTTTGGTGCTGAGAACCGAGACTTCCCTGCTGATCAGTTCCCTTACTGCTGAGAATGCAAGATGCTTACTGGCGCGTTCCAAGGCAGAGTCGACCTGTTCGTTCCAGAACGTATCCTCGGTGATGAGGCGCGAGGCAACCTCGGAGGGATTCTCCGACGGAGCGCCAAACGCCAGGCGATCGACGGCCCCGTTCCCGCCGAGACACGGCATCCGGCAAAGAAGCGCATCACCCGCCACCTGTCCCGGAACCGCGCTGCCGTCCAACTGCAGGACGATCCGGTGTCGCGCCATCATCCGCAGATACTCCGGGTAGGGCATGCGCCCCTCGATGATGCGCAGATCCACGGCCGGGCTCTGGAATCCCTCGAGCAGTTTCCTGCCGTGACGCCCCTCACTGTTCACGACGGTCATCGGGATCCGATGCCTGGCGGCAAGGGATACGGCAAGAGCCACTACGTGCCAGTGGTTGCGCGACGGGACGCGGAATTCGCGCGTGCCGACAAAGATCCCGGAACGCTCGGAAAGAGGGATGTTGAAATCCCACGCCTGATCCTCCATCGGATAGGGAGTCGGGGAGAAAAATCCGCCACGGCAACCGGCAGACCGGTAGAGGGAGACCAGTTCAGGGGTGCTGGAGAGGAAGCCATCAGCCGTGGTGGAGATCCGGCGGAAGAGTAATGCCCGTCCTGTGTCATTGAGAAAATCGGCGACCTGATGGGATCCCGATTCCTTCAGCGAGATCAGGGAGGTCACCCCCCGGGTCTTCAACTCCGCCAAGGTCTTCAGAACGGCTCGCAGATTACGCTTCCGAAGAAGTACGAGGGCGGCCCCGGTCGTCGTCGGGAGATCTCCGACACGCCGGAGAAATGACCCGGAATGACAGGCCGCATAGGCATGATAATTGACCGGCGGATGGCCGGCGTCACCCGGTGAACCGGCCCCGGAGGAGAAGTGCCGGATGTCGTCGCGTCCCTCCGGGTTGATGACACAGAAGCCCGCCGTCATGATTGCTTCTCCCTCTTTTTGGCCTGCTCCCAGAGCGCATTCATCCGCTCCATGGGGAGATCGGCGAAGCTCTCCCCGGCGGGAACCTGACTCTCCATGTCACGGAAGCGGGTCTCGAACTTGCCGGTCGCGGCATGGAGTGCCGACTCCGCATCCAGCCCCAATGAACGGGCGAGATTAACCACGGCGAAGAGAAGGTCTCCCACCTCTTCCGCAAGCCTGGCTTTTGTTTCGGGATTGTTCCCTGCCTGGTGATACAGGGGGATCTCCGCCTCGACCTCGTCGATCTCTTCGCGGACTTTTGCCGCCACATCCTCGGGACACTCCCAGTCAAATCCCGCCTTCGCTGCTTTTTTCTGGATCTTCTGGGCGCGGACAAGCGCGGGAAATGCACGCGCCACACCATCAAGAAGCGACTCGGGGAGAGCTGCCCGGGTCATGCCGGCATTCTTTGCGGCGCGCTCCGCTTTCTTGATCTCCTCCCACTGGGTCAGGACCGCTTCACTGCTTGACGCGCCGGAATCACCAAAGACATGGGGGTGCCGACGCACCAGTTTCTCGGAGGCAACCAAGGCAATGCTCTCGAGGTTGAAGGAATTGCTCTCTGCGGCGATCTCCGCCTGCATGAGAATGTTGATGAGCAGATCGCCGAGCTCTTCCTCAAGATCTGGTGAGTGGTTGCGCTCGATCGCATCGGCCACTTCGTAGGCCTCTTCGAGGAGGGAAGGAGCCAGCGAACCGGATGTCTGCTCGCGATCCCAGGGACAACCGCCCGGAGCCCTCAGGCGCGCGATGATGCGACGGAGTTCCTCGACCGCGTGGTTCATCGCATTCCCGGGTATGGGGTTCAGCGGTTGGATTCCCCGCCCCTCTGAAGGATGGCCCGGCGTGCCCGCTCGAGAGCGGCGCGCTCTGTAGCATCCAGACTTCCGATCCCGGTCCGACTGATTTTCTCAAGAAGGCGATCCATCTCCTGCTCCGGATCGGGAGCGGAAGCGGCGCTAGAGTTTTTTCCGCCTGATTGTTCCTTTGATTGGGTTGCTCCTGCAGTTGATGCGGAGAGCCCTCCGTTCATCACGGAAAAGCCGTGGCGCTTCCACTTCATTCCCGGAATCGACCAACTGAATCGATGTCCGAGCAACGGCTCCTCATACCCGGCCCGCCGCATCAGGAGGATGGCAAGAAGACTGGAACAAAGCAGCACGACAACCTCCGCAGGCTTGTGAGCGGCGAGCCTCTGGAGTGAGGAGATGGCAAGAAGGCCGAGGAACACCCATCGAGCCGCCACACCGAAAAAGAACTGGGCCCCCGGGTGCATCGCGACGAAAGCTGCGAAGATGGCGAAATTCACTTCCTGTGCCCCGGCAAAGGTCTGCGGGATTCCAGCATAGCCGAAGGCCTGAAGCAGCAGTGGTCCCAGAACGATCAGGCCCGCATAGAGAATGGCGAATCGCTTCCAACCCAGACCATTCTCCACCTCACGGCCGAAGTACCAGAGCATCAACATCTCGAAGAGGAACCAGACCGAGGGAACCGCCACGAAGGCATAGGTGACGATCCGCCAGATCTGGCCGTGCGCCACTGCACTGCTGTTATAAATCAGGAGATCGATCCAGCCGGCATGACCCGATGCCATCACCAGGGAGACGGCGATCATCGCGGCGCTGTGCAACGCAACCAGAAGGGTGATCAGGCGGACAGGAATCTCACCGAGATGAAATAGGGGTTCCTCCTCGCTGGCTCGGATGACGGCGGACATGGTTAAAATCTAAAGGCGCTACCCGATGACAACAAGGTGGAAGCTGGACAAAGAACTAAGGAAGCGCTGATTAAATCGCATAGAGGCCGTTGCGGAAAGAAATGGCCGCGGGCAAGGCGGCTTCGCGGGCGCATCCCCGCAGCGGGCTGTAACCGCGAAGCCAACAAAGCCCCCGGCCGGTTATCTCTGCAACCCGAAGGGCTGAAGCCATTTGTCGATTTTTGCGGCGTTGCTCGCTCGGGCGAGACCGCTGCGGGTATCGCCCAGCACTCGCGCCTTCAAAAATCAGCAAATGGCATTCAGCGGCCTTCATGGGATTTAATCAGCGCTTCCCTAACGAACATGGCGCGACACTTCTACCCGAAGTGCCTTGAGTGAGAGAAAAACGTCGACAAGCAGAAAGGCGACCGATCCCATAAGAACCAGAAGGTTCAGGAAGAAAGATATGACCAGAGCCATCTCCGCGTGCATTCCCCCGAAACCCTTGAGAAAGAGCAGTAGGATCATGAGGCAGGAGAGGAAGATGCTCCCCACCAGCATACAGACTGAAGTCCGGAGAAAACCGGCTCGCCGGAGCAGGATGTGAAGTTGTTCGAGTTGTTCCTCCCGGCGAATTCCCTCTGCATGGTCCAATTCCTTCACGCAGACCCGGGAGCGGTCGATGGAGCGGGCAAGTCGGTTCGTGACCGAGAGCAGGAGCAGACCGACCCCGGAGATCAATACCGCAGGAGAAACCGAAAGCTGCATGAGCTTGGAAAACGACTCTACGTTGAAGGATTCCATGGGAATGCTCTTATGAATTCGGGAAATCATGAAATAGCCAAGAACCAAAAAAGG
The DNA here is from genome assembly GCA_947482345.1 of Spartobacteria bacterium. Classification (GTDB taxonomy): domain Bacteria; phylum Verrucomicrobiota; class Verrucomicrobiia; order Chthoniobacterales; family UBA6821; genus UBA6821. The sequence goes on from CANKJN010000009.1 coordinate 36,769, forward strand.
ACGGCCCCCCATTTTTCACGTTGGAAAACTCATGAGAAAATAAAAAAACAGGATGTAACGGATGCGAAGCAACGGTCAGGCAAGCAAAACAGGGATAGAGATGCATGAAGGTTTTTACAGGGATGAAGGGGATAAAAGGGATGCACACCTCAAAGTCTTTGTCCCAAGGACTACCCGAGGCTGAGTTCAGGACTTCTGCCATGCCTTCTTACAATCCCGTTCATCCCCTTCATCCCTGTGCCCAATCCTTTTACTGCGTCTCGTAGATTGCTCTCCCAGCAGCGCCGAAGAACCAAGAACCAAAAAAGGACGGCCCCGATCGGATTTCTCCAATCGGGGCCGTTAAACCTGGCGACGTCCTACTCTCGCACAACCTATAGATGCACTACCATCGGGGCTGCAGCGTTTCACTTCCGTGTTCGGGATGGGAACGGGTGGGTCCACCGCGCTATGATCACCAGAGGACGAAACCGATAAGAATACTCTTAGGATTTCGGGTCTCTGGAGACCCAGCATAGCCATTGTCGTTTGTCAGGTTTTCAAGGAACAACCGCCGATTGGGATCTTGCGATCACAACCATCGGAATTCACTGACATCTGCAGATAGTAGTAAAAAATACCAAACATTTATGAGTCTGAGTCATGAAGGATTTACTGCTTAAGGTAAATCCAAAATGAACATATTAAGCCGAACGATCATTAGTATTGCTAAGCTGAACACATTACTGTGCTTGTACCTGCAACCTATCAACGTGGTGGTCTTCCACGGATCTTCAGGGAGAACTCATCTTGGGATAGGCTTGGCGCTTAGATGCTTTCAGCGCTTATCCTTTCCGAACATAGCTGCCCGGCAATGCCGTTGACACGACAACCGGAACACCAGAGGTTCGTCACTCTCGGTCCTCTCGTACTAGAAAGTGAACCCCTCAATTCTCCTGCGCCCACAGCGGATAAGGACCGAACTGTCTCGCGACGTTCTGAACCCAGCTCGCGTACCACTTTAACCGGCGAACAGCCGGACCCTTGGGACCTTCTCCAGCCCCAGGATGTGATGAGCCG
>CANKJN010000010.1 GCA_947482345.1 Spartobacteria bacterium
CTCCAAAACTCCACCACCCGCTCGTCACTCAGGTTGTGCAGATACTTGAGCAGGAGCAATCCCACCATCCTCCGTATCGGCAGCGCAGGCCTCCCCTCCTCACTGTAAAGATGCCCAAATGCCTCCTCATAAACTTCCCAGTCGATCCTCTCCGCCAACTTGTAGAGACCTTGTCTCGGATCAAGCTGGCTGCGTAGCTCCGGTAGTAAAAAGTTCCCTTGTTGGCTTGGTTGCAGTCTGGATTTCATCTCGCTTGGTTTACGGGGTTTGGAGGACCTCTCGGCCCTTTACTCGCAATCCAATCAAGCAAATACCATGCCTATTATCCTAACCATGAATACCTTAAGACATTTTTAAGGATCGACGAAGTAACAGGCTCCTGGCAATAGCCTCGGGTTCATTTTGACCCCTCGTTCATAGTTCCTAGTTCTTGGTTGCCGGAAAACCAAGAACCAAGATCCTGCAACAGCCCAACAACCTTCAGATCTCCTTGGCCAGAAGTTCGGCGACGAGGCCGGTCCAACCGGTCTGGTGCGAGGCACCAAGGCCCTTCCCCGTATCCCCGTGGAAGTATTCGTAGAAGAGGACGAGATCCTTCCAATGGGGATCCTCTGTGTAGCGGGTCTCCGCCCCGTTAAGGGGACGCGACCCCGTCTCATCAGGCAGAAAGAGGGAAGCGACACGGATCGAGAGGAGGCGGGCAGCTTCTCCGAGAGTGACCCGGTTGCCCGATCCCGTGGGAAACTCGACTTTCAGGGACTCGCCGTAGAAGTGGTCGTAGGTCTTGAGGGACTGGATGATCATGTAGTTGATCGGGAGCCAGACGGGGCCGCGCCAGTTGGAATTCCCCCCGAACATCCCGGTCCTCCCCTCGCCCGGCTCGTAGTCGACCGAGTAGGCGGTTCCGTTGACCGTGTAGATGTAGGGGTTCTTCTCGTGGTACTTGGAGACCGAGCGGATACCGTGAGGCGAGAGGAACTCACTCTCGTCAAAGAGATAGCTCAGCATCCTCTCCAATCGGGCACGCGGCGTGACCGTCAGCAGGATATCCTTGTCGATGTCCATGATATCGCCGTTCACGTCGAGAAGATGCCCGGCAATCTTGGGTCGGTTCATGACCGCCCAGAGGAGGCGGGTCTCGAAGCCCGGGCTCTTCCGCCGCTGGAGTCCGGTCACGTAACTCGTGGCGACGAGCGGCATGAATCCCTCGATGGAGCGGACCTTGATCGGCACATGCTCCCCGTCGGGAAGCTCCAGCAGGTCGTAGTAGAATCCGTCCTCCTCATTCCAGAGGCCCGATCCACAGAAGTCGTTCATGGCCCCCACGATTCGGGTGAAGTGGGTGATGAACTTCGTCCCCATGTCCTCATAGACGGGATTTTTCTCCGAGAGGGTGAGCGCGATCTGCAGCATGGTCATGCAGTATAAGGCCATCCAGGAGGAGCCGTCGGCCTGCTTGAGACGACCGCCGGTGGGAAGGGGCTTGGAGCGGTCGAAGACGGAGATGTTGTCGAATCCAAGGAAACCACCCTCGAAGAGGTTGTTACCGTCGCTGTCCTTGCGGTTCACCCACCAGTTGAAATTCAGCAGGAGCTTCTGGAAGACACGCTCCAGGAAGGCCGGGTCATCCTTCCCCAGCTCCCTCTGCTGGCGGTAGAGTCGCAGAGCCGCCCAGGCGTGTACCGGAGGATTCACGTCGGAGAAGTTCCACTCGTAGGCGGGCATCTGCCCGTTGGTGTGGGTGTACCATTCGCGCAGGAGCAGGATCAGCTGGTCCTTGCAGAACTCCGGATCGACTCGGGAGAGGGCCGCGGTGTGGAAGGCGAGATCCCATGAGCAGTAGTAGGGATACTCCCAGGTATCGGGCATCGAGAGGATGTCCCGGTTGAAGAGATGCATCCAGTCGGCGTTGCGCGCCGCATGACCTGCGGGCGGCGGAGGTTTGGTCGCGTCTCCCCGCGCCCACTCGCTCTGGACGAGGTTGTAGAACTGCTTGCTCCAGAGCAGACCCGCGTAGGCCTGGCGGGCCACAAGCCGCTGCTGAGGGTTGAGGGCGGGATTGATGGTCGCTGCGTGGAACTCGTCGGCCTCGTCGAGCCGCATCGCAAAGACCTCCGCATGGTTCTCGCCAAGCGGATCGACCGAGGGATCGCGCCACTCTCCTTTTTCGGCGAGGCGCAGGCGGATTTCCACGCTTTTTCCGGCCGGGATCGAGAGATCGTAGCGGGCGGCTACCTTGGTTCCCGTCATGGCCGGATTCACCGCATCGGACTTGCCGTGGATCACCGCGTCATGGAAGGCATCCTTGGTGTGCTTCTTCCTAGAGGGTGATCCGTAGAGACGCTCGCAGTTGGTCTCGTTGTGAGTGAAGAGAAACTCCGGCGCCTTCCCGTCCGGAGCGTCTCCGCACGCGAGCAGATACTCACCCATCGCCGCATGGCGGGCCGAGAGCACTCCCGACGAGGCGATCGAGATCTCCGGCTCCTCCAGGCACTCCTCGCTGATCTTTCCCCAGGCCCAGGTGTTCCGGTACCAGAGCGTCGGAAGCAGGACCAGCGGTGCCTCCTCGGGGCCGCGGTTGGTGACGGTGATCCGGATCAGGATGTCCTTGATCGACTCCTTCGCATACTCCACCTGAACGTCGAAGTATCGGTTTTCGTCAAAGACTCCAGTGTCGAGCAGTTCGTACTCGGGAAGATCGCGGCTACGTCCGGCATTCTCCGAGACAAGCTTGGCATAGGGAAACTCGGCCTGCGGGTATTTGTAGAGCCCTTTGCAGTAGGAATGGGTCGGGGTCGCGTCGAGATAGTAGTAGAGCTCTTTGACGTCCTCGCCGTGGTTGCCCTGCGGACCGGTGAGACCGAAGAGGCGCTCCTTGAGGATCGGGTCCTTTCCATTCCAGAGGGCGAGACCGAAGCAGAGCCTGCCGAACCGGTCGCTCAACCCCATCAGACCATCCTCACCCCACCGGTAGACACGACTGCGAGACTGATCAAAGGTGAAGGAGGTCCATACATCGCCATCAGCTGAATAATCCTCGCGCACTGTCCCCCACTGGCGCTCCGAGAGATAGGTGCCCCAGAGCTTCCAGAAGCGCTCGCGCCTCGCATCCTCGCCGAGACGGATCTCTTCGGCTGTCGTTTCCCGGGGTGATGGCATCATGGGATTTAATCAGCGGTTCCCTAGGGTGTCTGGGGTGCGGGGGATGGATTGTTTCCCGGATCGCACTGTTTTTCAAAAACCTGATATTCGATGCTAACCACCTTTCTAGGGGTGGCCGAGGAATCCCATTGGGCATACGTGATCACGATCTGGAAGCACCGCCCCTCTCCTCCGAGAGTGAAGAGAATGGGCGTCTTGTTTTTAATCGCCGCATCAAAATCAAGGTCAGCGATTCGTTTCGATGCCACCTCCCTGCCCCCAGCTTGGAGAACCAGCTTCAGGTCAAGGTCACCGCTGCCCGTGAATGTGTTCTTCAGCATCAACTCCTCCCCGGCGGCATTCGTACCAAGGGTTCCTTTCCATCTACCGTTGCGGGCCTGCAGATAGGCGGTGCATCCGGCAATCGGAACGATGGATCCTTCGCTAAGTCCATAGCTGCATTGGGTAGGATCCTTGGATAGATGGAGCTTCTGAAGCACCGCCCTGGTCAGTTCCCAGCAAGCAAGCTTGGGATCGATATCGATACCGAGCGGTCCGGTCACCTTCTCAAGGTCCGCCAACCCGAAATCCTGAACGATCATTGTGACAATGGAACGGATCTGCTCATCCTTGCGGTTTGTGGATTCGAGAAGGTGCTTGAGTCGTTCGGACTGACTGCGTAGCGACAAGGTGCCCGCGCTCAGCGGCCCCAGGGCGGCCACCAATGTGGTGAGGGCAAGCAGGAAGGGAACCAAGAGAGGTGCTTGGTTACGGCGAATCAGAAAACAGAATGCCGATACAGTCAGCCAGATGCCTGCGGCCAATGCGGAATATCGGTCGAAGGTCACGCCGTACTCCTTGATGCGGAGCGCGAGGGAGATGAAGAGGAGGGCGCTGCTAAGCAGGAAGGCCGGTGGATAGATCAACGAGAACCATCGGGCCCACGGACGCTCCCCCTTCCACGGAAAGATCAGGAGCATGGCCAGCGTTCCATACGCCCCAAGGGAGAGCACCGGAGTCGCCACCATGCCGTTTGGAAGCTTCCACTGGATGATGATCTTCACGGCATAAGCGGCGAGGATTCCCATGAAGAGGAAACCGATCGGGATCAGCGCCCACTTGCAGAGATTAGACCAGACCTTGAACCCAGGCTGGTCGGGATAGAGGTCTTCCTTGGCCGACGGAAACAGAGCCAGGGCCGTGACGGGGTAGATCAGGCATCCTGCAAGGGCAAGGAGATCGAAGTGCAGACAATGCACAAAAAAGAAATGGGCTTCCAATCCAAAGAGTATCTTCACGCTCAAGAGGGCCAGTTGAAGGCCGATTTCCACAATCGCCGTCATGATCGCGGCAAGTACGAGGGCGTTCAGCCAACCGACATTCACCCTCCACCAATTGAGACTTCCCTCGCGTACAAGGCCGGGCACCACGCTGGCCAGGGCAAACGCCATCAGCACCAGCATCCAGAAGCAAAACCACACCGTTCCAGTGTGAATAATGCCCACAGGAACAAGGAAAAAGAGACCCGTCATGGCGATCAGCGCAGCCGGATGCAGGATCGCTTGAAATCGCGGATGGAGTTCCGATCCATAGACCGCGCCGACGAGAAGAGGGAGGCCAAAGAGCATCGTGAGGGAAATCCTGATGCATTGTTCGTCGGTCGGGGTCGACAAGGAATGGATGGAAACAATATATGCGGCGGTGGCGATCAGTGCCGCCAGGATCGGCAGGGGGAACCGACGCAGTCCCGCGAACTTCGATACGAAATGCCTGAATTTGGGAGTTTTCATCTTTTTGGATAAGTAGAGGGTATCTGCATTGAGGTTTTATTCGATTACATTGAGACAAGGGTTCTGCGGAGGCGATCGAGGGCCGATTGTGTCACCACCTGCTTGAAGGTGAGACGGTCCGATGGCCTGGTTTCCTTCCAAACCTCCGTCTCGCATCCATCACGTGCAAGCGCGAGCCAGACTGTGCCCACGGGCTTTTCCGGGATTCCACCATCGGGACCTGCAATCCCGGTGGTGGCCAGCGCAAAGGTAGCCCCGCTTTTACGGAGCGCTCCCTCGGCCATGGCACGGACCACCTCCTCGCTCACGGCTCCATGGGTAGCAATGAGATCAGGAGGCACGCCCAGCAGATCCGTCTTGGAGGCATTGCTGTAGGTGACAAATCCTTCAAGGAAGACGGCCGAGGCTCCGGGAACATTGGTCAGACGGTTGGCGAGCAATCCTCCGGTGCACGACTCGGCAGTCGCCAGCGTGGCCCCTTTCTGTCCGAGAAGATGAACCACGATCTCCTCCATCGATTCATTCTCATCCGAGACCAAGTGGTCACCGACTGCGGCCAGAACGGATGGCTCCACCTCATCGAGAATCTCCTTGGGACCGATCAGTCGGAAATCGACCTCATTCGGTCTGGCGCAGTAGCCGACCTCCAGATCACCCCTCTTGGTGAGTTCCATGCCGATCTTTGCCTCCAGCATCGATTCCCCCATGCCGACGACCTTGTAGATCCTACATTCGTGCTGATCGCCGCCCGCAGCCAGATCCTTGAGAAAAGGCAGGAGATAGGCACGCGCCATCGGCTGGAGCTCTCGGGGAGGACCGGGCAGGAGAAAAATATGAGGCGTGGCCCATGAGATGCCCTCGGTCGCCGGAATGTGGAGACCCGGTGCTGTTCCGTTCTCATTGGGGATCACGATCGCCCCCTCAGGCGCCATGGCCTGTCGGTCCATGCGATCCTGAAGGGGAATGCCACGCCGACTGAGGCGTTCCTTGATACGCTCCATCGTCTCCGGGTGATGCACCATGCGGCGGCTCAGGATCTGGGCAACGGTCTCTCGGGTGATGTCGTCGGTCGTGGGTCCTAGTCCTCCCGTCACGATCAGAATATCGGTACGGGGAAATGCCTCCAGAAGGGCATCGCGGATGGGGGAACCGTCGGGCACGGTCCCCTGCCTCCCGATCCTCAGCCCCAGCGGGAAGAGTTCCTTTCCGAACCAGGAGAGATGGGCATCCTGAACGTTCCCGAGCAGCAGCTCGCTTCCCGTGTTCAGGAGTTCGACGCGCAGAGTACTCATGATTCGGCTCCTGTCACGATGCCGAGCCAACGGTCGGTCATTCCCCTCTGCCATCGGGCCTCCTCGACGCTGTAGGCATGGCTCAGATTGGCCAGCATCCTGGCGATCACCTCCCGTGAGCCCGGATTCTCGAGATGCTCGTCGGTCAACTCGATCTGCTGGCGGGCAAGGATGTCGGCACAATCGGCTAGGGAGAGAACACGGCCCGAATGAAACGGGTCGAAGTAGGTCTCCCCGCAGCGCGCGATGAAGTGGCCCGGGAGATTCACCCCGTGCACCTCGATCCCGGCGCGCGCGGCGACAAAGAGATAGAGAAGGCTCAGGGTCAACGGGAGTCCGCGGCGGTTCTCCATCACCATGGGCAGGAGCGAATTCTCATGGTTGTAGTAGTCGTCACGATTGCCGTCGAATCCTAGCTCTCCGTGGAGATAACCGGTCAGGAGTGGAACCGGATCCTTCACTCCGGATCCAAGCCGACGGCCAACCTCCTCGCCCCAGAGGGCGAGTTGATGACGCGACTCCTCCGTATCGATCCACGGCAAGAGTGCCGAGGAGAGAAGCCAGCATGCCTGCTCGAGCGGTATCTCCCCGTCCCGCTTCCTAAGCAGGGTCTCCAGTTCAGCGGCGGCTTTCTTGCCGGCGATCGCATGAAGGACCTCCTGGGCATGGGCGGCCACAATGGCCGAATCGGCATTCACCAGATCCCTGAGATCCGGCACGACGCTCTCCCCCTTGATTACCAACTGCTCCTTCACGAGCCCGACCGTCTCGGGATCATCATCCCGGAAAAGCCGGGCAAGGGCATCGCACTGCGAGGACATGAAGAGAAGGATGAAACCTGAGGCTTGAAACCTGAAGCTTTAATTCACAGGGATGAAAGGGATTAAGGGGGATTGAAAGAATGGCATGGCAGAAGTAGCTGCCAGGAAAAACTTCGGTACGGCTGGCCTTGGTCCCACTCTTGCAAGTGAGCTTGCAGAGATGATCCCAGAGGCAACCGGCAGCAATCAAAACCACCGAGTAAGCTTCCGAAGAAATCCAGCTCTTGGTCAAATACCTGCCAAGTTCCCTTCTTTCCTGAGTTCCTGATAAAATTCTTTGAACATCCCGCCTCTAAAAAAGAGCGAGGAGCAAGGAATCCTCAAGGAAGCGCTGATTAAATCGCATAGAGGCCGTTGCGGGAAGAATGGGCCGCGGGCAAGGCGGCTTGGCGCGAGCATCCCCGCAGCGGGCTGTAAGCGCCAAGCCAACACAGCCCCCGGCCTGTTATCTCCGCAACCCGGAGGGCTGAAGCCATTTGTCGATTTTTGTGGCGTTGCTCGCTTGGGCGAGACCGCTGCGGGTATCGCCCAGCACTCGCGCCTTCAAAAATCAGCAAATGCTCTTCAGTGGCCTTCATGGGATTTAATCAGGGGTTCCTTAAGCCGCCTCGACATCGACGGCCGTGATCTCACCGCCCTCGGTGGTGATCCTGACCGTGGCCGGACGGCAGCAGACAGCGCAGTCCTCGATCATCTCGACCACCCCCTCCACGGCCGTCTCCACCTGGATGGCGTAATCCTCCCCGCACTGCGGACACTGGATCAGGATCTCCTCAAGCCAGTCCATGAAGAAGGAAGTATGAATTATGAGGGATGAAGAATGAACCAAGCCCGTGGGATCGGGCGCGGTAGACTACCGAAGGTAGCCCCGTTAGGGGCGGCACCGCTTGCTGGGAGGCAAGTGCCGTCAAACCTGAAACCTGAAACCTGAACCAAGCCGCTGGGAAGCGGCGCGGTAGACTACGACGCAGTCGTAGCCCCAACGGGGCGGCACGGCTTTGCGGGAGCAAAGTGCCGTCAAACCTGAGACGTGAAACCCACAACAGGATCCTATCCCTCGACTTCGATGCGCTTGGCGTCGTTCCAGAGATCCTCGAGTCCGTAGAGGCCACGCTTCTCGGTATGGAAGATGTGAACGATCACACTTCCGTAATCGATGATGACCCATTGGCTCGCGGGGAATCCATCCTCGGCGGTCGGACACTGGCCGGTGGCCTCGCGGACCTTCTCGCGGATCGATCCGGCGATCGCCTTGAGTTGGGGTTCGGAGGTTCCCGAGGCGATCACGAAGAAATCGGTGAAGCTTGAGATCCCACGCATGTCGAGGATCACGACATCCTCGGCTTTCTTATCGAGGGCACCCTCCGCGCAGAGACGGGCAAACGACTCCTCGGGATCGATCGCGACAGCCAGTGCCTTCTTGACGGGCTTGGCCTTAGCAGAGGTGGCTTTGGAGGCGGCTTTGGATGCGGAGGCGGGCTTAGAGGTGGCCATGTGAGGAAGCGGGGCGGTAGGGAGCCTGAGTCATGATCAGCTCATATACCTGCTCGGGAACCATAAAGCGAATGGAAAGCCCCCGTGCGGCGCGATCCCTGATCTCTGTCGAGGAGAGATCAATCCGACGGCGCACGACGGGAAAGCCGCAAGCAGCGACCGCATCGCCCCCCTTGCCACGGTCGAGCACTGCGAAATCAACGAGATTCATCAACTCCCCGATCTCGTGCCAGTTGGGGAGATCGGCGAGATTGTCGGCTCCGATCAGGAAGAGAAAGCGGACCCCGGGATGATCGCCGAGCAGGGAGCGGACAGTCTCGATCGTGTAGGAGGGGCCGTTACGGCGGAGTTCACGGTCATCCACGGAGAATCGCGGCTCATCCGCCGTGGCTAGTCGAAGCATCGCTAGACGGGCTTCCGGAGATGCTCCGGGAGGATGATCCTGCTTGAACGGGGAAACTCCGGCAGGAATGAAGATGATCCTGTCGAGATCGAGTTCCTCAAGAGCCGCCTCGGCCAGAATCAGATGGCCGAGATGAACGGGATCAAAGGTCCCTCCAAAAAGCCCCACCCGCTCCACATGCCCAGGGATTCTCTTTGCATTCATGGAGTTTCAATCGGGTTCTGTCCCTTCTGATTGTTCCTTTCAGTCTTCAGCCTTCAGCCTTCAGTCTAAACCACTAATAAAGCAGAAAAGGCTGCCTCTCCGCGCGGAAGCGGGAGAGGAAAGGCTGCCATGAAGCCACGATCTGCTCCGGTCTCTTGGTAGCCAGATCCCGACGGATCGAGTCACTGCCGTAGACCTTGTAAAAAAGGTTCATCATCCCGGCATTGGCCTTCGTGAAGATCAGGCCGTGCGACTGCCTGTTGCACTCGGCGAGGGTGTAGAGGGCGGCGGCGCAGAGATCGCCGCCACCGTCGGGATTGGCATGGAAGACGACCCCGGGACCGGAGGGTGTCGGGACGGGATCCACTCCGATTCCGGAACACTTGGCGCGGAGATAGGAGGTCAACTGCGGCTTGATCCAACTAGCCCCCAGGATCTGGAAGGCACGCGGTGAGAAGAGCCCGAGATCCAGCCCCCCGGCCAGACCACCCACCACACCCGTGATGACGTAGTAGTTCGGGGACATGGCCAGAGGGATATTCGGCGATGTCGGCACCCAGCGCAGACCGGTCATCGGCCAGGTCATCGGGCGCGTCCATCCCCGCATCTTCACGACCTGAAGATTGGCCTTGGGACCCATCCACCCCTTGGCATTGGCCATCAGGGCGAGTTCGCCCATCGTCATGCCGTGGACGTAGGGGATCGGGAACTGCCCCACGAAGGAAATCCACTTCGGTTCGATCCCCATGCCCTCGACGCGGTTGCCGCCAAGGGGATTGGGACGGTCCAGGATGACAAATTCCTTTCCCTGCTCGGCGCACGCCTGCAGGCACTTGCCCATCGTGCTGATGTAGGTGTAGCTGCGGCAACCGATATCCTGCATGTCGAAGACCAGCACATCGATCCCCGCGAGCATCTGAGGGGTCGGCTTCCGCGTGTCACCATAGAGCGACCAGGCGTTCAGTCCAGTGAGGGCATCCTTCCGGGAGCGGATCTCCACTCCCGCCTTCTCGGTCCCGTCGAGTCCGTGCTCCGGTGTATAGAGGGCGACCAGATTGACATGCTTTTTGAGAATGAGTCGTGTCTTCTCACCGGCCGAGTTCACTCCGGTATGGTTGGTCACGAGCCCGACCCGCTTGCCGCGCAGCAGATCGAAGTTGTTCTTTTGCAGGACATCGATGCCAAGCTCCACGGCGTGTGCGGGGAGGGCCAAGGCTGACATGAGAAGAAGCAGGCAGGGAAGAATGCGGCGCATGGGAAGAATCATTTCGTCAGGAGGAAGGGGTTCTGTTTCTCTGTAACCTATGAAAAGCCCCTCCCACGGTCAACTGCTGCTCCTAGGTGTCCCCGGTTACGAGATTGACGAGGCCTATGCAGATTTCGTCAGGCGCATCCAACCGGGAGGCTTCATCCTCTTCGGTCGTAACATCCAGACACCGGCCCAGCTTCGCGCCCTGACCGACAGACTCCGCGAACTCAGCGACATCGAGCCGATCATCACGATCGATCAGGAAGGGGGACGCGTCTCCCGCCTGAAGCTCCTTGGGAACGAGCCCCCTAATGCCCGCCAACTCCGCGACAAGGGGGATCTGGAACTCATCGCCTGCCACGGAGAGCTGACCGGACATCTGCTGCGGATCTTCGGATTCAACCTCGACCTCTGCCCCGTCCTCGACATCGCCTTTGACGACGAGGCCGACAACTCGCTGCGCGGCCGCTGCTACGGCACCACCGCCGATCAGGTTATCGAAATGGCCGGCGTCTTCAACCAAGCCCTGCGATCCACCGGAGTCCTCTCCTGCGGCAAGCACTTCCCCGGATACTCCTGCGCCTCCAGCGACCCCCACCACGAACTCTCCGCCCTCCCCCGCCCCCGCACCGAACTGGAGGCCCACGAACTGAAAGTCTTCCGCCGCTTCTGCACAGGGGAGAATCCCGTCGACAGCATGATGATCGGTCACATCGCCTTCAAGGAACTCGACCCCTCCGGCATGCCCGCATCACTCTCGCCAGCCGTCACCACGAAACTCCTGAGGGAGGAGATGGGATTCCAGGGGCTGGTCATGACCGACGACCTCGACATGGGAGCGATCCTGAATCACTACGGCTTCGACGAGATGATCCGCCTCGGACTTGCCTCGGGGAACGACCTCCTCATGATCTGCCACCGCACCGAGCTGGCCGAACAGGCCGCCAAGGTCCTTGAAAAATGCCCGGCCGAGCAGATCGACCGTGCGCTTGCCAACATCGCCGCCTTCAAGGCCAAGCTCCCTCCCCCGACCACCTTCACGGAGGAAAACTACAAGGCACTCGATCAGGGAGTCTGGGATCTGCGGGTCAATGTACTTGGAGCAGAGGAAGCCGCCAAGCGCAGCCCCGAGGATGGAAAGCGCTCCCCTGTGGAAGTTTATTGATCGCACCCTTGGTGGTAGCCGGTGGAAGGTTGCAGCTCCCCTTCAGGATTTCCATGGGAACGTTCCATCCTATTACTCCAAGTAGAACCGCGGGACTTTTACCGCAAAAGATAATCCGTCAGTTGCCCAAAAGAGCGCTCTTCAGATCGGCAGCTACAGGCTTGGAGCCGAACCAGAGGCTTAGGAAGGATTTCTGGAACTCCCGTCCCGCGATCGTCCCCTTGAGGGTGCCCGAGTCATACACGAGCGTGTTCGTCCCGACAAACTGAACCCGCTCCATGCCGCCGTTCTTGAGCGGACCGAACATCCCAATGAATGCATCGCGGTCCCTCTCATAGCCCGGATAGGTGTAGGAGACGCTCTGGGCAAACTGAGAACTCCAGGCACGCGTCACATCGGATTGACCGACAATCCGCAAGAAGGTGAAATCAAACTGAATCGGTCCCGGGGATGCCGTCACCGCGGAGGCTGAGCGAAGCGGCTCAGGAGCATAGAACGCCGCCACATAGATCTTGATCGGCACCATCACCAGGGAAAACGTCCGCAATCCCGCCCCGTTGAGCTGGAGGGGTTGACCAGCCACCTGAACGTTCGAAGGCACTGTCACTCCCTGGATCTGCAAGGCATAGGAAGAGGAGATAGTGAATGTGAGTATGAAAAGGGAGAGGATGAACAACCTTGAGGGGAGGAAAGGGTAATGCTTCATCATCACACCCTGACATCGTATTGGATCAGCGGCAATACCTACGCGGCAGACCGACTGATGAGAAACGATTCCAAGACACGGGGAGAAACTGCGTGGCTACAGGGATTGTAACATAGAAAGGGCTGTGCGGGGCTTCGTGCTTTGCTTGCCCAATCATTGCTTCGCTTTTGCCGCGGCTTATCGCAACGGCCCCTGTCCGATATAATCAGAGGTTCCCGAATTCAGTTTTTTATAACGACTTTATTAATCGCTATTCACTTGACGACAAGTAAATCGCCTGTAGATGTAATGGCTGTTGAGGATAAAATTCACCCATGAAACAAACCGCAGCTGCTGTGATTCTCATCCTCTCATCGGCAATCACAGGATGCAGCTCTGCGGCAAAGAAATCACAAAAAACCGACAGACCGCAGAGCAGCAAGGGCAAGATTCCGTTGACCGCTGTGCCAAACGCGGCGCTCACGTCGGTCGACCAACACGTTCCCGGAATTTACCTCCACACAGCCTACCTCAGTCAGCATGGAAATCACAAAGTGTACGAACTCAAAGGCCTTTCCAATTTCACTGATTATCAAATCACCGTGACTTCCGAAGGCCACATCCTGGATGTCGATCAGGACAGTTCACTCTCAGACTAAAACCACCCGAACATTTCAGAAACAAACCTTCAGCCATGATCACCTCACGCTCCATGACCCTTGCACTGACGCTGCTAGGAACCCTCGCTATCAACTCACTCAAGGCCGAAGTCTCGCTCCTGAATGTGAGCTACGACCCGACCCGTGAACTCTACACGGAGTTCAACAAGGCCTTTGCAAAGCACTGGAAGGCGCAATCAGGAGAGGATGTGAAGATCGCCACCTCCCATGGCGGATCCGGCTCTCAGTCTCGACTGATCCAGGATGGCAGCGACGCCGACGTGGCAACGCTGGCCCTTGCCTACGACATCGACGCCATCCATGAGAAGGGAAGCACCGGAGCCTTGGACAAGCCACTCATCCCGAAGGATTGGCAGTCCCGCCTCCCCCACAACAGCTCCCCCTACACCTCAACGATCGTCTTCCTGGTCCGGAAGGGAAACCCGAAGAACATCAAGGACTGGGATGACCTGACACGCGACGACGTCTCCGTCGTGACCCCGAACCCCAAGACGGGCGGCGGCGCCCGCTGGAATTTCCTCGCAGCATGGGCATATGCCAAGAAGAAGTTTGCAGGGGACGAGACACAGATCCGCGACTTTGTGGGAAAGGTTTACAGGAACGCCCTGAAGAACGGTCTCCCGGCAGCAGCCCGCGCGGGCACCATCGCCTTCACGGAACGAAAGCTGGGCGATGTCTCCATCTCCTGGGAGAACGAGGCGCTACTCTTGAAGTCCAAGAACGGCGGAGAATACGAGATCGTGACTCCCTCCGTCAGCATCCTGGCGGAACCCCCCGTGACGGTGATCGACGCCAATGTGGATGCGAAGAACACGCGCAAACAGGCGACGGCTTACCTTGAGTATCTCTACAGCCCCGAGGGACAGGATATCATCGGCAGGAATTTCTATCGTCCCGTGGATCCTTCCGCAAAGGCCAAGTATGCAGGCCAGTTCAAGGAAATCGATCTGGTCACCATCGCCGACTTCGGCGGCTGGTCCAAGGCCCAGAAGACATTCTTCGACGACCGGGGTCTCTTTGACCAGATCATCAAGGGAATCAAGAGGTAGCCTCCGAACGGCTGTGGCACTTCGATCAATACCGATTGCGACGACGGGCGGTGAATCCCGGACGGATTCCCTCAATCAGCGCATTGGCCATCGTTCCACTTCGATCCTCCGCTACGGGGACCAGCTTGCGGGCCGCAGCCGAGCCATCGATGCCGGGCATGTGCGCGATGCGTCCGGGAAGAGACATCTCCCGCGCTACCGCTGGTCCGATCCCGCCTCCACGCCTTCCTACAGGATCGGAATCTTCGCTGGAATCCATGGCGACGAGCACTCGGGAGTGATCGCCGCCCTGCAACTTCTGCACCATCTGGAGCTCCATCCGATGATCGGCCGCTTCCACGAACTCTTCATTTATCCGGTCTGCAATCCCTGGGGATTCGATCAAGGTCTCCGCGAGGGTGCTTCGGGCCGTGATCTCAACCGGCTTTTCTGGCAGGAGGAGGCGGAAGTCCTGCTGATCGAACAGGAACTCCGGGCCAAGCGCTTCGACGGCATCATCGCGCTCCACACCGACGACACCAGCGAGGGAATCTACGGTTATGTGAACGGCAGCACTCTTACCCGACACCTGCTCGAGCCCTCACTGGATGCAGCCTCCTCGATCCTGCCGCGCGATCACCGCCCCGAGATCGACACCCATCCGGCGGAACGCTCGATCATCACCGGCGGCTACACCGGGATTCTCTCGGCACCGCCGGATCAACATCCAAAACCCTTCGAGATCGTCTTCGAGACCCCCCATCTGGCGCCGCTTGGCAGACAGGTTGAGGCCCATATGGCCGCCGTGAAGGAGATTCTGAGGATTTTCCCCCAGATCAGTTCCCAGGGGATGGATATCTAATACGGCTTCTCGCTATTTGGAGTGGGTGGATATGAGATTTCTCCCGCAGTGGCGCCAAGATGCAGAGAAAGGATTAAGGCACAGGGATCCGTAACGGATGCGAAGCAACGACCGGGCTAGCCAAGGGGATAAAGGGGATTGTAAGAAAGGCATGGCAGTCTCAGGTCGTCCTCGGGAACAAGACTTGGTTCTGAACATCCCTTTTATCCCCTTCATCCCTGTAAAAACTTTCATGCATCTCTATCCCTGTTTTGCTTGCCTGGCTTTGCCTTCAAAAGACGACTGGCTTTCCCGTTGTTTTACGGCATTATTTTCGCCTGCTTCGCCATGTCCAAGAAACGCCACATCCTTCCCGGATTCCACCTGAGCCTCGGGTGGACCGTGACCTGGCTTTCCCTGATCGTCCTCCTGCCCGTGATCGCATTGGCAGGGAAGACCGCTTCGGGAGGGTGGGAACATTTCTGGGAAACGGTCACCGATCCCGAGGTCGTCGCGACGTATCGCGTGACCTTCGGCATCTCACTGATCGCAGCCATCATCAACGGTGTCTTCGGCTTCCTGGCGGCATGGATCTTCGCGCGCTACGAGTTCCCCGGGCGCAGGCTGTTGGAGGCCGCGACCGATCTGCCTTTCGCCCTTCCGACCGCCGTGGCCGGAATCGCCCTCACCGCCCTCTACTCGCCCAACGAGTGGATCGGAAAATACCTTGAGCCGCTCGGGATCAAGATCGCCTTCACCCCGGCCGGTGTCCTCATCGCGATGACCTTCATCGGCTTTCCTTTTGTCGTGCGCGCGGTGCAACCGGTCATCACGGAACTCTCCTCCGATGTGGAGGAGGCCGCGGCCTGCCTCGGAGCAAGCCGCTGGCAGACCCTGCGCCATGTCGTTCTCCCTCCCCTGCTTCCCGCGCTGCTTGCCGGGATCATCATGTCCTACGGGCGCGCCGTCGGGGAATACGGCTCCATCGTCTTCATCTCCGGCAACATCCCCTTCCGGACCGAGATCACCCCGCTGATGATCGTCACCAAGCTGGAGCAGTACGACTACACCGGGGCCGCCGCGATCGGCTTCACGATGCTGGCCGCTTCGCTCGTGATCGTCGTGATAGGAAACAAGCTCCAGAGTTGGGGCAACCGCTTCCGCAAATCCGCCTGACCACCGTTCCCGATCCATGGCCAGCTTCATCGATTTCAGGAATCCTCCGGGCAGTGACCGGCGTGCCGACAGCGCCTTCCGTGCCACCTCGGAGCCGCTTTGGGTGCGGAGAATGCTGATCGGCATCGTCCTTGCCTTCTTCATCCTCTTCCTGGGACTGCCACTGGTGGTTGTCTTTCAGGGGGCTCTTGCCAAGGGAACGGAACACTTCGTTGCGGCGTTCCGCGATTACGACATCCTGCACTCGGTCCTCATGACGCTGACGGTGACCCTGATCTCGGTCCCCGCCAACACGCTATTCGGCATTGCCGCCGCTTGGTCGATCACACGCTATCGCTTCTTCGGCCGCCAGGCGTTGCTTGCCCTGATCGACCTTCCCCTCTGGGTCTCCCCCGTGATCGGCGGCCTCGTCTACGTGCTGCTCTACGGACGACGCGGCTACATGGGCCCGTGGCTCCAGGCGCATGACATCAAGATCATCTTCGCTCTCCCGGGCATGGTCCTTGCCACCACCTTCGTCACCTTTCCCTTCGTGGCACGAAGCCTGATCCCGCTGATGCAGGCACAGGGGTGCGAGGAGGAGGAGGCCGCGCTGACGCTTGGGGCGGGCGGTTTCCAGATCCTCAGACGGATCACCCTTCCCAAGATCAAGTGGGGACTCTTCTACGGAGTGATCCTCTGCAATGCGCGCGCCATGGGAGAGTTCGGCGCCGTCAGCGTCGTCTCGGCGAAGATCAGCGGAAAGACCAACACTATGCCGCTCGAGATCGAACGTCTCTACGGCGACCTCCTCTTCGCGGATGCCTTTGCAGTCGCCTCGGCCCTTTCGCTACTTGCCCTCGTCACCCTCATTCTCAAGACCCTGGCCGAGTGGAAAAACCGCCGGCAGTTCGAGGCGGGCCAACGCGCCCTTCTCGAACCGACAATCGAGGGAGCCACGAATTGAATCATGTAGCGGCCACCTTTTCACTTTTCACTTTTCACTTTTCCACTTCCCCCCCATTCACCATGTCACTTCCCTCAGCCTTCAGCCTTCAGCCTTCAGCCATTTCCCAATGAGCATCGAAATCACCTCCCTCACCAAGAACTTCGGCGCTTTTCCCGCCGTGAAGGATGTAAGCCTGCACATCAAGACCGGCGAGATGGTCGCCTTCCTCGGCCCCAGCGGCTCGGGCAAGACCACACTCCTGCGCATCATCGCGGGGCTGGAGTTCGCCAATCATGGCGAGATTTTCTTCGATGGCGAGAACGTGACCATGAAGAGCGCCAACGAGCGCAAGGCGGGTTTCGTCTTCCAGAGTTACGCCCTCTTCAACCACATGACGATTTTCGAGAACATCGCCTTCGGCCTGCGCGTCGCGCGGCGCTCGAAGCGACTGACGAACGAAAAGATCCGGGAGCGCGTCCTCTCCCTGCTGGAGACAATCCAACTCTCCGGACTCGAGAACCGCTTCCCGGTGCAGCTTTCGGGTGGTCAGCGCCAGCGTGTCGCCTTCGCCCGTGCACTCGCCGTGGAACCGAGGGTCCTGTTGCTGGACGAACCTTTCGGAGCCCTCGATGCGAAAGTTCGTCGCGAACTCCGTGCCTGGCTCACCGAGTTTCACAACAAGACTCACCTGACCAGCCTCTTCGTAACCCACGATCAGGACGAAGCCTTCGACGTCGCCGACCGCGTGGTTATCATCGACAAGGGAACCATTCAGCAGATCGGGACCCCTGAGGAAGTCCGATCAGGGGGAGGCAACGCCTTTGTCCGCGATTTCCTGGCAATCGATATCTGAACGATCAGTAGAGTTACTAGGTAACAGGCAGGCTCTAGCAAATCGAATCGAGTACGCCGCGTAGATACTCCGTCATCGCGCGCAGGGCGGCGGCATGACGGTTATCCTGAACATGGATAAGTTCGGCCTCAGCCTCATCGACAAGACTACGGGCGGCCTGAACCGATGCAGGAAGCGATCCCCTCGAGGTCACCAGGGCGGCGAGTTCGGCGGCAGGCATCGGTTCCTCGGAGAGGAAGCGGGAGCGGAGTTCGTCCCTTTCCTTCGCGGATGCGTTCTGGAGAAGCAACAGGACGGGAAGGGTGAACTTCCCGCAGGCAATATCGGTGCCGAGCGTCTTGCCGATCATCTCCTCGTCGCCGACGAGATCGATGCAGTCGTCGAGCACCTGGTAGGCGATGCCCACCTTGTTGCCGTAGTTCTTGAGCGCACTGATCACTGCAGGGGAAGCACCGCTCAGGAATGCTCCCAACTCGCAGGAGACGGCGAAAAGGGCTCCGGTCTTCATCTGAACCATCCGGTAATACTCCGACAGCGGAAGATTCAGATCGAATCGGCGCTGGGTCTGAAGGATCTCACCCGTGCAGACATCGGCGGCGGCATCGGCGATCCTGCGTGAGACATCCGAGTTGGAAAACTTCGTCGAGAGACGCAGGGCATGCGCGAAGAGGACGTCCCCCACGAGGACGGTGAGGGAATTCCCCCACTTGGCATTAAGGGTCGGTCGGTCGCGGCGCCGGTCGGCACCGTCCATGATGTCGTCATGGACGAGGCTCGCGATGTGGATGAGTTCCACGATGACCGCCAGGTCGACATGATCGGAAACGATGCGACCCGTGGCGCCTCCGGAGAGAAGCGCCAGGGCGGGTCGCAGGCGCTTGCCGCTACCCCCGATGGCATACTCGAAATAGTGCTCGATTCCGGCATCGACGGACTTCGACTGTTCGCGGATCCGTTCCTCCACCGAGTAGAGGTCGGGGCCGATCAGTTCGATTGCGGAGGCGAACGAGGCGTTCGACTTTGGGTCAATGTCCTTGGTGGACCATCTTGTGAAATTTTTCACATGGGCAGTTTCCCCGATCTGGAACCCATCGTCAATGCCGCGCGGATCATCGATATCCCGGATCGCTCCCGGATACCCTGTCGGTCACGATATTTTGGCTTTTCGCCATGAGGAGTGGGAAGATATTCGGAGTGGGTTTCACGCAAAGGACGCGACGATCGCAAAGAGGGGCTCCCCGTCGCTGTGTTGTTACCGGCGGGGTAGTTTCATCGTGCGCTGGTCTTCTCTTCCACCTTGGCGACCTTTGCGACCGTTGCGTGAAATCATTCTCTTTCAATCAACCCGCCGCAAACAGCGAGGTGCCCTAATTTTTTTTAGGCTTCCTTGTGCCGGCACCCAGTTGAATCGCGGTACGGATAAGAGGAAACGGTAGCAGCCTCACGCCGCGCACAAGAAGCGCCAGCAGCCTGTTGGGGATCACTCCGGGCTTGTCACGTTCGAGTCCCGACAAGGCTTCGTGAACCACGGAATCAGGCGAAGTTGCCAACGCCGGATGGGACCGATCCATCGCTCGGATCGTCTCCCCATTACGGCTGGCCACCTCGAAGAACTCGGTAGGCACCGGCCCCGGACAGAGAGCGGTCACGGCGATCCCCTCCCCGGCAAGCTCCATGCGAAGCGCCTCGCTGAAACTCGTCACATAAGCCTTGCTTGCCGCGTAGACAGCCATCTCGGGGAGTGGGAAGAATCCTGCTATCGAACTGACATTCAGGATGCCCGCAGACCTTTGGGAGCGTAGCATCGGCAGGAGCAGGTGGGTGAGATGGGTCAGCGCCGTGACATTCACCTCCAGAACGGGTGCGAGTCGGTTCCAATCGGCCGAGTCAAAGGAGCCGAGATCACCCAACCCCGCGTTGTTAATGAGCAGGTTGAGCGGGATTTCCTCGCGGATGATCCATGCAGCAAGACGCCCCCTTTCCCCGGACTTCGCCAAATCGGCCGGAAGCGCATCAACAACAAGGGAAGGAAAGTCGGCGCGGAGCGAGTTTGCAAGGGATGCAAGACGATCCTCGCGACGGCCGACGAGGATCAGGCGCGAAGCCTTCGGAGCCAACTGACGCGCAAACTCTGCTCCCAGCCCCGCCGTGGCACCGGTGATCAGGGCGGTGCATCCCTTGGTGGTGAATCGTGGCCTCATGGTTGATCAGACTTTTTCAGGAAGATCTCCCTCAGGGGATGTTCGTCGAGCACATTCGCCTCGATGCCTCCTATCCGGTTTCCGTCATAGAGCTGGATCCCGACATAGAAGAAAATCGGGGCTATCGGCGCCTCCTCGCACACAAGGAACTCCTCGGCCCTCCGCAGCATTGCGAAGCGGCGCACGGGATCACTTTCTGCCGCGGACTCACCGATCAGGCGGTCGTACGCTGCACTGCTCCAGCCGGTGCGGTTGTTCCCGCTACCCGAGAGAAAGAGATCCAGGAAGGTGTTCGGATCCGGGTAATCCCCCACCCAACTGGAACGGGCGATGCCGAAATCGAGTGATCCAAGCGAGTTGAGGTAGACCTTCCACTCCTGACGGGCTGGCTGTACGGTGACGCCGAGCACCTCCATCCACATCGACTGGAGCTCGATCGCCATCCCCTCATTGAGTTCCCCCTCGCTGTAGAGATAGGTCGTCAGGGGAAAACCCTTTCCTCCCGGGTATCCCGCCTCGGCCAGCAACCTGCGCGCCTCCACGGCATTCTCCGGAAGACCTGACGGAGCCTCATACCCGGGAATCCCCGGTGGAACGAAGCTCAGGGCATCGGTCTCCCCGGCCCGGGTGATCTTGGTCGTGACGCGCTTCCGGTCGAGTGCCATCGAGAAGGCCTTGCGAACGCGGACGTCTGTAAAGGGTCCCTTGGCACAGTTGAAACGGAGGAAGTAGGTGCCAAGAAAGGGCGCGGCGTGGAAGTCGGGACGGACTTTGAGTGCATCGAGCAGCGACGGCGGAGCAAGCCCCTTGTCCATGATCAGGTCCGCCTGGCCCGCGGCGTAGAAATTGTAGGCGACGTTGGCCTTGCTGATCGGGAGGATCCGGATGGATCGGAGGGAGACGTTCGCCTGATCCCAGTAGAGGGGATTATTCGCAAGACGGACCGAATCATTGATCCTCCACTCCTCAAGAAGGAACGCCCCATTGCCCACGAGCTTACCCGGCTTCACCCAATCGTCGCCGTATTTACCGATCAGGTCGGTCCGCACGGGGTAGAGCGTCGGAAAGGCGCAGAGATCGAGGAAGTAAGGGGTCGGTTGCCGGAGCTTCACCACCAGCGTCCGCTCATCGGGGGCCTTCACACCCACGGAGGAGAAATCGGCGCCCTTTCCAGCTGAGCCGTCCCTGCCATTGGCAAATTCCTCCGCACCCTGCACGGGAAAGAGCTGGTAGCTGTAGGCCGAAGCCGTGGCGGGATCAAGCGTGCGGCGCCAGGAATCCAAGAAGTCTCCTGCCCTAACGGGCCGGCCATCGCTCCATCGCGCATCGGGACGGAGGTGAAAGGTGTAGGTCAGACGATCCGGCGAAATCTCCCACGAAGAGGCGACGCCGGGGCCGCTCCTTCCATGACGGTCGAATCGCAACAGCCCCTCGAAGAGGGCATTCACGATCCGCCCCTCGGGCTGACCGGTGATGAGCGCGGGATCGAGCGTCTCGGGCTCCGCGCCGTTGATGAAGACCAGATCGGCACGCTGCTCGCGCGGGGCACACCCCTGCGTGAACAGAAGCGCCCCGGAAAGAAGCGTGAGGAAACCTCTCTTCATGACATCAACGGCAATGCATGGCTGCAGGGGATTCCCGAGGCGAACTCCGTGAGACTTTTGACCGTCGTCTCCGCAATGTTCCGAAGGGCATGGTCGGTAAGGAAAGCCTGATGCCCCGTGACGACCACGTTGGGGAATGTCAGCAGGCGGGCGAAGGTATCGTCGTCGATGATGTCCGAGGAGTGATCCTCGAAGAAAAGGGAGGCCTCCTCCTCGTAGACATCGATCGCGAGAAAGCCGACCTTACGGCTCTTGAGCGCCTCCACCACGGCGGGAGTGTCGATCAGCGCGCCACGGCTCGTGTTGATGAGGAAGACCCCGTCCTTCATCATCGAGATCGCCGCCTTGTCGATGAGATGGTGGGTGGAGGGCATCAGCGGGACATGGAGCGTCAGGATATCGGAGTAGCGGAAGAGCTCCTCCCGCGTATCGACATAGGAGGCAAGCAGGGTCACCTCCTCGTTGGGCTCCTCGTCGTAGGCCAGAATCCTGCACCCGAAACCGCTCAGTAATCTGACCACGGCCGTGCCGATGCGACCCGTTCCGCAGACACCGACAGTCTTCTCCCGTAGCTCAAATCCGCAGAGACCCTCGAGATTGAAGTCGGCACGCCTCACGCGGTTGTGACCCTCGTGGATGTGTCGGGCCAGAGTCAGGATCAGCCCGATCGTGAACTCCGCCACGGCGTTGGGGGAGTAGGCGGGAACATATGCCAGCTGAATGCCCAACTCTTGGGCCGCCTTGATGTCGATCTGGTTAAAACCGGCACTCCGGGTCGCAAGAAAGCGTGCTCCTCCCCCGGCAAGTTTTTCCAGAACGGTGCGGTTTGCCGAGTCGTTGACGAAGATCAGGACCGCCTCATGCCCCGCAGCCAACGCCGCCGTGTGAGCGTCCAACCTTGGTTCCAGAAAAGTGAACTCTAGGGAAGACCCCTTGGCTGCCTCTTCCAAGGCGCGGCGTTCATACTTCTTGGTGTTGAAGACCGCGATTCTCATCTCCTCCCATCATGAAAAGATTTAGTGGAACCTGAAAGCTGAATAAAATCATGTGGGGTCCTACGCCCCTCGCCAGTTTTTCCTTCAGACTTCGGCCTTCAGCGTTCAGCCTTCAGCCTCTTCCTGCCATGTCTTCCCTTCTCTCCGACTACCAATACGACCTGCCGCCTGAGTTGATTGCCGATCGTCCCGCCCTTCGGCGGCAGGACTCGCGGATGCTGGTACTGCATCGAGGTACTGGGCGGATCGAGCATCGGGGTTTCGCCGATCTGCCGGAATACATCACACCACAGGATCTTCTTGTCCTCAATGACAGCAAGGTCATCCCGGCCCGACTACACGACGCCACAGGAAAGATCGAGATGCTGCTGCTGGAGCAACGCGGCCCGCTCCACTGGACAGCCATGGTACGTCCCGGCAAGAAGATGCGTGAAGGTGCCTCCGTCGAGGTGGCCGGCACGACGGCCACGGTCTCGGAGGTTCTGGATGACGGCACCCGCCTGCTGGAGTTCTCCGCTCCGCCGGATCTGGATCACCACGGCGAGATGCCGATCCCTCCCTACTTCCATCGTCCCTCGGACGAGCAGGACAAGGAGCGATACCAGACGGTCTATGCGAGGGATCCCGGCTCCGTGGCGGCTCCGACGGCCGGCCTTCACTTCACAAAGGAGATCCTGGCCTCGCTGCCCCACGCATTCGTAACACTCCATGTAGGCGCGGGAACCTTCCATCCCGTGAAGACCGATGATGTCTCCGAGCACCGGATGCACTCTGAGTATTATTCCCTCTCGGAGGAGACTGCTTCGAGGATCAATGCCGCCAAGGCCTCGGGCGGAAAACTCATCGCGGTAGGCACCACCACCGCCCGCGTTCTGGAATCACAGGCACCCAGCCAACTCGCCGCCGCCTCGGGCTCGACGGATATCTTCATCAGGCCACCCCACCGGTTCCGGCACATCGATGCCCTTCAGACCAACTTCCATCTCCCCGGCTCCACCCTCCTGATGCTGGTGAGCGCCTTGGCGGGAAGGGAACTCATCCTGGAGGCCTACAACGAGGCTGTGCGAGAGAAATACCGCTTCTTCAGCTACGGCGACTGCATGCTGATTTTGTGATTCCTCGGATCACAGGCTGAAGACCGAAGCGGTTTAGACTGAAGGCCGGATTAGATTTTTCTTCAGCCTTCAGCCTTCAGCCTTTAGCCTTCAGCCTTTCCCTCATGCCCCTGCTAACAATTTCCGAACTCAAGAAGGCCGCGCGTGAAGACTCCCCGCAAGAGGCCGTGGTCCATGCGCAGATCGAGAAACTGATCAGGAAGGAAGCAGCCAATGGCAAACCGTTTCACGAGGTTCAGTTCCGAGACGGATCGGAGAGCATGACCCTCCGTGCCTGGAGTGACACACCTGCCTTCGAGGCTTGCTCATCGCTCAAGGCCTCGGAGTTCGTCGAGATCGAGGGGATCTTCAGCCACAGCTCAGCCTTTGGCCTTGATGCCAAACGCTGGGAACTCAATCCCCTGCCCGAGGAGGCGATCGATGCCCTGCTGGAGGGATCCGCCGAGCGCAGGGAACTTCTGGAACGATGCGACCGGATCATCACCGGGGCGGTGGAGAGCATCGCCGATCCAAGGATCAAGGCACTCTGCGGGCAATTCCTCAGCCAGCACGGCCCCCGCTTCCGTCGTGCCGCGGCGGCACGGGGCAACCATCACGCCCGCCGCGGGGGACTGCTCGAGCACACCTCGCGGATGATGGAATCGGCCCTGGCCCTCTGCGGCGTCTATCCGGAACTCAACCGCGACCTGATCATCGCCGGAGTCCTCTTCCACGATACGGGAAAGCTCTGGGAGACCTGCCCTCCGGAGCGCGGCTTTGGCATTACTCCGGAGCTTCGCGGTGAACTTCTCGGACATCTCTCGATCGGGATCGAGTTGGTGAACTCGATCTGGCGCGAATTGCCCAAAGATGGGTGGGAGCAGTTCACCCCCTCCTCGGAGGATGTCCGACTTCACATCCTCCATCTGGTCGCCTCGCACCATGGGCAATTGGAATACGGCTCTCCCGTCCTGCCCAAGACACCCGAGGCGGCCCTCCTGCACTTCATCGACAACATCGATGCACGCATGGAGATGTTCTTCACCGCCTACCAGGCGAATCCGTCGGCCGGCAACTCATCCCTGGAGTGGGTGCGCCCACTCGGGGTCGCGCCGGTGAATCCCCTCCCCGCGGTGACCGCCCCCTCGGAAACCGGCCTCTTATCGCAAGACGGGGAAGAACTGCTTCTTTAAGTCACTCAAACTTCGAAGTTGAATGAGTGGCGCTGTGCCGCACGCCACTCAGACCACGGTTCCTTTTTCCCCATGGAATTTCATCGATGGTTCCACAGCTCTTTCCAAGGGGTGAGATTTTTGTGTAGGGTCATCCGATATGCATAAATTAGTTCTCATCCGCCACGGCGAAAGCACCTGGAACCGAGAAAACCGTTTCACCGGTTGGACTGATGTCGACCTGAACGAGAAGGGCCTCGGTGAAGCCAAGGCCGCCGGCGAACTCCTCAGGAAGGAGGGCTACTCCTTCGACCGTGCTTTTGTCTCCGTTCTCAAGCGCGCGCTGCGGACGAACTGGATGATCCTGGACGAACTCGACGAACTCTGGATACCCATCGAGCGCTCCTGGCGCCTGAATGAGCGGCACTACGGCTCCCTTCAGGGCCTCAACAAGGCGGAGACCGCCGCCAAGTTCGGCGACGATCAGGTGCTGATCTGGCGACGTAGTTACGATGTGCCGCCTCCGGCCCTCGAGAAGAGCGACGAGCGTTTTCCCGGCCACGATCCCCGCTACAGGAATGTGTCCGCGGCGGAACTTCCCCTGACCGAGTGCCTCAAGGACACGGTCGACCGAGTGCTGCCTTACTGGCACGAGGAGATAGCACCCGCCGTGAAGCGCGGGGAAAAGGTCCTCGTCACCGCGCACGGAAACACGCTCCGAGCCATGGTGAAGTATCTCGACAATCTCTCCGAGGAGGAGGTGCTTGCCCTGAACATCCCGACAGGCATTCCCCTGGTCTACGAGCTCGATGACAACCTGAAGCCGATCCGCCACTACTATCTGGGTGACCAGGAGGCGATCGCCGCAGCAGCCGCAGCCGTGGCCTCCCAAGGAAAGGCCCAGAAGTAGGCTCCATGCGATCCGCCGCCACTCCCCGACTCATCGCCGACCTCTCCGGGGAGGGTGGCACCTCCACGCTGATGACCCGATCCCAGGTTCCCGTCGCTGATACCTGGGATCTCACCCCCATCTTCCCTGACGATGCCGCCTGGGAGGCGGAGTTCAAGGGTCTCTCCTCCCGCCATGACGGCATCGCGAGGTTCAAGGGAACTCTGGGCCGGAGCGCCGCCGACCTTGCCGCGGTTCTGGAATTCGAGAAGTCGCTCGACCGCTCCACCGAGCGACTCGCTCAATACGCCGGATTGCGACTCTCCGAGGACGGCTCCAACGATGCCTCCCTCGACCGCGACGGGAGACTCTCTTCCCTCTGCGCGAAGATCAGCGAAGCCTGCTCCTGGGTTGCCCCTGAGATCCAGGAGATCCCGGACGGGACCTTCGCAGCTTTCCTGACTGATCCGGTACTGGGCGACTGGCTTATTCCGCTCGGCCGCCTCCGCAGGCTCAGGCCCCACACGCTGGGAAACAAGGAGGAGCGCCTCCTCTCCCTCTCGATGCCTGTTCTCGGCGGACACCACGAGACATTCTCCCAGTTGACCAATGTCGACATGACCTTCGGCAAGGTCGCTGATGACCGGGGGCAGGAGATCGAACTGACCCAGAGCAGTTTCTCCTCCCTCCTCCAGCGGCCCGACCGCGAAGTCCGCAAGGCGGCCTTCGGAAAGTTCTACACGGAGTTCGACGCCCACCGCTATACCCTCGCCAGCTCGCTCGCGAGTTCCATCAAGGGGGATGTCTTCCTGGCACGCGCGCGCAACTACTCCTCCGCCCGCGAAGCCTCCCTCTTCCCCGACAATGTCCCCGTCTCCGTCTACGACAACCTGATCGCGGCGGTGAGGTCGCGGCTTCCCGTCCTCCACCGCTATTACGCCCTCCGGCGGCAGGTCTTCAACCTCCCCGATCTCCATGTCTACGACACGTATGCCCCGCTTGTCTCGGCGGTCCAGAGCGACGTCTCCTTCGACAAGGCGACCGACATGGTGCTCGGCGCCCTGAAGCCGCTCGGCACGGAATACACCGACATCCTCGGGAAGGGACTCCACGGCGAGCGCTGGTGCGACCGCTATGAGAACAAGGGCAAGAGAAGCGGCGCCTTCTCCTACGGAACCTACGAGGCTCCCCCCTATATCCTCATGAACTACAAGTCCGATGTCTTCTCGGACATTTACACCCTGGCGCATGAGGCCGGCCACTCCATGCATACCTGGTATGCTCGGAACACCCAGAGCTTCCAGAACTACCATTACCCGATCTTCCTCGCCGAGGTGGCCTCCACCTTCAACGAGATCCTGCTGACCGAGCATCTCCTTGCCGAAACCAGGGACCGCTCCATGCGCGCCTACCTGATCAACCGTCAGATCGACGATCTGCGCGGAACGCTCTTCCGGCAGACGATGTTCGCGGAGTTCGAGAAACTCACCCATGAAGCCGAGGAATCGGGCGCAGCCCTCACGCTGGAAAGCTTCCGCAAGACCTACCGCGGCCTCCTTGATGCCTACTTCGGCACGGGCGTCGTTATCGACCCGCAGCTTGAACTCGAGTGCCTGCGCATCCCCCATTTCTACAGCGCCTTCTACGTCTACAAGTATGCCACCGGCATCTCGGCCGCGATCACCCTTGCGGACGGCGTCCTGAAAACAGGCGAGACCGGGCGCTACTTCGGATTCCTGCGCAGCGGGGGAAGCAAGTTCCCCATCGAGACACTGGCCGATGCGGGGGTGGACATGAATTCCCCCCGGCCCGTGAATGCCGCGCTCGACCTCTTCGAGCGCAGGGTTGCCGAATTGGAACAGCTCCTGCTCGAGTCCGGGACACCCAACGCCGCCGAGTAATGAACAGGGGATTCATCGACAAACTTGTCGAGCGGATCCGCTTTGTTGAACCGGCCGACATCGGCCACTACCTCCAACTCCTTTCCAAGGAGAAGGGATTCCTCGAAACCATCTTCAACGCGATCCTCGAGGGGGTCATCGTCACGGATCCTCAGGACCGGATCATCTACATGAACCGGGCGGCCTGCGCCTTCTTCGGCATGGATGGCGCGGAACACATAGGACGCAGTCTTGCCGTGGCCATTCCCGGGCTCGATCTCCGCTCCGTGGCCCGCACCGGGGATGTGATGAGCCGCGATCTCGAGGTCTTCTATCCCGAACGGAGATTCCTGAACTTCTACGTCACCCCCCTGATGAGCGACGAGGAGGAGAGCTCCCGCAAGGAGCTCGTCGGCAGGGCCGTCATCCTCCGCGACATCACCGAGGAACGTCGCGAAACGCAGGAGACGATCGAGAGCGAGCGCTTCTCGGCCGTAACACTGCTGGCAGCCGCGGTGGCGCATGAAATCGGCAACCCGCTGAACTCGCTCGATATCCAACTCCAGTTGATCGAACGCCGCCTGAAAAAAGGCCTTGCCGGCGAAGGTGAGGTCGGAGACCTAGCCAAGTCGATCGCGATTGCCCGGGCAGAGGTCGCCAGGCTTGATCAAATCATCTCCAAGTTCCTCAAGGCCGTGCGCCCCTCACCGCTGGAGGCTGTACCCTCGGACTTTAATGCGCTGATCATCGAGAGTGTCGACTTCCTGAAACGTGAGATCGAGGACCGTGGAATCAACGTGGAGATCTTTCCGGGCAAGAACCTCCCTCCGGCAACCCTCGACAGGGACCAGATCAGGCAGGCCCTTTACAACGTGATCCGGAACAGCTTCCAGGCCATGGGAAGCTCCGGAAAGCTCCGCGTGGTGACCGGATACGACGACACCCATGTCTGGGTCAGCATCGGCGACACAGGCGGCGGCATCGACCCCTCGGTTGCCGACAGGATCTTCCATCCCTACGTGACGACAAAGAGCGACGGAAGCGGCCTCGGCCTCCATGTCGTCCAGCGGATTGTCAGGGATCATGGCGGAGAGATCGACCTCAAGAGCGCCGCAGGGAAGGGACTCCTCTTCACCATTCGTCTCCCTCGACAGGACCGCCGCGTCCGTTTCCTTCCCGCGATTTCCGAAGAATCAAAGAACTGAAGAGAATCTCGCGCAGAAGCAACGGATGCGAAGCAACGGCCTTGCAAGCAAACGCAGAGCAGAGATAGGACTGAATGAAAGGTGTGGATAGGTCATGCCAAGGATAATTGATCGACTTCCACTTCTTCCCCCGTTGAATTTTTTCCTCGGCGTCTCTGCTCTGCGGGAGATTTCTTTCCTGATTTCCTGATTTCCATATTAAAATCACCAATTATCCCATGACCACATCACTCCAAGTCGGCGATAAAGCCCCCTCCTTCACCACCACTGCCGTCGGCGGCGACTATGCCTCCGGCACTCCGCTGAATCTCTCCGAACTCAAGGGATCGCCCGTTGTCCTCTACTTCTACCCCAAGGACGACACGCCGGGATGCACCACCCAGGCGTGCGGCATTCGCGATTCCTGGAACGAGTTGAAGAAGACTGGAGCTGCGATCTTCGGCGTCAGCATAGATCCGGATAAGTCTCACACGAAGTTCATCACCAAGTTCGACCTCCCCTTCCCCCTGCTCTCGGATACGGACAAGTCGATCGTCGAGGCCTACGGAGTCTGGGTGGAGAAATCCATGTACGGAAAGAAATACATGGGAACGGAACGGACCACCTTTGTCATCGACGCCAAGGGTAAGATCGCCGCCATCTTCCCGAAAGTGAAACCCGCCGAACACGCAGGCCTTCTCATGAAGGCGCTACAAACCTTGTAGGAGCCGTCGTTTCAATCTGAAAAAAAGAAGTGGGTTGGGTATCCCCTAAACAGC
This sequence comes from Spartobacteria bacterium, assembly GCA_947482345.1. Taxonomy (GTDB): domain Bacteria; phylum Verrucomicrobiota; class Verrucomicrobiia; order Chthoniobacterales; family UBA6821; genus UBA6821. The sequence continues at coordinate 29,549 of CANKJN010000010.1, forward strand.
CAATCACTTTTCACCTTCGGAATTTGGGTTTAGCTTGCCAAATCAAGCCGCGAGAAGTCATATTTTCAAATCAGTGAAGACTTCCCCCTTAGCTCTGATACTCATGCTTCTTGTCAGTACTTCCGCGGCCTTTGCGGACATACAGGCTCCTCCCCAGTCCAATCAGGGACCGACACGGAAGTTGGGACGCGGCATTGGCAACATGCTCTACGGCTCCACAGAGATCTTTGAATCCATGTCCGATGTAAATTATACGGACGGAAACTCCGCCGCCTTCAGCTATGGGTTGGTCCGTGGACTCGGACGCACCCTCTCCCGCATCGGCTACGGTGCCTTCGAGACAGTCACATTCCCATTCCCGACCAATCACGGCACCTACAAGCCCCCCTACAATAATAACATCCAGTGGCTGAACTCAGGCTACTCGGAGTTCCCTCCCGAAGTCGGTTTCGAGACCAAGTACGACTACGCTCGCCAGTACAGCAGTCAGAGCTGGTAAGTGCGCGCTGCCTATTGCAGCGCATGGAACTAGAAAAGCTGCCAGAGGAGTGGATGCCGCCTCATGAGAAACACGATCACCGCGTAACGGTGAGGCCGTAGCTCAACTTGCAGCATTGGATCCAAGGGGATGGGGGAGATGGTCTTATACCATCTCCACTCTTATTCCGGTAGAATCAGCTGGGTCTTTCGGCGATGGGCGTTGTTGTCATCCCTCGGCTTATCTTCAGATAGCCCTCGGTCTTCCGCCTAGCCCATCACCAAAATCCCTTCGCCAATTCCACCAGACTAATCGTGTCAATGGTATTACCCGCGTTCCCTCAAGAGGCAGTCTAAATTCTCCTGATCACTGTGTCGTGAAGAAACTTTGCGTCGTCGTGACCGGGATAATCGAGGGTGTAGTGAAGGCCGCGGCTCTCCTTCCTGCTGATGGCGCAGTCGACGATGAGTGAGGCGGTGGTCGCGAGATTGCGGAGTTCGAGAAGGTCTGCGGTGATCTTGAAGTTCCAGTAGAACTCTTGGATCTCGGTCTGGAGATTGCGGAGGCGTGTGGCAGCGCGCTGGAGCCGCTTGTCGGTGCGGACGATGCCGACATAATCCCACATGAGCCGCCTGATCTCGTCCCAGTTGTGGTAGATGACGACCATCTCGTCCACATCGCTGACCTTGCCCGGCCGCCACTCGGGAAGGACGATCTCTGTCGCCTGACGGTGATGGTTTCGGCTCGCCTTGGCCTCGGCCCGATGGGCCATGACCAGCGCCTCAAGAAGGGAGTTGCTGGCAAGCCGGTTGGCGCCGTGAAGCCCGGTGCAGGCGGCCTCACCCACGGCATAAAGTCCCCGGAGGCTGGTTTCGCCGTTGAGGTCGGTCTTCACGCCGCCGCACTGGTAATGGGCTGCAGGAACCACGGGGATCGGCTGCCGGGTGATGTCGATCCCAAGCCCGAGGCAGGTCTCGTGAATTGTCGGAAATCGCTCCCTGATGAACTCGGCCGGCTTGTGCGAGATATCAAGGAAGACGCACGGCTTTCCGCTACGCTTCATCTCGGCATCGATCGCGCGCGCGACGATGTCGCGGGGGGCCAGTTCGAGGCGCGGATCATACTTCTCCATGAAGCGGCGCCCCTGACTATCGGTGAGGACACCCCCCTCGCCGCGCACCGCCTCGGTGATGAGAAAGGATTTGGCCTTGGGGTGATAGAGGCAGGTCGGATGGAACTGCATGAACTCCATGTTCTCGATCGCTGCTCCGGCCCGCCATGCCATCGCCACGCCGTCACCGGTGGCGATGTCGGGATTGGTGGTATAGAGGTAGACCCGCCCGCATCCCCCCGTGGCCAGGATGGTGACGTCGGTGCGAAGGGTCTCGACCTCTCCTGTGGCCTCGTTGAGGACGTAAAGACCGACGCAGGAATCCTCCATGGCGTAGCCGAGCTTGCCGGTGGTGATGAGATCCACGGCCATGTGGTTCTCCAGCACGGTGATATTCGGATGGGCGGCCACGGCTTCCAGCAGCGTCCGCTCGATTTCGAATCCCGTGGCGTCCTTGGCATGCAGGATGCGGCGCTTGGAATGCCCTCCCTCGCGGCCGAGGTCCGGTTCCTTGCCTCCCCCCGGTGTCGTGCGTTCGTCGAAATGCATCCCGAGGGAGACAAGTCCGGCAATACGCTCAGGCCCCTCGGCCACCACGCTCCGCACGACCTCCTCATTGCACAGTCCATCCCCTGCGATGAGCGTGTCGCGGACATGTAGGGCGATGGAATCCTCGCTGCTCGTCACGCAGGCGATGCCGCCCTGAGCCCAGGCGGTGTTGGAATCGGCGCGCGATTTCTTGGTGACGATGGCGACCGATCCCTTTTCGGCTGCCTTCAGCGCATAGGTCAGTCCCGCAATTCCGCTGCCGACAACGACGTGATCAAAGGTTTTCATCAGAGAGGAAGATTGTCGATCAGGCGGACGGATCCCAGGCGGACGGCCGCAAAGATGCGGACACCGGTCCCGGGCTTCGCCGTTTTCAAAGATCCGAGCTTTTCCCCGTCGAGAATCTCGGCGTAATCAACAACGGCCCCGGGAATGGCCGCGAGTTCGTTCACCAATCCGCCCCGAAGCCTTGCGACGCGGCGTTCTCCCGCCTCCGCCTCCATGGCCGTGGCGATAAGCGCCTGATGAATTCTCGGGGCAAGCCGCCTTGCCTCGCGTGTGAGCAGGCGGTTGCGGGAACTCAGAGCGAGGCCATCCTCCTCCCTGACCGTCGGGTGAGCGACGATTTTCACAGGCATCCGGAGATCGCGTACCATTCTCCGGATCACGGCCAACTGCTGCCAATCCTTCTCACCGAAAACAGCGAGGTCGGGCCGGATCATGTTGAAGAGCATCGCCACGACCGTGCAGACGCCATCGAAGTGGCCGGGACGGGAAGCACCGCAGAGTCCCGTCGCCAAGGTGGACTCCCTCACCAGGACCGATGCATCGGCCGCATACATCTCCGCGGGGGTGGGATGAAAGAGAAGATCTGCCCCTTCTTCCTTGCAGATCATCTGGTCCTGAGCAAAGGGCCGGGGGTATTTCGCGAGATCTTCCTTGGGTCCGAATTGGGTCGGGTTCACGAAGATGGAAACCACGACACGACCCTTGGAGCCAGCCAACCTGCGGGCTTTGCGGATCAATGCAGCATGCCCTTCATGAAGCGCCCCCATGGTGGGAACAAAGACAACCGGGGAGGGCGCCGTGCGCCGCCATGACCGGACAACTCCGATCCGGGCCGCCGTCTTCACCGGGTTATTTGGCCGGAGCCGAAGGTGTCACGGGCGATGCCGCCGGTGAGGGTGCCTTCATCAACTGCTTCTGGATCGCGGTGGGGCCGGCGGTCACCTTCACCTGCAGTACCGAGATTAGCAGGGTCAGAGCGAAGAAGAGTCCTCCGAGCCAGACGGTGAACTTGGTGAGCACGGTGGTGGTCTGGGCACCAAAGAGGTTGTCCGTGAGTCCGCCACCGAAGGCGGCTCCGAGTCCCTCACTCTTGGGGCGCTGCATGAGGATGGTGAGGATCATCAGCAGGCAGATGATCACGAGTAGGGTAACGAGGATAGGCATCAGGAGCCACATAAGGCGTCCACTACAAACGGAAGGAGGAAATCTGTAAAGAGGGAACCTCTTAAGGAAGCGCTGATTAAATCGCATAGAGGCCGTTGCGGGAAGAATTGGCTGCGGGCAAGGCGGCTTGGCGCGAGCATCCCCGCAGTGGGCTGTAAGCGCCAAGCCAACACAGCCCCCGGCCTGTTATCTCCGCAACCCGGAGGGCTGAAGCCATTTGTCGATTTTTGTGGCGTTGCTCGCTTGGGCGAGACCACTGCGGGTATCGCCCAGCACTCGCGCCTTCAAAAATCAGCAAATGCTCTTCAGCGGCCTTCATGGGATTTAATCAGCGATTCCCTAAGGAGGAACCTACCTCTTTTATGCCTCTTCACTGGGGACAGGTTGCTTGACCTCCGGCGACTCCTCCCGTCACAATCACTCCTTCCAAAACCAATACCATGGCACGTACCACCAAGACCTCCAAGAAGGCCCCCAAGGCCCCCGCCAAGAAGCTTTCCGCCCCCAAGGCCATCAAAGCAGCCAAGATTTCCAAGGCTCCCAAGGCGGCGGGATCGGACTTTCCCGAAGTCCGTTCCCTGATCGACCTCCTCAAGCAGAACGACCTGGCCGTCCTCGAATTCGAGAAAGGTGACTTCCGCATCACCCTGAAGACCCCGGCGGGTGCCTCCTCCGGTGCCACCGTGATCCAGGGCCATGCCTCGGCCCCCGCTCCCGCCGCCCTCCCTGCGGCATCCTCCGTCCCTGCCGAGAAGGCAGCCGCCCCGGAGCCTGCGAAAGGCAACTTCAAGGAAATCACCTCCCCCATGGTCGGCACCTTCTACGCCACCCCCTCCCCGGATGCGCCCCCCTTCGTCGAGGCAGGGAAGACCATCAATGCCGATTCCGTCGTCTGCATCATCGAGGCGATGAAGGTCATGAACGAGATCAAGGCCGAGATTTCAGGAAAGGTCGTTGAGGTCGTTGCCGAGAACGGAAAGCCGGTCCAGTTCGGACAGGTTCTCTTCCGCGTCAGCTAAGGCAGCGCCGGAACCTCCGACCACACCGACCCGATGTTCAAGAAAGTCCTGATCGCCAACCGTGGCGAAATCGCACTCCGCATCATCCGAGCCTGCAAGGAGCTGGGAATCAGCACCGTGGCGGTCTATTCCGAGCCCGACATCGACTCGCTCCATGTCCAGCTTGCCGACGAGGCGATCTGCATCGGCCCCGCAGCGGGAAGCGAGAGCTACCTGAAGATCGACCGGATCATCAGCGCTGCCGAGATCGCCGACGTCGATGCCATTCACCCCGGCTACGGCTTTCTGGCCGAGAACGCCCACTTCGCCGAGATCTGCGCCTCGGCCAACATCACCTTCGTTGGCCCCTCCCCCGAATCGATCCGGCTCATGGGAGACAAGAACAGCGCCCGCGAATGCGCCAAGAAAGCCGGCGTCCCCATTTCCCCCGGTAGCGACGGAGTCGTCCAGGACGAGAAGGAGGCCATCAAGGTCGCCCGCAAGATCGGTTACCCGGTCATGATCAAGGCGGTCGCCGGCGGCGGCGGCCGGGGCATGCGCATGGCCCACAACGAGGGAAGCCTCGTCGCGGGATACCACAGCGCGCGCATGGAGGCCGACAAGGCCTTCGGCAATCCCGACGTCTACATCGAGAAGCTGATCATCAACCCGCACCACATCGAGTTTCAGGTCTTCGGTGACAAGCACGGCAAGATCGTCCATCTCGGCGAGCGCGACTGCTCACTGCAGCGCCGCAACCAGAAGATCCTCGAGGAGTGCCCCTCCCCCCTGATGACTGAGGATCTGCGCAAGCGGATGGGTGAGGCTTCCGTCCGTCTCTGCGAGACGGTCGGCTACTACAATGCCGGCACCATCGAGTATCTCGTCGACGACGACCTGAACTTCTACTTCATGGAGATGAACACCCGCATCCAGGTGGAGCATCCCGTGACGGAGGAGGTCTACGGGGTGGACCTGGTGAAGCAGCAACTCCAGGTGGCCGCCGGGGAGCACCTCTCCGAGCACCTGGTGAATGCCAAGCCGCGCCTCCACTCCATCGAGTGCCGCATCAACGCCGAGGATCCGGAAAAGAATTTCATGCCGTGCCCCGGCAAGATCGAGGCCTATTACGCTCCGGGAGGGCGCGGACTGCGCATCGACTCCCACGCCTATGCCGGCTACCCGATCCCGCCCAACTACGACTCGATGATCTCGAAGATGATCGCTACGGCCTCGACCCGCGAAGCCGCGATCGCGCGCATGGCGAGGGCACTCGGCGAGTATCAGGTCGTCGGCATCAAGACGACGATCCCGCTTCACCGGGCCATCCTTCAGAACTCCGACTTCCAGAAAGGGAAGTACAGCACCGGATTCCTTGAGAAATTCCTCAAGGATGGTGTCCCGGTGGTCAAGGAGTAGGGTTTTAGCCCAGAGACGACTGGAAAGGACTAGAAAGGGGTCAACGGGAGGCTGGAATCACATCCCATGAAGCCGCTCTCCGAATGCTGTCTCTACGGAATCGTCGACACGGGCTACGTGACCCCGGAGAAGATGCTGTCCATGACGCGCTCCCTCATCCGGGGGGGTGCGGATATCCTGCAACTCAGGGCAAAGAAGGAGTCCAGCGATGAAATCCTTGCGATGGCCCGGGAACTTGCGCCGATCTGCCGCGAAGCGGGGATTCCCTTCATTCTGAACGATTACCCGGAACTCGTCCGCGACTGCGGAGCCGCCGGGGCCCATGTCGGTCAGGATGATCTTTCCGTGGCCGAGGCCCGCCGCCTGGCCGGCCCCTCGGCGATCATCGGCAAATCGACGCACTCCTTGGAACAGGCTCTCGCATCCGCTGGGGAAAAGCCCGACTACATCGGATTCGGACCACTTTTTGCCACGCCCACCAAGCCCGATTACCTCCCGATCGGGACCGACGACATCATGGAGGTCCACCGATTGCTGGAGTTGCCGATCTTCTGCATCGGGGGAATCAAGCACAGCAATCTTACCGGCGTCGTGACCGCCGGGGCGCGGCGCGTCGTGATTGTTTCCGATCTTCTGCTGGCCCCCGATCCCGCACAGCGCACGGCGGAATGCAAGGCGCTGCTGACCTCCTGATCCGTGGGTGACAACGGGATTCTTCCGCTGCTGAGGCGGGTTCAGGAAGAATGCGGGGGAGCCATTCCCTTCGACCGTTTCATGCGGGAGGCGCTTTATCACCCCACCCTCGGCTACTATACGGCCCAGATCGCCGACGTGGGCCGGGAAGGAGACTTCTCCACTTCCGCAACCTTGGATCAGGGACTCGGCATGTCGATCGCGGCATGGATCATGGAGCGGGCCAGGGCGTCGGGATGGCGGCGCATTCCCGTGATCGAGGTGGGTGCCGGGAGCGGACATCTGGCGCGCACCATCCTGAAACATCTGAGATGGCCGGGGCGGTTGATAACAAGTTACACGATCGTGGAAGCCTCGCCGATCCTGAAGAGGCGTCAGCAGGATCTGCTGCGCGGTCGCGGAGTGGTCTGGGTCGATTCGATGGAGCAGGCCCTGAAACGATCCGGGGGACGGGCCCTGATTTTCAGCAACGAACTGGTCGATGCCATCCCATGCCGTCTTTTTGAGAGGACAGAACATGGATGGAGCGAAGTGGGAGTTCAACTCTCCCCCGACAACTCGATTCTTGAAGTCCTGATCCCTCTCGGGGCCGGCGATCCGTGGTTCGGTCAATTTGAAGCCTGTTCACCCGGCCATCGGATTGAGCGCCATGATTCCTACAACGAGTGGCTTCGATCATGGAGACCGGAGTGGAAGGAGGGTTCCATGCTGACGATCGACTACGGGGATCAGCAGACGGCTCAAAGCCGCACTCCCATCCAGGGAACCCTGCGGGCGTACTGGAAGCACCAGCGGTTCACGGGACGGGAAGTCTATGCGAGGTTCGGAAAACAGGACATCACGGCCGACGTCAACTTCAGCGACCTGATCCGCTGGGGAGAGGAGTTGGGGTGGAGAAGCGAATTGCTTGCGACACAACGGGAATTTCTGAAAACCCTTCTCACCCCGAGTCAGATCGGCAGGACTTCAGACCGATTCAGCACTCCGTCCGATGCGGGCGATGCCTTCATGGTCCTGGAGCAGAGCACCGGACCTGAAATTCCCTAAATAGTGACGTCACGAGATAGGATTGTTGATAGAGGGAGCGGATGAACAAAGAGAGCGCCCTTCATCGTCACGACATAACGGATCGAGTTTGGAAGTTACTGGAGCCTCATTTGCCAGGCAGGGCAG
>CANKJN010000011.1 GCA_947482345.1 Spartobacteria bacterium
CAAAACACCGCATTGAGGAACCTCCGATTATCCTCCGCTCGCCCTCCCCAAACACCTGCCCTGCCTGGCAAATGAGGCTCCAGTAACTTCCAAACTCGATCCGTTATGTCGTGACGATGAAGGGTGCTCTCTTTGTTCATCCGCTCCCTCTATCAACAATCCTATCTCGTGACGTCACTATTTAGGGAAACTGCCAAGCATCTTCCGCCCTGATCTCCTCCGCGGTTCGTGACTTTCCCCCTTTCCGTACTTCTTGAGTTCCTGAGCTCCTGATGAAAGAAACTCCTGATGCCTCCCGTTCCACCTACAAGCCGCTGGGGTAGGTTTCGTCGACTTCGCCGGCCTCCCAATCGACTGTCCGCTCGAGCGGTTCCACGGCGCGCGTCTCGTCATAGTGGAGGATTGCGTCGAACTGATCGGGTAGCGACGACCGGAAGTAGTGGCTCTGAAGCTCCGTGTCCGGGCGGTAGATCACGCCAATTGCCCGCTCCATCCGCGTCTGACGCAGAAGGGCGGTGATCTCCGGGTCGGAATGGCAATCGAGCCAGAAGTTGGGTACCCCGGTTTCGTGGAAGAGTCTTTCGTAACTCCCTTCCAGTCCAGGTCGCACACGCTTCCGCTCGGCCGGGCCGTCCCAGTCCGAGGAGGCGGTGACCGTCCCGTGGTGCGTGGTGAATCCCACCGCGAGGGCCTTGCTTCCGAAGTGTTCCCGCACCAGTTGGCCGATATTGAATTCCCCTCTGGCACCCATTGAGGTGGCCGCGGCATTTCCCAAATGGGAATTATGTGCCCAGACGACGATCCTGGCCGAGGAATGATTCCTGGTCAGATGCTCCCTGAGCAGGAGCAGCGTCTGCATCATGTGTTGGTCGCGCAGATTCCATGAGGAGACATCCTGGCGGAACATGGTCCTGTAGTACTCCTCGGCGTTGCGGATGAGACGGGCATTCTGGTCGGCATCGAAGAATTCATCCGAAGCCTTGGCCCCATCCTTCCCGAGGATAGTGCTCTTTCTGCCGTGCAGTTCCACCAGTGCCGCGATCACCTCGCGCTGGCAGTCGCCTGACATCCCCGATCCGGCAAGCAGTCCGTAGCGGCGTGTGTCCCCGCCGAACTGTTCAAAACAGCCGTATCGTTCGGCGATCCGTTTTGCCGCCTCAGGGTCGTTCTCATGAAGGTAGTCGAGCACGGCCTCGATGGAGGCGTTGAGGCTGTAGAGGTCGAGTCCGTAAAATCCCGCGGCCGCTCCTTGGACCGGCATCCCCTTTCTTTCGTGATCGGCTACCGATTCGTTCCAGTTACGGAGCCATCCCACGAAATCGAGCACATCCGTGTTTCTCCACATCCACTGCGGGAATCTTCGGAAGCCTGCCAGTGCCTCGATCGCCTCGGAATCGCGTCCCGTTCCCCGCACATAACGGTTGATGCGGTGGGCATCCGGCCAGTCGGCCTCGACCGCAACGGCATGGAAGCCCGACTCCCGGATCAGGCGCTTGGTGATCTCCGCCCTGATCCTGTAAAACTCATGTGTTCCGTGCGATGCTTCCCCGAGCAGCACCACCTCCTTACCCTTTGCCCGGTCGATCAGGGCATCGAAGTCGGAAGGGCCGCCGGTGAGTGGCAGGATTACGTTCCTGAGAAGTGTGGCGTCAGAGTTCATAGTCGGAGGAGGCTGATTGTGGTTCGGATTCCAGGTTGAGGATGTGGTGGACCTCCTCATCACTGGTCTGGGAGAAATCCTCATACCACCACCCGACTCCGCCGAAATCCTTAGGTTTCAGGACGCAGACAATCTCTTCGGCGACATTGCTTAGTGAGATCACCACGGATTCCGGCGCCACGGGTGAGGCGACCACTATCTTGCGCGCACCACGTTGACGCAGGGAGGCGATCGCGGCGCGGATCGTCGCCCCTGTCGCGATCCCGTCATCCACAAGGATCACGGTCTTTTCACTCACCTCGAGAGGCGCCTTGTTGCCACGGTAGATCCGTTCACGACGCTCCATCTCGATGAGTTCACGGCGTTCGACCTCGGCGAGGGCTCCGGAACTGATTCCCAGCGCAGAGAGCGTGTGGGGATTGATGATCCGGATTCCCCCGGATGCGATCGCTCCCATGGCCAGTTCCTCATGACCTGGCACGCCGAGCTTCCTCACCACCAGAATATCGAGAGGGAGTCGCAGTGCTTGTGAGAGTTCATGGGCCACAGGAACACCTCCACGAGGGAGGGCTAGGACGACGCAGTCCTTCCTGTCCGCGTAGTCAGCCAACTCCAGGGCCAGCAGTTGGCCGGCCTCCTGTCTGTTGCGGAAGCGTCTCATCACAGACCTCCTTTCTTCAGCGCTCCTGAAGGCTTGAGACCCGGGTTTCCGTGGTGGTTGAAGTGATCTGCAAACCAGTCGGATGCATCCACCGCTACCTGATCCAATGTTCCCGGTTCTTCGAAGAGGTGTGTCGCCCCGGGAATGATCACCAGTTTTTTCTCGCAGCGCATCTGTGTCATCGCCTGCCTGTTGAGTTGCTCCACCTCGGTGTCATTCCCTCCGACCAGAAGGAGGGTGGGTGCCGTGACGAGTGACAGTGCACGGCCCGCCAGATCGGGACGACCGCCGCGGGAGACGACCGCCGAGATCGAGTGCTTCATTCCGGCCGCTGCGACCAAGGCTGCTGCAGATCCGGTGCTGGCTCCGAAATAGCCCAAGGAGAGACCGCGGGCTTCATACTGATCGCTGATCCAGCGGGTTGCCTCCACGAGACGCTTCCCGAGGACCGGAATGTTGAACCGAAGGTGTCGCGTGACCGCATCGATCTGTTCCTCCCCGAGCGTGAGAAGGTCGAGGAGAAAAGTCCCGATGCCCCGTTCCACCAACTGACGGGCCACAGCCTTGTTGCGGGAACTATGCCGACTGCTTCCGCTGCCGTGAGCAAAGAGGACGATGCCAAGGGGGTTCGGCGGCATGATCCAATCAGCCGTCAGATCCGCGCCATTCGCAACTATATGGACGGTTTTTGCAAACCATTCGTGTCGTGTGATGGGTTCTTCCAATTTCATGACCCAAGGATCGCCCCTCCGGTAGCAATCCCTCAATTGGTCAAAACGCTTAAGAAGAAGGGGTGGGGAAAAAGATGAAAGATGAATTATGAAAGATGAAGAATCGGACACTTAAAACTGACCTCTGACTCCTGACCTACGCCTCAGTCCTTTTCAGCTTTCAGGTCTCAGCTTTGACGGCACTTGCCTCCCGGCAAGCCGTGCCACCCTTTTAGGGCTGTTCGCGGCGCTTTGCTTGCCCGGCCGTTGCTTCGCAGCCGTTACGGCAGTCTACCGCGCCTGTTCCCACAGGCTTGGTTAAGGTTTCAGGATTTCTCTTAGTCTCGGCTGCAACCACCGTGCGGTCGCGTCCCTCGGCCTTTGCCCTGAGCATCGCTTGGTCTGCCTGTCTGATAAGTTCGTCGGCTGTTGTCCGGTCTGCCCGATCCGAGGAGGCGATGCCGACGCTGAGGGTGATCTTGGGGATCAGGACACCGTTCACATTCAGCGTCATCTGACTGACCCGTTCCCTGATCCGCTCGGCGACGATTACGGCTTGTTCCTGCCTTGTGTCCGGGAGAATCGCCACGAACTCCTCACCTCCCCACCTGCAGCAGAGGTCCAGCGGGCGTTGAAGAGAGAGTTGGATGAACCTGGCCACGGCTTTGAGCGCGCGATCGCCCACCTCATGGCCATGAATGTCGTTGAAGTCCTTGAAATGATCGATGTCGATGAAGAGCAGGCTGATCGGGTTTCCGCTACGGGCTGCGTCGCGCCAGAGCCGCTCGGTCTCCGCTTCCATGGAGCGGCGGTTGCCGATGAGTGTCATGGGATCCAGATTTGCATCCTCCAGGGCATTCTCGAGTCGTGCGGCCTGCCTGTATAGGCCGAGGAAGAGGATGCCGATGGCCGCGATGGCCAGTAGGGAAGAGATGATCAGGATGTGGTTCCGGCTCAGGAAGAGACGGCACATCCTTGCCTTGGTGACACTTGACCAGGAGCAGAAGCCGAAGAGTGGGTCTCGCTCGTATCCGACATAGACTGTCTTGGGAAATCCCGCCGTCCCCCCACTGATGCGCATCGAGTCTCGGTGTGCAGGGGATTCCTTGATCAGTCGATCGAGTGTCATGTTCGCCGGATCATCCTTGGTGGGAGCTCTCTCGGGCGGAGGATAGAGGAGGATGGTCTGTCCGGATGGATCCTGGACGCGGATGGCGCTTTGCTCGCCGTTGAGTGTTTCCTTGATCGTGCCGGTAAGTTCGATTTCATCGATCTGCACGGCCACCACCCCTGCAAAGCTCCCGTCGCGTTCGTGCAAAGGCATGGAAAGGTGGAAAACCATCTTGCCCGTCGTTGCCGCATTGCGGAGTTTGCCGATTGAGTATTTCCGCGAAGGGTCATCCCGGAGGCTTCGGTAGTAGTAGCGATCGGAGAGATCGATGGGTGTCGAGGGATACTCCCCGCTCCGGGCGATCAGTTTGCCGTTCTGGTTGAGCAAGAGCAGCAGTCCGAAGGAATCGGCCGAGTTGTAGATACTGAATGCCTCGACCACCGATCGGAGGATGTCATGAGCCTGCTTCGGTTCGAGTGGAGCATCCCGGAGGGCCTCCTCAAGTCTGGTTCTGGCCGTATCGAGGATCTTGCTCGCATCGATGAGCGTTCCTCTCACCAATGTGGAGGTCGTGCAGGCCTCCCTCTTGAGTTCTCCCGTGGTATTTCTGATAAGGGTCTGCCATGAGATGTAGAGTGCCACGGTAAAGCCCAGAAGGAGCGTCAGGAGCGACGCAGCCGATAGGATTCTGATCCTGGATCGCAGGTTGCGATGGCGACTGTTCATCTCCTTGATTCCACATCTCTCAGGATCAGCAGTGCTCCTGATGGAGGAGTTCTCCCGGATGCCTCGTCGACTTTTTCGACGATCCACTTCCGACGGATGCCGTGACCGCATCATTGTCCGTAGGCACTTTGCGATCCTTGATCCATTCGGCGATCGGCATCGGTTTGCCGAAATAGTAACCCTGCGCGTAGTGACACCCGATCGACTTCAGATAGTCCGCCTCGGTCTTCTCCTCAACCCCCTCGGCGATGATCTCGTAGCCCAGGTTCTTGCCGATATCCATGATGGCTCCGAGGAGACTGTTTCTCGTGATGTCACCCTTGGCGATCCCGTGGATGAACTCCTTGTCGATCTTGATGATGTCGACGGGGAGTGTGGAGAGTTGCTGGAGGTTACTGTAGCCCGTCCCGAAGTCATCCAGGGCGATGGCGACACCATGCTCACGCAGGGTCGTGAGATTGCTGATCACCGTGGGGCTTGGCTGCAGTAAGCTGCTCTCGATGATCTCGAGCATCAAGTTATGCGGGGAGAGGTTGTTCTTGCTGAGTTGTGAGAGGCAATTGGAGGCATACCCCTTGGAGGAGAGGATGGCGGGTCCGATATTCACCGAGAAACGGAATCCCTCGGTCTCAAGGAAATGCTTTGTTGAGTCGGATCGGAATGTCCTCAGTGTCTCCGCAAGGACGTAGTCGTCGAGTTGGGGAAGGTAGCGGGTTCTCTGGATCGTCGGCATGAACTCCGAGGCCTCCATCACTTTCCCGTTCCTGTCCAGAATCCTCATCAGTGCCTCGAACCCCGAGATTCCATCGGTCCGCAGGTCAACGATCGGCTGAAACATGGCGAAGAACCTGTTGTTCTCGAAGGCATCCTTCACTTTCCGATCAAGGGCCCTCTTGATCGAGAAAATCCTGATCACCTCCTCGTCGGCGATGCAGAAGCCTTTTCGCTCCCCTGACTTGACCAGATACATCGCCTCTTCGGCGCGGCGCAGAAGTTCGTTTGCGGTCAGGTCGGGATCGGCGAGCACAGCGCAGCCGATGCTGGCGTTCACGTGGATCTCGAGTTCACCCATCATGAAGGATGTGGAGAGTGTCTTCTGGATCCGGTCGAGGAGTTGGCCGAGGCCATCCTCCACATCGATCCCGCGGGCCAGGAGTACAAACTCATCACCGCTCAGGCGGCCCAGCAGGTCGTTGCTCCTGCAGATCCCGTTCAAACGCTTCGTGATCTCGATCAGGAGGCGGTCTCCGGTGTCATGACCGAAGTTGTCATTCACTTCCTTGAACCCGTCGATGTCAAAGAAGAGGAGGATCGAGTCGGGAGAGATCGATTCACTCTCCCTGATAGCCTTCTCCAGTCCCTTCATGATCACCGGCCTGTTGGCCGCTCCGGTAAGGTTGTCATGGGTGGCCTGATGCTGGAGATCGATGAGGACGAGTTCCCTCTCCGCGACGATCGCGAGATTCGAGGCCATCAGGTCGAAGATCTCCGAGATCCTCTTCTCCACCTTCCGGTGGTCCGGATAGATCAGCTCGATCAGGGCGACCAGACGGCCCCGGATACGGATCGGGACTGCCAGGTAGCTGTATTCCGGCCGGAGAGGCGCGGTGCTCACGAAGCGGGTATGACTGTGAATCTCAGCAGCTGCCTGCGGATCGCTGTCGAGCTTCTGCCAGATAATGGGTAGCTCGGGATCGATGGGTAATGATTTGTTATAGGAGATCCCTGTGGTTCCTCCCGTCTGCATGTTCCGGATCCTGGCGGTGAGCCATCCGAGATTCTCATCCAGGTGACTCATCAGGAAGTTCAGTGCCTCGTCGAAGGTCGGTGCCGTCGTGACGAGGTCGGCCGAGGATCGTAGCAGCCTGCCGTAGACCTCCTTCTCGAGGTGCAGGAGGCGTGAGAGTTTGGTATTCGACCGGTGGACATCGATCATATCCATCGCGATCTCTGAAAGCTTCTGAAGTGCTTCCAGTTGATGATCGGTCAGGTGCTTCGGTTTGTAGTCAACGACGCAGAAGGTCCCGATCGGTATCCTGTCCTCGGTGACCAAGGGTGCACCCGCATAGAAGCGGATGTATGGGGATTCCGTGACGAGCGGGTTCGTGGCGAAGCGGGGATCCTTGGTTGTATCGGGCACAACGAAGATCCTGTCGGGATCGATGATGGCATGGGCGCAGAAGGAAATGTCCCTGGGGGTCTCGCGGATGGGAAGTCCGTAGACCGACTTGAACCACTGACGGTTGCGATCGACCAGTGAGATCATTGCGGCGGGAACATCGCAGATGATGGAAGCCAATCTGGTCAGTCGGTCGAGCTTGGGGTCATTCCCCGTGTCGAGAATCTCGAATCCCAGTAACCGGGCGATTCGCTGCTCCTCTGATGGAGGGATCGGCATGGGGACGAATGGATTTCCATTCGAGGTGTGCTTCTCCTGACTCACGAATAACGCAGTCGGGTGGCATACCATCTCCTCTGCCGGGGAACTTCCCTTGCCCTCCAATGCCGTCCCGGCGGGAAGAGGTGCCATAGGTTCTTTCATCGCGGATTTCGAATCGGTCGATGCATTCAATGCAGGGTCATTCTTGGGAGGTGATCCGGGAACGGCTACTGACGATGATGTTGATGGTGGAGGATTATCTTTTGGGGGATTCACGGACCGATCTTCTGACTTCATGAGCTCACGTTAAGCTCCGCACACGCTCCGAGAAAGATCCTGCCGATAATGAATCTGCTTAGATCGGGTGGAGAGGGGGGGGAGAGGGCTGGGGAGAATGAAAAAGGCGCCTCGCTGTTTGAAGTGGGTTGATTGAAAGATGAAGTTTTCACGCAACGGGCGCAAAGGTCGCCAAGGTAGGATCAAAGAGTAGTGCCCGATGAAACAGAAAAGAGAAACAACTCTGTTTTTCTGCAAGTTCTTGAAAAGCGATCCTTGAAAAACTCAGCGACGTGGAAGCCCTCTTTGCGATCGTTGCGTCCTTTGCGTGAAATACGCAGGGTTTAATCACCTCACTGCACACCACGTGCAGTCAGTGGCTCGATGTCGACCCAGTCGATCAGCATGGTCTGGGATCCGGTCCAGTCGGGAGTTCCGGCCCAGGGCATCCGTCTCATGCCGATGATGACCTGAGACGGGTAGTCGGGAACAACATCATCGATGACCTTCTGCAGTACCCCGTCGATCAGGAATCGCACCGACTTCGGCCTCCACTCGATCGTGTAGGTATGGAAGCAGCCGTCGCGGTGAGAGACCTTCCTTCCCTTGGCATCGAGGATCGGTGTGCGGATGCTCCTTGAGGGTGAGAGTCTCCCCGGTGAATCTCCGGATCGATCCGTTGCATTGGCCCATGTATTGAGTCTCACGTCGGTCCATCCGCCATCGGTGCCGGTCGCATGGCCGGCTTCAGGTGACTGGGTGTCATGCGCGACGATCTCAATGTCGATCTCATCGACATGCGATTTCTCCCGATAGGTGAAGAGGAGGCAGGCGACACCAGGGATGGCGGCATTCCTGGCACGGATGCCGATCCGGTGATTGCTTCCGACAGGCCCAAGGGAGAGTGTCTGGAAGGGCCATGGGTTGTTCTTTCCAGGAGGTTTCTGCAGTGCGCGTGATGTGACGGTGAGATGGGCGTATCCGTCACCGGGAATGATGTTCTTCCATCCCTCGACCGGGGTGAGCTCGTCGGTATATCCCCATCTGATCCCGTCGCGTGTGGGAGGCTTTCCCGGTAATTCAAACCCCTCGAAGTATTCCCCTGCCATGAGTGATGTGGAACTCATAAGGAGAAGGATAAGTGCCTGCGTAAAAAAATCTCCCGCAGAGGCGCAGAGGCGCGGAGGGTTGAGGAAATTATTCTTCAAGTCCATTCACATATCGGGTGATGCCGCTCTTCAGAACGTCTTCCCCGAAGTTCAGGAGGTATCCAAGCTTTAATCCCGTCAACTTCAGGTAGGTCTGTACTTGCTTCTTATGGGCGGGGGCGATCCTTTCGACTGACTTGAGTTCTAGGAGAACCTTTTGCTCCACGATGATGTCGGCTCGAAACCCTTCATCAAAGGTGACCCCTTTGAAGATGATCTGAACAGGGACCTGCCTTTCCACCTTTAAGCCTAGATTGAGTAACTCACGGGCTAGGACGACTTCGTAAACAGTTTCCAGAAGTCCCGGGCCGAGTTCTCGATGAACGCCAATCGCTGATTCAATAATTTTTGTCCCAATCTCATTTTCTTTCATAGTTCTTTGAGTTGTCCGGTGAAATGAAAGTTAAACTCCCGCAGAGGCGCAGAGATGGGTAAGGAATGCATGGTTATGAAGAGGGAGATATATTCTAAATAGAATATACCCGCCATTATCAGGCTTGCTCATAATATCTTCTCCGCGCCTCAGCGCCTCTGCGGGAGTGTTTCTCTCTATTTCTTGGATTAGGCGGGGATGACGCGGGCTATCCGATCCTTGGGGACGATGTTGCAGGAATCGATGATCAGGGGGATAAGTTCTGCGAGTTGCCCGTAGTTGATTCCGTGGTGAGGGGTGCATACCACGGCGGCGTCATAGAGCGAGAGGCTCTCGGGTGACCATGGAATGGATTGATGCCCTGCCCAAGCTTTTCCCCCGCCGTGTTCCGTGATCTCCGGAACAAAGGGATCGTGGTAGTCGACGATGCCACCTTTCTCGCGAAGCAGGTCCATGATCTCGTAGGAAGGGGACTCCCTGTCGTCGGGAATACCCGTCTTGTAGGCGACACCAACCACGAGGATCCTGCTTCCCTGGATTGACTTTCCCTCGGAATTCATCGCCTCCATCAATCGGTTAACCACGTAGTAGGGCATGCCACGGTTGATCTGTCCCGCCAACTCAATGAACTTGGTGTCGAGGTTGTACTCCCGGGCCTTCCAAGTCAGGTAGTAAGGGTCGATCGGGATACAGTGACCGCCTACGCCCGCGCCCGGGTAAAATGGCATGAAGCCGAAGGGTTTTGTCTTGGCGGCGTCGATGACCTCCCAGATGTCGATCCCCATGGGGGTGTAGATCCGCTTGAGTTCGTTGACGAGAGCGATGTTGATGAAGCGGAAAATGTTCTCCGTGAGCTTCACCGCTTCCGCGGTGTCGCAACTGCTGACGGGAACCACTTGGCGAACGGCGCGTGAGTACAACTCGACGGCACGTTCCCTGCAGGCTGGGGTAATTCCCCCGATCACCTTTGGCATCTCCTTGAACACGCTTTTTTCGTTTCCGGGATCCTCGCGCTCGGGGGAGAAGGCCAATGCGAAGTCGACCCCTGCCTTGAGTCCCGATCCTTTCTCGAGAACCTTTTTAAGGTCGACCCTTGTCGTACCCGGGTAGGTGCTTGATTCGAGAGAGACAAGCATGCCTGGTCGTAACGAGGGAGCGATCTCCTCTCCTGCACGGATGATGAAGCCGAGGTCGGGATCAAGGTGTCTCCGGAGCGGCGTCGGAACGCAGATGATGATTGACTCGCTCTTGCTGAGAAGGTTCCTGTCCGTGGTGAAATCCAGACGGTTTCTTCCCATTGCACGGGCAATCCTTTCTGAGGAAACCGTCGTGATCGGCGAGCGACCGTCCTGAAGGACATCGATCCGTTCCTGATCGAGATCGAACCCGAGCGTCCTGCATCCGGCTTCGGCAAATCCCACGGCCAGCGGAATGCCGACGTAGCCCAGGCCGACGACGGCCACTTCGTAAAGAGAGTTGGTGGGTTTTGTGATCATGCGGGAGTGGGGTGATGGTTCATTCGTTCCATGGCACGTCCGAGGTCCCTACGACCGAGAACATACTGGAACGTGCCGATGACACGGATCAGGAGGTGAAACTGGTGAAAGCCGAGATTGTCCACGAAGATGGCGAGCAGAAGCCTCCAGAAATCCCTCCAGCATGCGCAGCGAAGGCGCCCTGACTCGGTGAGCAGGACTGCGGAGAGGGAAAGAAAGACCCCCAGAATGTAAGCTAGGTAGATCATGAGAAGAATCTCGAATCCCGTCGCGATTCCTAGAACCAGGCAGACAACCATCAGGATCCAGGCCGAGAGTTCGACGATCGCGGCCAATCCCTCGAAGACCAGGAAGAAGGGCATGCCGAAGAGCCCCGTCATGCCGTAACGGGGATTGAAGATCATGCCCCGGTTCCGCATCAGCGCCTGCAGGGTCCCGCGCTGCCATCGGTTCCTCTGGGAGGCGTATTGCCCAAGTTTCTCCGGGATCTCCGTGTAGCAGACGGCGTCCGGGGCAAAGACGAGCTTCTGGTCCTCCTTGTTCCTGCGGTCATGCAGATGGCGGTTGATCCTCATGGTGAACTCGATGTCATCGGTCATGGCTCCGGGCCAAGGACCGCCAAGTTTCTCGAAGATTGTCTTCCTGATCAGGATGAGCGCCCCTGAGATGCAGAGCATGCTTCGAAGTCGTGATAGGCCTATCCTCGCCCACTGGAAGCTGCGTGCATATTCCACCTCCTGGTTCATCCCGAGGAGTGTCTTTGGGAACCCTTTCGCGACGATCCTGCCATCGACCATCGTCAGGCCGTTGGAGGGTCGGACCACCCCGGCCACTGCCGCCACGCGGGTGTCGCGCAGGAAGGGACGGGCCATGTGAAGCAGCGCATCCTCCTCGAGGAAAGTATCGGCATCGATGACGCAGAGGAGGGGATATCGGGCCATCGAGACGGCCGCGTTGATCGCATCGGCCCTTCGACCGTTCTCCTTCTCGACGACGACAAGGTTGGGATGCGAGGAGGAGGCGTAAACGCCGAGAATCTCACGAGTCTCGAGCAGACGTCTGCCGAACCGGTCTATCTTGTTGAGTTGAAAGCTTTCCGTCAGCACCTTCATGGTGTCATCCGTGGAGCCGTCGCTCACCACGATGATCTCGAATTGCGGGTAATTCAGCCGCATCGCGCTCCTGACGGAGTAACCGATGATCGCCGCCTCGTTGAAGCAAGGGATGATCAGGCTCACGGGCATCGAGAGGTGCGACTCGGCGATCCTGCGGAATTCCGCAAAGGTGATCGCCTGCTTGTAGCGCCTGATCTGTATCGATCCGATCAGCAGAAGCAGCAGATAGATGCCATGCAGCGCGATGTAGTAGACAAGGATGAGCCAGAGAAGGATGCGGATGATTGTCATGGGTGTGTCTCGGTGCGGGGTTGAAGAATGAAGTGCTGCTGGAGGATCTGTCGGCTCATGTCTCGCCCGTAGCCGTCGACATGGTGCTCGGCGGCATTCCTCAGTTCGGCAATGCCGGTCTCGCCGAGTCCGTGGAGAGCCTCGGCAGCAGAGTGGCGGACCCACCATTCCTGATCGGAGAGTCCCTGGAGGAGGAGGGGAACATGCTCCGACGCGCCCAGTTTACCCAGGGCCTGCATGACGGCGTTGCGGACTTCCCATGAGGGATCCTCGGCGATCGCGGATATTGCGGATATCGTCGAATGGTCTCCATGGGGTGCAATGGAGGCGATGGAGCGGACGGCATTCAGTCGGACATTCGGAGAGGGGTGGGTGAGCAGGAGGCATAGAGGGGTGAGCCCTCTCTGAATCTTCAGCGATCCGACAACTCGCGCCGCAATCGCCAGGGCTGTCTCATTGATCGTGGGGTGCGAGAGGAGTGCGATCATCGGGTCGGTGACCCGGGGGCCGAGGATCATCAGCACCTCGGCAACCCTTCTCTGCGAGACTTCCCCCGGAACATCGAGGGCCCGCAGGATCGGCTCCGCGGCATCCTGGCATCCGAGTCGTGCGAGTGATTGAGCGGCGGCGAATCGGACCGAGAGCACATCGTCGCGGAGAGCGTTCATCAGTCCGGGCAGGGCGGTGTCGTTCCCCAGATATCCGAGCGCCTCCACCGCCCTGAGACGTTTCTCCCAGCTTCTGCTCCGCAGGTTGGAGAGTTCGGATCCCACGAAGGGAAAGGTTCCCGTGAGGGGGGCGAGTTTCTCCCTGCCTCCCTCGCCGAGCGAGTCCGCCTGCTCCATCAGGATCTCTCTCGCAAGTCGGGGGCTCTTCCCAAGGACCGCGGCGGCAACCTCGACGGTGACATCACCTGCAAGGAAGGATCGGAGAAGCGGTTCCGCCCTGCTTCGGAATTCAGATTCCCGACGAATATTCCTGTCGGTCATCAGGCGCAGGCCGATGATGACAAGAAGAAGAACAAGGCTGAGAACAGTGAGCGTTGCAGCCGTGTAGAAGACGATGGTGAGAAGGTTCATGGTCAGAATCTCAGCGAACAGCCGAGGGTTGGTGTTAACTGCTGATAGAGGGGATTGTTATTCTCCGTCAGGCGGTAGCAGTACTGGATCCCCGCAAAGAGATTGAGATCCCGGGTGATCGGCTGGGTGAAGAAGACGGAATAGGTGTAGGCGGGGCTGAGGGTTGTCACATTGCTGCCATCCGCGCCGATCTGCGCATCGGGATCGGTACCGTAGGCGAAGGCAAGACTCAGCCGGCGCTTACCGGGAAGCGAGAGGTTCAGCGCCGCGGAATAGTAGTTGTACTCGAGATCGTAGAAGGCCCAACCCCTGACGTACCGAAGGACGATCGAGTTGTCGTCATTGATGTTGAAGACGATCCCCGGATTGAGCTGATCGAGCGGTCCCTGGATGAAATTGTAGCGTTGATAGTCCATCAACAGTCCGAGTCGCGGCATCGCCTGATAGATCACTCCCGCTGAATAGACCTGTGTCGCCGCAAAGGTGGGGGCGGGGCAGATGGAGATCTTCCCGTGGACCTCGAGATACTTCCAGAGGTAGTAGGAGGCGAGGGCGCTGTAGTAGATATTGGTACCCGATGGGGGGCGATCCAGGATATCGATCTCACCTCCGACGGTGAGTTTCTTGTTCACCCTATAATAGAGCTGCACATCCTCCTCCATCCATCCCTGTCGCCCTTCGTTGAAGAAGCTGTAGCTGTAGCTCGGAATGAGAAGCCAGCGCTTGAAACTCTCCACGGGTTCCTCAGAGGTGATGACCTCCTTGTCACGATCAGGTGACTTTCTTCCCTTGGCAACATGGGCAGGGTGTGTGGCCGCTCCCTTCTTGGGAGCCTTCCGGACGAAGCCGGGTGGCTTTTTCAGGGGAGTTGCTGGAAGTCCGAGCTCGTCACGAACCTCAACGATGGCATTGAAACAAGAAACAGGATCGGAGGTCGCTCCGCTCTGGAGGCTCTTCTCAAGAAGACGGAGGCATTCCTTGTCGTGGAATCCGTTGGAATAGAGAAACCATGCGTATTTGGCCCTGAGCACCGAATCCTCGGGATTCTGTTGCAGTGCCGCCCTGTATTCCTCGCGTGCCTTGACCAACTGGACTTGCGATTCCGAGAGCTGTGCCATCTGAAAGAGTCTCAGGGGAGGGGAGGAGATGGTCTGCTCGACCATCGGTTCCAGGGTGGCGGTTTCTTCGGTCTGTTCCATCTGGATGCCCTGCGGCTCCGGAGTTGCGGCATTGGCATCCTCCGCCTTCATCCATGAGGGCGCCATGAGGGTTAGTGTGAGGAGAAGCAGAAGGGTATGGAAGAAGGGGAGGGGGGGAGTTTTTTTCATAGAAGTCTGCCTTGGGGGACGATTCGGTCGCTGTTGCGACGGATCAGGTCATCGATTGTCTGTTCGAGCGACCAGGAGTGACGGAAGTCGGTGAGCTCCTGCAGTCGTTCGATGGATGGGCGACGCTGTGTCGTTTGACGAAACTCGCTTCCATAGCCCCTGGCGTAGGTGATGAACTCGATCGGGGAGGAACTCCCGGAGCGTTCAATGACTAGCCGCGCCAGATCGAGGATCGTGATCTCACGGGCATTTCCGACATTGACCGGTTGTCCCCAGGCCTTCGGATTCTCGGCAAGAAGGGCGAGGGCCCGGACCGTATCACGCACATCGCAGAAGGATCGTGTTTGGGTGCCGTCGCCGTAGACGGTCAGCGGGATTCCCGAGAGAGCCTGCTTGATGAAGCGGGGAAGGACGAAGCCGTAGTTGCCGGACTGCCTGGGCCCCACGGCATTGAAGAGTCTTGGAATGGTGATGGGAAGGCCATGGATATGACGGTAAGCCATGGCCTGGATCTCATTGGTGAGTTTGCTGATCGCATAGCCCGTGAGCCCCCCCTGTTCCGGGCGGAAGATGAATTCGCTCTCCTCACCAAGAAGTTCCTGCTTGGTGTGTCCGTACACGGAGGAACTCGATGCGATGACCAGTTCAGGAAGATGATGGGAACGGACGACCGATTCCAGAAGTCGTTCCGTTCCGAGGACATTCACCCGTGTGACCTCGACCGGCTCCCGGAGGACCCGGACGATACCGACCACGGCGGCCATGTGATAGATCCTGTCGGCCCGCTTCACTTCTCGGTCAAGATCCTTCCATGTGAGGATGTCTCCCTCCACGAATGTGAAGCGGTCTGGCTTGAATCCCTTGAAGACATCCTTCGAACCCGTGCTCAGGTCATCGACAGCGGTCACTGTATCGCCCTTTGCGAGATGATACTCGGCAAGATGCGATCCGATGAAGCCTGCGCCGCCCGTGATGAGGACCTTCATGGTGTGTGGAGGGGTTGTTCGTTACATGCCGCCGAATGAGGGATTGATGGGTCGGAATGCCTGACCGGGGTTGGAAAGAGACGTGAGACACGGGTTGCAAGCCTTTGCTGGATCCTTGATCCGATCTTGAGGGGCCAGGGATTGGGATCAGGTATCCGCAGAAAGACCTGCTCACGCAGGCTTGAGAATTCTTTCGTCGGATCGGGATGGGATGTCGTTGGCTTATTCACGGTATTTTCTCGTCTTGAGGAGATGAAGAGGCTGACGGAAACAGCTGATGGGAGTTCCGTTCCCGTTCATGGCGCTGAGTTCGCATTGATTCTGACGGGTAAGGGCGGAGACGTAGTCGAGGAGGACCCGCGTGTTGAGTGTCGGCTCCGGTTCCAGATCCCGGAAGATCACCATCGGCTTCGAGGAGCCGTTCGAGTTGGAAAAGAGTTTCCTCAGGGAGTTCCTGAGCCCTGAGCTCAAGGTGTGATTCCCGTCCCCGACCATGAGGATGACGTCCGGCCTGATCCTCTCAATGACATGCTCCCAGCTGATGCCGTCATGGCTCAGGACGGAGTAATTGAAATACTCGATGCAGGTGCAGGCATTTGGAGTCATCGAATGCACCGCTTTCTCGATCCACTCCCGGGCAAGTTTTCCGGCTATGACCGAGGGATAAAGGCAAATGACACGGAGTTCGGAACCGAGTATGTTCCCATCCGATTGCTGGCTTCCGTCGGTCGTTGTGCTGTTTGGCGCGGCTTCCGAGGTTCTGTTTCTCCGGAGTCGCGCGATCTTCCGAAGTACAGTTTTCTGGGGCGAGGAAAGCTCGTTCATCGCCGACCATCATAGGTTTATTATATAACTCTTGTAGCTGTAGGATCGCTTATCGACTTCTAATCAAAACGCTTAGAGACTTTCTGAAAACTGGGGAATGACGCGCGAGAGCAAGGGGGGCTGGATGGTCAGGCACCTGCGTGGGAGAATCGCTGCCAACGCTGCTTTCCCGAGTTTTCAGACAGTCTTTTAAGTCCGATTCCTATTGGGACTTGGTATAAGGATCGCTGTAGCGATTCACCTTGTAGGTGCCGGAGGATCGTGAGTGAGACGAGGGTGATCCTGAGCGGGAATGGGATGAACCCTTGGTTTTCCCCCGTTCCTTGGAACTCCTGCCCTTCCGGTGGAAGGTCCAGGGATGATCGGGTGATGGAAGAAGGAAGTTGGCTGCGGGGGTGGGGACGTTACGACCGCCTCCCGCGAGGTGTCGTCGCGCCATGATGAATTCCGTCGGCAGCCAGTAACTGCCCAGATCGCGGGTGCCCCCGGCATGGTTCACCCCGATGGTCAGATCCTTGTGGATCTCGAAATGAAGGTGGGCGGGGTACATTCCATGGTTGTTCCCGATGGTGCCGATGAGTTGTCCGCGCGAGACCTGCTGTCCTTCACGCACTTGGATCCTGTCGAGATGGGCGTAGAGTGAGTCGGCGAACCTAAGCTGTCTGTTCTCGATCCAGGAATGCCTGATCACGACGACATTGCCCCATGCGACAAGGATGTCGCGGGCCAGCACGACCAGGCCGTTTCCGATGGCATGGACTGGCTTCCCAAGGCTGCGGGCGCTGCTCCCGTCCGTCACAAGCCAGTCCTCGCCTAGGTGTCCGCCTGCCCGGAAGCCCCGGGACTTGTAGTACCCCTCTCCGTTGGGGGGGGCCACGGGGAGGTCGAAGCCCTCGGCTGTTTTGGAAATGCTTTGGGCCAGGGCAGGGCAGAGCAACCCCGTCAGAAGGATGAGGAAGGCGGCCAGCAGAGTCTGGGGATTCCGTAAGTGCACGAACAACCAAGTCTAGAAAACCCGTTCGACAGGTGCAATAGCCGGATGGATTCAGTTCAGTAATGGTTGCACCCGAGAGGTGTGCATGGTGAAGTATCGGGCACAATTTCATGGCTGCTTCTCAGAACACAACCAATCCCGCCATCCTCGCACTGGAGGATGGACGCGTCTTTCACGGAATCTCCATCGGGGCACTCGGCAACTCCGTCGGGGAGATTTGTTTCAATACCTCGATGAGCGGTTATCAGGAGGTGCTCACCGATCCCTCCTACCGTGGGCAGATCGTCACAATGACCTATCCGCTCATCGGCAACTACGGGACA
Source organism: Spartobacteria bacterium (assembly GCA_947482345.1). Classification (GTDB taxonomy): domain Bacteria; phylum Verrucomicrobiota; class Verrucomicrobiia; order Chthoniobacterales; family UBA6821; genus UBA6821. The sequence continues at coordinate 17,543 of CANKJN010000011.1, forward strand.
GGGGTCGAGGATGGTGAGAGTGACCGACCGCAGGTCAGCGGTTTTGTGATCGAGGAGTTGTCGCGCCTGGAGAGCAACTGGCGATCGGATGAGTCCCTGCCTGATTATCTCCGGAAGCACTCCATCCCCGCGATCGGCGGCATCGACACCAGGTCTTTGACCCGTCACCTCAGGACGCAGGGTGCGATGCGCGCCTGCATCTCCACGGATGGAAGCGACGAGGCGGCCGCCATTGCGAGGGCCAAGGGGGCTCCGAAGCTCGAGGAACTCGATCTGGTCGGGGAGGTCTCCACCAAGAGCGTCTATGAGTGGGATCCCAAGGGAAAGGAGAGCTTCCCGTTCGGTGCAGAGCGTCTGGAGCGTCCCTCCAAGGAACCTCTGGTCGTTCTTTATGATTTCGGGGTGAAGCGCAATATCCTCCGCCTGCTCCGCGCGCATGGAGTGAGGGTGATGGTGGTGCCTTCGGATACGCCGGCAGAGAAGGCCTTGGAATTCAATCCTGACGGCATCTTCCTCTCCAACGGCCCCGGAGATCCCGCGGTTCTCACGGCGGCCCATGAGACGGCCCGGCGTCTGGCAGAGGTGAAGCCCGTGTTCGGCATCTGCCTGGGCCATCAGATTCTCTCGCTGGCATTCGGAGCCTCGACCTTCAAACTGAAATTCGGACATCGCGGCGCCAACCAACCTGTCCAGGATCTCCGCTCGGGCCGCGTCCTGATCACTTCGCAAAACCATGGTTATGCGGTGAAGGAGGAGGGATTGCCACAGGATCTGGAAATCACCCATCGCCATCTCAACGATGGAACCGTTGCCGGGATCAGCCATCGCACCAAGATGGTGAGGGCGGTCCAATTCCATCCCGAAGCCTCGCCGGGACCTCGCGACTCTGCTCCTTTTTTCCAGGAGTTCGTGGAGGTCCTGAAGGGCCAGGGCTGATACTGATAGCGAATCTTATGTCCGAACAAGTCCTCGTCGTCCGCCGTTCTCTCTTTGATGAACTTGGTTCCTTCCATGGCCTCAATGCCGAGGTTTCCCGGTATTTGCCTGTATTTCTGGAGTCCGGGAATCACTTTTTTGTTCCACGCGCTGAGGCGGAGGAGGATCCCTCTCTCAAGCAACTCATTCCCTATGTGGTGGTCACCGCCGGTGACAGGATCCTCCATTACCGCCGCGGGAGTGGCTCTGGTGAGAAGCGTCTTCTCAAGAAAGGCTCTGTAGGGATCGGCGGGCACATCAACGACGGGGACGGGTTGGGGGAGGCCTTTGACGCCGCCGCCTACCAGCGCGCCTTGATGCGCGAGCTTCAGGAGGAGCTCTCCATCGAGAGCTGTTTCATCGAGCGCCCGCTTGCCGTGCTCAATGACGATACGAATCCCGTCGGTGCCGTCCATCTCGGGATCGTCCACCAGTGCCAGCTCGCGGAACCATCGGTGAAGGCCAATGAAGAGGCGATCGCCGAACTGGGATTCCTCACCCTCGAGGAACTGGCCTCCCGTCACAATGAGCTCGAGAGCTGGTCACAGCTTGTGGTCGGCGGGTGGAAGGGTTTGAGGACGGTGGGCAGCCCTTCGTAAATTCAAATTCTCTACCAGTTCTTGATCCAGGTGTTGGGGGCTCCGCCACCGGCGGTAGACCAAAGATCATAGTTGTTGGCACCGTTGTTGGGCGATCCGTTGGTGTAGATATACCCGTAGGTGTTACCGTAGGGATCCAACCAACCCGATGAATTGGTAAATCTTGATTTGAACTCATGGTAGACCTTGCCACTGCCTGGCATGAGGCTTGTGATGAGAACCGATGAACCTGTTCCTGCGGGATAATCCCCATTGTCAGCCTTGTAGCTTTCAAGGGCCGCACCGACAGCAGCGATCTCGGCCTCGGCCCGCGAGCGTGCACCTTTTTTCTGGGCATATCCGGCGGCTGAGAGAATAAGGCCGGCAAGAATCGCGATGATGGTGATGACGATCAGTAATTCGATAAGGGTAAAACCTTCATGCCTTGTGCTTTTCATAAGAGGCTCCCGGATGATTACTGCTGCATGCCGCTGATGATGCCGATGAGCGGCAGGAAGAGCGCGATAACGATCGAACCGACCACCACGGCAAGGAAGACGATCATGATCGGTTCCATGAGGGAGGTGAGGCCGGCGACGGCACTGTCCACCTCGTCGTCGTAGAGATCGGCGACCTTCAGCAGCATCTCCGGGAGTTGTCCGGTCTCTTCACCCACATCGACCATGCTGATGACCATCGCGGGGAAGACTCCGCTGGCTTCCATGGGGCGGACGATCGATTCCCCCTCCTTGACGGCGTCGTGGATCTTGGCGATCGCAGTGGAGATGACGGCGTTCCCGGCGGTCTCCTTGGTGATATTGAGCGCTTGGAGGATCGGTACGCCGCTGGTCACGAGGGTCCCGAGGGTGCGTGTGAAGCGGGAAATTGCGTTCTTGCGGGTCAGGTCGCCAAAGAGGGGGGCCTTGAGCATGAACTGGTCGAAGAGGCCGGCACCCTTGGGGGTGGAAATCGCATATTTCAGGCCGAAGACCAGACCCACGACGCCTCCGATGATGAGGAGGATGTTCTGTTGGATTCCACGGCTTGCACCGACAACGATCTGGGTAAGGAGGGGTAGGGGTTTGCCTCCGAGCATGTCGGCGAATATCTGCTCGAACTTCGGCACGATGAAGACCAGCAGGAATCCCATGATGATGATGGCGATGACCATGACGATCGCGGGATACATCATGGCCGACTGGACCTTCCCTTTAACCTTTTGGGCCTTCTCCTGGAACTCGGCGAGACGGTTGAGCACGACCTCAAGGACGCCGCCCAGTTCGCCGGCCTTCACCATGTTGACGTAGAGCTTGTTGAAGATCCGCGGATGCGACGTCAGTCCGTCGCTGAAGGTTCCGCCGCCCTGTACTGCCTCGGCCAGTTGGTTGATTGTTTTTTTGAGAACCGGATCAGGCTCCTGCTTGCCCAGAACCGAGAGGCCGCGCAGCAGTGGCAGGCCCGCATCAATGAGAGTGGCCAACTGACGGGTGAAGATCATGAGAGTCTTGCTCTTGATGGTCTTCTTTTCAAGGAAGGGGATGTTGATCTTGATCTCCTTGGATCCCGTCTTCCTGCCCCCCTTGCCGGGTGATGCCGACTTTGCTTTCGCGCTTCGTGCCTGCTCTTTCACGCTGGTGGGGAAGAGTCCCTGACTGCGGAGCGCTGCCACGGCTTCCGACTGCGATGCTGAATCGATGAAATCACTGATCTGCTGACCCTGGGCATCAAGTGCAATGTAGGCAAAGGAGGGCATGTTCTGTTTCTAGTTGATGCGTCAGAAAGGTGTCGAGTCCTGAAGATAAGGGTTGTTTTGCGATTCCTCACCGATCGTCGTCGCCGGTCCGTGGCCAGGGTGGACGATTGTCGTTTCATGAAGGGGAAGCAGTTTCCGGCGGATTCCGGATAGTAAAAGTTCGCGATCTCCGCCCGGAAGATCCCAGCGGCCGACCCCGCCCGCGAAAAGGACATCCCCGCCGTAGAGTCTTCCGCTTGCGGGATCGTGGAGGCAGAGGCTCCCAGGGCAATGTCCCGGGACCTCGTACAGATCGAATTTTCTCCCCAGAAGGTCCACACCAGCCCCTTCGGAAAGTTTTTGGGAGGCGGCAACCGGTTCCACTTCCAGATCCATCCCGAAGCGCCTGAGAAGCCCCCGGTCGGCAAGCATCTCTTCGGTGACGTGATGCATGGCCACAGGGCATCCATGGAGGCGTGCCAAGGCAGCCGCATCCCAGACATGGTCAAAATGACCATGGGTGAGCACCAGAAGGGAGATGGGAGTCTCCCGGAAAGCTTCGGCTGCACCCTCGGGGGCATCCACCAGAAGATTCCCTTCAGGGCATCTGATCAGATAAGAATTGGTCTCCAGTGCACCTCCGGTGAACATTTTTGGACCTTCGTTTGTCTCATGAACGTGCATTTCATCAATGGTTGCTTTTTCCTGTCTCCCCTGCAACGGTTCTCTTTCATGATTAATCTGTCGTTCAGGCTTTCAAAACTCCCTGCGAAGGTTCTTGGAGCCCTGTTGCTCCTGCTTATCCCGTCGGGGAACCCACTTCGTGCCGCCACCAACACTGTTTCCACGGACATGTCTCCCGTCGCGGTGACGGTTGCCAGGATGCTGGAACAGGGCCATTACCTCCACCCGCTTTCCCTCTCCGAGAAGAATCCTCCCCGCTTGGATTCGGAGCCCCAGCAGACGATGTCGGAGCGCGTCTTGAAGAATTACTTTCAGATGCTCGATTACTCGCATCTCTACTTCACACAGGGTGATGTCGACGAGTTCCTTCAGCGTTTTTCACCGACACTCTCCTCCGAGATTCTTCACGGTGACCTGAGCGCGCCACGTGAGATTTTCACCCGTTTCCGCCAGCGCCTCGAGGATCGTGTTGCCAAGAACAAAGCCCTGGCGGACGCCCCTCACGATTTCGCCACTGACAAGGCCGTCCAGATCGACCGCAAGAAGGCCTCCTGGCCGACAACCCTCGAGGAAGCCGACCAACTCTGGGCTGACCGGATCGAGGCGGAGCTCCTGCAGGAGAACCTGAACGAGCATCCGCTCAATCCCCCCGCCAAAGTGGTGACGAAACGTTACGATCAAATCCTCAAGAGTGTTAATGAGCAGAGCGACGAGGAGGTGATCGCCGGATTCCTCAAGTCGATGGCGATTAGTTACGATCCCCACTCAGAGTACATGAGTCCGTCTGAGAGGGAGCAATTCAACATCCAGATGAGGCTCTCCCTGGTCGGCATCGGTGCCGTCCTGCGAACCGATGATGGCTATGCGAAAATCGTTGATGTCATGCCCGGGGGGCCTGCCGACAAGGACGGGCGCCTCAAGCCCAACGACCGGATTGCCGCCGTGGCTCAGGGAAAGCAACCCTTCGAAGATGTGGTCGACATGAAGCTCGACAAGGTGATTGAGAAAATCCGCGGTGCCAAGGGATCGCAGGTACGTCTTCAGGTGATCCCTGCCAATGCCACCGATCCCTCCAAGAGGAAAGTCATCGAGATCACCCGTGAAGAGGTGAAGCTCAAGGAATCCGAGGCCAAGGGAGAGGTGATCGAACTCAATAACACCGACGCCAATAAGATGAAGTTCGGCTGGATTATGCTCCCCTCTTTCTACGCGGACTTTGAAGGCAATGCAAAATCACTGGCCGGCAAGAATGCCCCATCGGAAGGTCCCAAAAGCACAACCAAGGATGTGCGCCGCATTCTGGAGCGCATGAAGAAGGAGGGAATCGAGGGGCTTGTGATCGATCTGCGCCGAGACGGGGGAGGTTCGCTTGAGGAGGCGATCAACTTGACCGGCCTCTTCGTGGGCCCCGGGGCGGTTGTCCAGGCTAAGGATGCCAACGGCAAGGTGACGGTCGCCCGTGCTGATGACAAGGAGCCGTTCTACACCGGTCCGGTCGTCGTTCTTGTCAATAGGCTCAGTGCCTCGGCCAGCGAGATCTTCGCGGCCGCTCTGCAGGACTACGGCCGCGCGGTAGTGGTCGGTGACCAGCGAAGCTTCGGCAAGGGTACCGTGCAGCAAGTGCATGATGTGGGAAAGTTTATGCCGCTTTTTCAGGATCAGGGGGCGAAAGCCGGATCTCTCAAGCTGACGATCCAGAAATTCTATCGTGTCTCGGGCGGTTCCACCCAGCATCGGGGGGTCCTTTCGGACATCGTGGTTCCGTCACCCACTGATACTCCCGAAATCGGTGAGAGTTCGCTTCCCAATCCTCTGGCCTATGACGAGGTAGACCCTCTGCCGGTGAACCGATTTTCCTCCACCGCCTCCCTCATTGATTCGCTCAAGAACCGCTCCCAGGAACGCGTCGCCAAGGATGCCGAGTTCCGTTACATCAACGAAGACATGAAGCGCTTCCAGGAGAGACTCGAACTCAACAAGCTTTCCCTCAACGAGAAAGTCCGCAAGGAGGAGATCGCCCAGGAAAAGCAACGCAAGGAACAGCGCATGGCCGAGCGGAAGAAGAATCCCGTGCAGAATCCCCCCGCCCTGGAAGTCACTCTCGATACCTTGGACAAACCCGTTCTGCCCAAGGTTGTGGCAAAAAAGAAGCCTCTCCGCGACAAGGCGGCCAAACTCTCCGAGGATGGCGAGGACTCCGAAGAGGAGGGGAGTGCCGCCAATGTACCTGATCCCGTCAAGCGTGAGGCACTCAATATTCTCAAGGATCTCACTACCGAAATGCAAGGGGTGCGGACAGCCAGGGCGGCTCAGGGAAATTGACCTCCCCATGCACTGATCCCGACCCTAGGGAGTGTGATTGACACCCTAGGAAGGTACCATTTTACTTCCTATTCATTTTTTCCAACCATCGTGAGCGAAACTCCCTCCACTTCTCCCGCTTCCCCCAGTCCCTCCGGGACTCCTTCTCCAAATCCCGGTGCTCCGGTGAAACTTCCCCCCCTGAAGTTGCCGCCCAAGCCGGTTCCAGCAGCTGGTACAGCTGCAGGAACTTCATCGGGATCGCCTGCACCGCTCAAGCCATTCATGCCGCAGATGCCTTCTGGCACGTCGCCCGCCGTAGCTCCTGCAACCGCGGCTCCCAAGCCCCCCGGCGGACCTGCAGCGCCGTCCGCGCCTGCGCCACTGAAGTCACCGACTGTAGTGTCACCAAGCGGCTTGAAACCACCCGGCACGCCTCCGGTTTCCCCGGCATCCACTCCGGCTCCTCTCAAGCCCCCCGGAGCTGTTCCTGCCCCGGCCTCGGTTTCTGCACCTAAAGCCCCGGCGCCAGCTGGCGGCATGCCTCCGGTTTCCCCGGCATCCACTCCGGCTCCTCTCAAGCCCCTCGGAGCTGTTCCTGCCCCGGCCTCGGTTTTTGCACCTAAAGCCCCGGCACCAGCTGGCGGCATGCCTCCGGTTTCTCCGGCATCCACTCCGGCTCCTCTCAAGCCCCCCGGAGCTGTTCCTGCTCCGGCCTCGGTTTCTGCACCTAAAGCCCCGGTGCCAGCGGGCGGCACGCCTCCGGTTTCCCCGGCATCCACTCCGGCTCCTCTCAAGCCGCAACCGCTCGCCGAGAGTGCTCCGGCAAAGCCGATGCCTCAAGCCACCATCAAGCTTCAGCCCTCGCCTGCGCCTGCTGCTGCACGTAAGCCCGCCGTTGCGGCTACCGAGGCTTCCGCCGAAGGGAAAAAGGATTCCTCGGTGCCGGCCCCCAAGAATGTCGAATCCAAGCCTGCCAACTTGGGTGAGGTGGAGGAGGCCGTTCCAGCCGGGTCCGTTCCTCTTCCTTTCCTCATTGCCGCCGCAGTGCTCGCTATGATTGCCTTTGGTGTCCAGCTTTGGACATTCCTTTCCTGATCAATAGAAACCACAAACCCATCCCATACCATGGCCTCCGAGCACGTCCTTGAACTGAACGATTCCAATTTCGACTCCACCGTCGCCTCCTCGCCGGCCCTGCTGGTCGATTTCTGGGCGCCATGGTGTGGTCCCTGCCGCATGATCGCACCCGTGATCGAGGAGCTTGGCAAGGAACTGGCAGGCAAGGTCACCGTGGCCAAGGTGAATGTCGACGAGGCTCCCAACGTCTCGGGCGCCCAGCGCGTGACCGCGATTCCCACCCTGATGATTTTTAAGAACGGAGCGCTCGTGGAACGGATGACCGGCCTTGCCTCCAAGGCGGCTCTTCTCGAGAAACTCCAGGCGCTCTAAGCAAGAGTTGCGCTTGCAGGGCGAGTCATCTTTCTAATTGAGTCATTGGCTGTGACGGCTGCTGCCGAGACCCCTCGTGCCTTGGGCTATACCATGCCCGCGGAGTGGGAGAGGCATGAGGCGACATGGATTTCCTGGCCTCATGCGGGGGGACAGAGTTTTCCCGACAGCTATGACCGTGTCGTGCCGACGTTGGTCCGGATGGCGACTGCTCTTGCCGAGTCCGAGATTCTCAGGGTGAATATCTCCTCGCTTGATCAGGAGAGGGAAGTGAGGGGACTGCTCTCCAAGGCGGCTCCCATGGAGCGCGTCGAGTTTCACCACAATCCCACCAACGAGCCATGGTGCCGCGACCATGGTCCGATTTTTGTGAAGAGAAGCGGGGCTCCCTCGCTGGCCGTGAATGACTTCGGCTACAATGCATGGGGAGGGAAGTACCCTCCCTTTGACGACGATGATGTCGTCCCTACCAGGATAGCCCGCCATCTTGGTCTGCCGCTTTTCGAGCCTCCTTTCATCCTGGAGGGAGGATCCATTGATCCCAACGGGGCAGGAACCCTCCTCACCACAGAGTCGTGCCTGCTTCATCCGAACCGCAACCCCTCCATGACCCGGGAGCGGATCGAGGAGGGGCTACGCGATTATCTCGGAGTTGAGCAGATCCTCTGGTTGGGTGACGGCATCGAGGGCGATGACACGGATGGCCATGTCGATGACATCACGCGCTTCGTGTCGCGTGACACGGTGGTCACCGTGGTGGAACCCCATCAAGGCGACCCAAACCATGTCCCCCTTTCGGAGAATCTCGAGCGGCTCAGGGAGATGGGCCTTTCCGACGGCACTCCCCTGAATGTTCTGGAGATGCCGATGCCTCCCCGGATCGAGCGTGAGGGAATGCGCCTTCCTGCCAGCCATGCGAATTTCTACATCGCCAACGAATCCGTCCTGATGCCCGCCTTCGGGGGCGATTCCGACGCTGTTGCCGCGGATCTTCTGGCCGGGTTATTCCCCTCCCGGATGATCCGTCCCATCGATTGCAGGGAGCTGATCTGGGGCCTCGGGGCCTTCCATTGCCTGACGCAGCAGCAACCGGTTCCCTGAATCTTGCTGAACGCGTCGTGCCATGCCGGCTTCCGCGTCGTTTTTGAAACCTCTGCAGGCTTGCCAAAGAGACCTCCGGAAGGTGTGCTGTTGAGCTGAATTTTATGAACACCCAAATCCTCCAACTAGCTGCCCGCGATGCTCGCGGTCTGGCCATTGACGCCGTCACCGCCTGCAAGTCGGGCCATCTTGGTCTTCCGCTCGGATCCGCTGACATTGGCGCCGTCCTCTTCGGTGAGGTTCTTCAAATCGATCCGGCCAACCCCCGCTGGATCAACCGCGACCGCTTCATTCTCTCCGCCGGTCACGGGAGCATGTTCCTCTATTCATGGCTCCATCTGGCCGGCTTTGATCTACCGCTCGACCAGCTCAAGAAGTTCCGTCAGCTCCACAGCATCACTCCGGGTCATCCCGAGTTCCACGAGACTCCCGGGGTCGAGGCAACGACCGGCCCCCTTGGCCAGGGCGTGGCCAACGGCGTCGGTATCGCCATGTCTCAGAAGATGGCGGCCGCGCGCTTCAACACTCCCAAGCACACCATCTTCAACAACCATGTCGTCGTCCTCTGCGGAGATGGTTGCCTTCAGGAAGGTGTTTCCGGCGAGGCCTCCTCGCTTGCCGGTCACCTCGGTCTGGACAACCTGATCCTTTTCTTCGACGCGAACAACGTCACCCTCGACGCCATGCTCAATGTGAGCCAGAGCGAGGATGTGGCCGCCCGCTACAAGGCATACGGCTGGGACGTCCAGGAGATCGACGGCCACGACATGGGCTCCATCCTCGCCGCCTACAACCATGCCAAGACCACCAAGGGTAAGCCGCACATGATCATGTGCCGCACCATGATCGGCAAGGGCATCCCTCAGGTCGAGGGCACCAACAAGGCACACGGCGAGGCGGGCGTGAAGTTCTCCGACGAGGCCCGCAAGGGACTCGGTCTTCCCGAGGAGAAGTTCTTCATTTCCCCCGAAGTCACCGCCTACTTTGCCGACCTCAAGGTGAAGCGCGCCACGGCCCACGCTTCATGGCAAAAGGAGTATGCCGCATGGCGTTCCGCCAATGAGGAGTTGGCGGCCCTCCTCGACACCGGTGTCGAGCAGAAGGTTCCCGATCTCCTGGCCGCAATCCCTCACTTCAAGCCCGAGGATGTCATCGCCACCCGCAAGGCCGGAAGCATCGCCCTCCAACCGATCGCCAAGGCAATGCCACTGCTCGTTAGCGGAAGCGCCGACCTCTTCGGTTCCACTCTCAACTACATCGAGGGGGGAGGTGACTTCACCCGGGAGAACAACGAGGGCAGGAACGTCCACTTCGGCATCCGCGAGCACGCCATGTGCGCGATCATGAACGGCTACGCCTATGACGGAATCTTCCGCATTGCCGGCGCCACCTTCCTGGTCTTCAGCGACTATGGCCGACCCTCCATCCGCGTCGCGTCTCTCTCGAAGCTCCCGACACTCTATATCTTCACCCATGACTCCGTCGCAGTCGGCGAGGATGGTCCGACCCACGAGCCTGTGGAGACCGTTGCCGCCCTCCGCGCGATTCCCGGTCTGGACGTCATCCGCCCCGCCGACCCCGAGGAGACCGCCGGTGCATTCGCCGCGGGTCTCGAGCGTACCGACGGGCCCACACTGCTCTCCCTCTGCCGCCAGAATGTCCCGAATCTTAGCGAGATTCCCGTGGATGTCCGCCGCAAGGGTGTCTTCAAGGGTGCTTACATCGCCCGCAAGGAGACCTCGGCTCTCGAGTTCATCATTCTGGCCAGCGGGAGCGAGTTGAGCGTCGCTTTGGATGCAGCCAAGCAGCTTGGTGCCGGAGCCCGTGTGGTTTCCGTCCCCTGCATGGAGCGTTTTGACCGTCAGGATGCCGCCTACCGCGAGGAGGTTCTTCCCTCCAAGTGCCGCAAGCGCGTTTCCATTGAGGCCGGAATCTCCGAGCCTTGGTTCCGCTTTGTCGGACTGGATGGCAAGACCGTTGCGATCGACCGCTTCGGTCTTAGCGCCCCTGGTGCCACTGTCCTCAAGGAACTCGGCATGACTGCCGAGAACGTGCTTTCCGCCGCCAAGTCGCTCTAATCCAGCACCATACTTCCAAAAGCCCCCATGGAGCGATCCATGGGGGCTTTTTTGTGAATGGGAAAAATGACAATAATCAGGAACCAAGCCGTAACGGATGCTAAGCAACGGCCGGGCACCCAAGACAGGAATGGAGACGAATGGAATATTTTTAACAGGGATGAAGGGGGTAAAGGGGATTCTCAACACCAAGTCCTTGTTCGCATGGATGACCCGAGTGAGTCCAAAGCCGTCCGCACCAAGGTTCTGCCCGGCGCAAACTTCTGCCATGCCATGCATTCCATCTCCTTCATCCCTTTCATCCCTGTGCCTAATCTTTTATCTGCGTCTTGGCGCTCTGCGGGACAAATCTCATATCCACCCATTGAAAAAAGCGAAGAACCCATTCCTGATTTCCTGAGTTCCACATTAATCAATCAGGCATTACTCTTCCCCTGTGTTATCATCCGATTGGTTTCAGTTCAGCTTGCCTGATTTCCAGTATGCCTTCCTGAGCATCCTGCTGGAGGGGATTCCCTTCCTGCTTGGTGGAGCCATCCTCTCGGGGATTCTCGAGGAGTATCTCCCGCAGTCGCTCATGACGCGTCTTCTGCCCCGTAATCCCCGCACGGCCGTTCTGGTAAGCGGCCTTCTCGGGGTGATCTTTCCAGTCTGCGAGTGCGGCATTGTTCCCGTGGTGCGGCGCCTTCTCCGCAAGGGGCTCCCGGTTTCCTGCGGTGTCACCTATATGCTGGCGGCCCCGATCGTGAATCCGTTGGTGATTCTGAGCACACTGGCGGCCTTTCGCGGTCAGGGTGCGGTCGAGATGACGCTATTCCGTTTTGGCTTGGGCCTCTCGATTGCCGTCTTGGCCGGATGGGTTGTTGGTTTTTTCGCCCCTTTCTCGATCCTGCGTCCCGGGCTTCTCGGACCCCATGGGAGTGGTGCGGATCATCCTCATCATCATGCCCCGTCCCGCGGTCTCATGGACCGTCTCGGGAATGTCGCGACGGTTGCCTCCCGTGATTTTCTCGATGTCTCCGTCTACTTTGTCATCGGTGCCGCCGCCGCATCGCTCTTCAGCACGGCCGTCAATCAGGAGATCATCCTTCCCCTTGCGGCCAATCCCCCTCTCGCCATCGCCTCACTGATGGCACTTGCCTCGGTCCTTTCGGTCTGCAGCACGACAGATGCCTTCATTGCCGCGACCCTGACCACCTTTCCGATGGCTGCCAAACTGGCCTTCCTGGTCTTTGGTCCCATGTTTGATTTCAAACTTCTCTTCCTTTACGGGGCGGCCTTCTCGAAGCGGTTCATTCTCCTGCTCGGTGCGGGCCTCTTCTTGGTGATCGGTCTTCTCTGCTGGCGCCTTGCCGCGCTGAACCTTGCCTGGTGATGAAGCTATCCTCCTCTCTCTCGTCATTCAGGGATGCTTTCCTCCTGATGCTTTGGGGAATCTTCCTCCTCTGGCTTTCCTGGAAGGGGCAACTCACCATCTACCTCCATCCCTCGCTCCAGCCCTACACGACGGCTTCCGGAGTTCTTCTTCTGATTCTTGCACTTTTTGTCTTCCGGGATGCCTTCCTTCGTTCGGGTGATCATCACGTCTGCTGCCATGATCATTCCCATGAAAATGGTCACGATCACCATCCTGTTCACGAGGATCATCACCATGATGGGGAGAAGCCCTCCGCTGCCCTCCTTCTCTTCAAGACGATCCTGCTCCTTCTGCCGCTCGGGATGATCGTGACAGGTCAGGGAACCGCCTTCACGATGACGACTGTTCTGAACCGTGGAGTTGTCGATGACCTGCGGAAGCTTCCCTCGGCGAATGTTTCGGAAGCGCCGACTCTCGCCGAAACCGCCCCCTCTTCCTCCTCCGGACCGATGCCGGTCCAGATCATCGACATGCTCTATGCGATCCAGATGCCATCTTACAGGGAAGAGTTCGAGGGGAAAGAAGTCGAATTGACCGGTCAGGTGGTTCCGATGACCACCGGAAATCCCAAGGGAGACCGTTTTCAGGTGATCCGGATGTTCATCACCTGCTGCGCCGCCGATGCCAAGCCCGTGGGCGTCACCGTGCAGTATCCCAAACCGCTCAAGGTGCCCGAGATGAGCTGGGTGAAGATCATTGGCAAGCCGACATTCCCCATGGAGGGAGGACGCCATACCGCGGTGCTGGAAGCCTCCGCTGTCGAACCATGCGAAGCCCCATCAGAACCCTTTGTCTACTAGCACTGCTTCTCCCCGGTAGCCTTGTCGCCGCAGAGAGTCCTCATGCCATGGAATGGCGTGCCGCGGAACCGGGTTGGAAGTACGTTTTTCCCCGAGATCATGGACCGCACCGGGAGTTCAAGACGGAGTGGTGGTATGCCACGGGAACCCTTGCTGACGATCAGGGAAGGGAGTTTGGATTCCAACTCACGTTTTTCCGTCAGGGGATCCGTCCGGGGGAAAAGAGCCAGGGATCCTCACGCTTCCGGGTGACGGAACTCCCCTTCGCTCACTTTGCATTCACGGATTGCTCCGCCAAAACATTCCGCCATTTCCAACGCTCCTCCCGCGGATCCTTCGGTGAAGCCGGATTTTCGATTCCAACCGGGAAAGAGTCCCGGATGGCATGGATGGAGGATTGGGAGATCATGAGGATCGGGCCGGATCGTTATCGCCTCAAGGCATCCGATGCAGGTCGCGCGGTTGATCTGACGCTGGTGCAGGAGAGGGAACCGATGGTTCATGGCGAGAAGGGCATCAGTCCCAAGTCCTCCAAGCCGGGACACGCCTCCCACTACTATTCCCTGACCCGCCTCAAGGCATCCGGTACGGTAACGATCGATGGGAAAAGCCGGTCGGTCAGCGGTCTTGTTTGGTTTGATCACGAGTGGGCCACCAACTCCCTTGACCCCGGGGAGGCAGGATGGGATTGGTCCGGGCTACATCTTTCCAACGGGGAGGATCTCATGCTCTTCCGGATCAGGGACAAGCAGGGCAAGCAGGTCTTTCTTTCAGGATCGATCCGTGATGCGAAGGGATCCGTTTCCGCGATCAAGGATCTCGTCATGACACCCGGTGGAACCTGGAAAAGCCCACACACCGGAGGTCTCTATCCGGCAGGATTCGAGATCGCGGTTCCCTCCAGGGCGCTGACCTTGACTATCACACCTCAGCTTGCCGATCAGGAGCTTCTTCTTCCCCCGTTCGCTTACTGGGAGGGTGCCGTGAAGGGAGAGGGACGGGTCAACGGCTCTCCCGTCACGTCTTCCGGGTATCTGGAACTCACAGGGTATGGAGGAAAGATCCTCGGCCTGAGTCAGGAGAAATAGGGATCAGTCTTCTTTCAGAACGCGGATATCCGGAAGATTCCTATGCACTCCGGCAAGATCCAATCCGTAGCCGATGACAAACCTATCCGGAATCTCGAACCCGATGTAGTCGGCGAGAAGGTGTCCGGCTGATTCCTTCCGAAGAAGCACGCAGGTGCGGACGCTGTCAGCCCCCGCGTCCATCACGATTTTTCGCAGGGTTTCGAGGGTCTTTCCCGTGTCGAGGATGTCATCGATGATCAGGATGCTGCAGCCCCTGATATCCCCGGGTATCCCCCCGGGGAGTTTCACCGTTCCCGAACTGGTCGTGCCATCTCCGTAGCTGGAGGCCTTGATCGGAATGACCCGCAGGGGGAGGGGGATCTCACGCATCAGATCGGCCGCGAAGATCATTCCTCCGTCCATGACGGGAACTAGGCAGAGTGAATCGCTTTCCTTGAAATCCGCAGTGATCCGGAGACCAAGTTCCCGGATGCGTTCGGCAATGGTTTTCCGACTGAGCAGGATGTCGGATGATGGATCTGTCATTGCTGGAAATGCGTCACGGACTGAATTGAAAATGAAAGCTCCTCATTCATTCGTTCGGGTCAATGTCTCCGACTGCCCGGATCCCCTTTTTCGAGATTTCGAACAACTCCGTGGAAACAGGCATTGGCGAGATGAGGTAGTCGTCCGTGATGGTCCGGGAGATGTCGGGCAAGCGGTTTGCCAGTTTGGGGAAGATGTAGATCTTGTTCCGTGCGGGAATGGCCACGATTAACTCGGGACCGAAGATCGAGCTGAAGCGCTGGAGAAAGCCGGGGGCCAGGATACAGGAAGCGGTCATGGGGTCATCCTGACTGATGACCGCCATTTGAATCACTCCGCGGGCATCCCTGATCATGCGCGGATCCATGGTTGCCAACAAGAGTCCGGCACGCTCCCTCGATTCCTTGAGGAACCGGTCCCATGAGGCCTCGGTGAGGGCTTCATTTCCCTGAAGGGGGGTGATTTCGCCGTGCCGTCCTGTTCTGGCCGGGAAGAGAATGGTCCTCTTGGAGGCGGGCAGGTAGCGTTGCACCGGCATTCTCTCGAAGGAGCCACCCAGAAGAAGTCCCGGGGTACTTTCTTTGTCTTGGGAGGCGATGGCCGGAGCGCAGGTAATCAAAAGGCCCTTCATCAGGAGTCGTGACAACCGCTGGTCTTTCCGGCCCAACATGCGTAGAAGGAATGTCGTCATGATCACTTTTGTCGAAGGTATCCTGGAAGAAGTCTTGCCGAACCAGATCGTCGTCAATGCCGGCGGCATCGGCTACCAGATTCTCATTCCTCTCTCCAGTTACAACAAGCTCTCCTCAACCGGGCAGAAGGTCAGGGTTCTGACCCATCACCATGTCCGCGAGGATGCCCAGGTTCTCTACGGCTTCTCCTCCACGGAGGAAAGGGATCTCTTCCGGTTGCTCATGGCCCATGTCTCTGGTGTCGGTCCGAAGTTGGCCCTTGCGATCCTGAGCGGCATGGAGGTCGGGCAGTTCAAGTCGGCGGTGGTGACCTCCGATATCGCCGCGATTTCCAAGATCTCGGGAGTCGGCAAGAAGACCGCGGAGAGAGTCGTTCTGGAACTCAAGGACAAGCTTGGTGTCGCCGCGGAGTGGGAGGCCGCTAGCAGGGAAAACGCTCCTTCCGGGGTCGAACGTCACCTCCATGACGCGGTTCTGGCGCTGATTTCGCTCGGCTACAAGCAGGTCGATGCCCACAAGGCGGTGAAGGCCGTCCTGACCAGACTCTCAGCCGACTCCTCTGCGGAGGATGTGGTGAGGGAGTCTCTCAAGCATCTCCTTTCGTGAGCACCGCGGATCCCGTCGCCGAACCTACCCTCTCCCTGGAGGAGCTTCGTGGCCGGGTGCCCGAAGGAGAGCTCTTTGCTGGGAAGGAGTGGAGATGGGCCCCCCGCCCCTATCGCTTGGATGCCAAGCTGTCCAAGGAACTCGAATCCATGGGACATCGCCTGCTTCAGTTTGCCGATGCCTGCGACCTGCTCTACCGCCAGAGCGTCGAGGGACGCCAACCCGAATGGATCGCCCGCCTGCTCGACCGGGGAAAGCCACCCGGTGTCGTGGCACTGGGACGGGAGGCCGCATTCCGTGGCCAGATCGCCCGGGTGATCAGGCCGGATCTTGTGCTGACGGAGGAGGGGTTCACGATCTGCGAACTGGATCAGATTCCCGGGGGCATCGGTCTCACCGCATGGCTCAACGAGACCTATGCCTCGCTTGGTGCCCGGGTCATCGGTGGTCCCGACGGGATGCTTGCGGGGTTTACCTCCGTTCT
The DNA here is from genome assembly GCA_947482345.1 of Spartobacteria bacterium. Lineage (GTDB taxonomy): Bacteria > Verrucomicrobiota > Verrucomicrobiia > Chthoniobacterales > UBA6821 > UBA6821. Next base: position 34,059 of record CANKJN010000011.1, read on the forward strand.
TCCCGGAGGTGAGATCCTCATCTCCGAAGAGGCTTCGACCTATCGTCCGGAGATGGAGTGGCTGGCCTCCCGTCTTTCCAAATGGAGCAGGGAGCAAGGCGGGAGTGCATCCTGGAAGGTTGGCGATGAGTCTAACCGGGACTCCTGGAACGGGAATGTCTACCGCTTCTTCGAGATGTTCGACATTCCACAAATCCCCTGCGCGGAGGGGCTCTTTCGTGACGCCCTGGCCGGAAAGGTGACCGTCACGCCTCCTCCGAAGGCCCAACTGGAGGAGAAACTCTGGATGGGTCTCTTCTGGATGGCTCCCCTGCGGGAGTTCTGGATGCGTCAACTTGGAGAGCGTGGCATGCAGGCATTGCAACGCTGGATCCCCTACACCTGGATCCTGGACCCGGCCCCGCTTCCTCCGAATGCCGTCTACCCGCGCCTTGATATTCAGGATTGGAAGGAACTGGGAGCCTTCAGCCAGAAGGAGCGAGATCTCATCATCAAAATCAGCGGATTCGACGGCCGTGCCTGGGGGGCGAGGGGAGTGTCAGTGGGGGCCGATCTCCCCCGGGTCGAGTGGGAGGCGGCGATTGGGAATGCGTTGCGGGAGTTTCCGGAGCATCCCCATATCATGCAGGTCTTCCGTCACTCCGTTCTCACCGACCAACCGTTTTTCGACGATGACGGATCGGTCCGCATGATGAAGGGACGTGCCCGCCTGAGTCCCTACTTTTTCGTGAGTGGCGGGAAAGCCAACCTTGGTGGGGTTCTTGCGACGGTCTGTCCCGCGGACAAGAAGATCCTTCACGGGATGAGTGACGCCGTGATGGTGCCTGTGACAGTTGGAGACTCGCGGGGCAAGGTTTAGTGGTTCATCCGCAGAAAGTGTATTTATCCCAGAATTTGCATTGGGAATTGCTGAGATCATGGGAGGCGTTAAAGGGGTTAAAAAGTGAAAATGTTACAACGTGGATCCGGGAGAAACCTGACCCGAGATTCGGGAGGGGAATGTCAGAGCAAGCGCCTTCAAAAGATGCCTGCATGAGTTGCAATCGGCCTCGGAGTTCAGCCCATTGTAACCTTTTAACGGTGTAACGCTTTTAACCTATTCAAAATAGCGAAGAGCCTCCTCTATTGCGCTAACTCATAACAGTTAAGGACCCTATCCACACTCCTTGCGGAAGATCCGGTTTAGTCCCCACCGAATCTAGTCCTTCCGCTTATGGACTGGATTCAGCGAGTCTTGCGATGGTCGCCGCATGCAAACGTTGAAGCGTGCGCGCAATGCGGGGTTCATTTCCCGGAACGGTGAATTCACCAATTCCTTCCAGGAGTCGGCATTCCTTCGGAATCGCGGTCCCCTCGATCCGATTCTTCGGAATCTGATCACCCACGGATCGCTCCGTGTCATCGATTGGCACGGTGCGTCACAAACCTACGGCGACGGTCAAGGGGACAGGATCACCATACGCATCCATGATCAGGCGACGGCGTGGAGACTTCTCCTGAACCCGCAGTACGAGGCGGGAGAGTCCTATATGGAGGGTCGGTTGTCGATCGAGGAGGGAAGCCTCCACGGGTTTCTTGATCTGCTCTTCCGTTCGATTGGCCTGAAGCCCCTTACTTACCCGTTCTCCGGTGTCACCGAGACTCTTCGGGGCATGTTGCGACGGATTCACCAGTTCAA